>CANFWT010000002.1 GCA_947450895.1 Comamonadaceae bacterium | reverse complement strand
TTCCACCTCGCGGCGGTTGCGGCTTTCTTCCATGTCGATAAAGTCGATCACGATCAAGCCACCCAAGTCGCGCAGACGCATCTGGCGCGCCACTTCGTCGGCGGCTTCCAGGTTGGTGCGGGTGGCGGTTTCTTCGATATCGCCGCCTTTGATGGCGCGCGCCGAGTTCACGTCCACGCTCACCAATGCCTCGGTGTGGTCGATCACGATGGCGCCGCCGGATGGCAGTTGTACCGTGCGGGCGTAGGCCGATTCGATCTGGTGCTCGATCTGGAAGCGGCTAAACAGCGGCGCGTCGTCGCGGTAGCGCTTTACGCGGGCGGCGTGCTCGGGCATGACGTGGGCCATGAACTGCTGCGCTTGCTCGTACACGTCGTCGGTGTCGATCAGGATGTCGCCAATGTCATGGTTGAAGTAGTCGCGGATGGCGCGGATCACCAGGCTCGATTCCTGGTAAATCAGATAAGCGCCTTTGCCGCCTTTGGCTGCGCCGTCAATGGCGTTCCAGAGTTTGAGCAGGTAGTTCAGGTCCCATTGCAACTCGGGCGCGCTGCGGCCAATGCCGGCGGTGCGGGCGATGATGGACATGCCGTTGGGGTATTCGAGCTGGTCCAGCGCTTCTTTCAGGTCTGCGCGGTCGTCGCCCTCAATGCGGCGGCTCACGCCACCGCCACGGGGGTTGTTGGGCATGAGCACCACATAGCGTCCGGCCAGCGACACAAACGTGGTCAGCGCCGCGCCTTTGTTGCCGCGCTCTTCTTTTTCCACCTGCACCAGCAGTTCCTGGCCTTCGCGGATGGCGTCCTGGATGCGGGCGTTGTTGACGGCTACGCCTGGTTGGAAATACTGCTTGGAGATTTCTTTGAAGGGCAAAAAGCCGTGGCGGTCCTCGCCGTAGTCGACAAAACAGGCTTCGAGCGACGGCTCGACACGGGTGACGACGGCCTTGTAGATGTTGCCCTTGCGCTGCTCGCGCCCTTCGATTTCAATTTCGTAGTCGAGGAGTTTTTGTCCGTCGACGATGGCCAAGCGGCGTTCTTCAGCCTGGGTGGCGTTAATTAGCATCCGTTTCATGGAGTGCATCCTTTTCAGTTATCAGCTGCCCAAAATGGGCTAACGATGCCTAGACCGAAAAACTGAACTGAGGGGGAATTGCCGGAGAACTTCGGTTCACACGAGGTGTCGAAGCGTAGGCGCAGGGATGCAGACGAGAGGATGGATGTGGGTTTTGGTCGTCCACCGTGCGGCGATGGGCGCACAGAAGCCGTTTAGTGAAGCCCAAGACGCGCCAATCAACGGCGCGCATACGCTCCGCAGGCACATGTTTATCAGGGGCGTCAACACAAATATCTCGTTTGATTCCACTTTCAGACCGATGGGGTCTGAAAGTTTTGGGTATTCCGTATCAGGGGTTCAATTCTTCGGCTTGACCGTGTTGTGTGCTTGCCATTCACCGCATCTGGCGGGGGATTTACAAGCAATGCAGCAAGGCGGCATCGACCGGCTAGCGCGGCTTTGAGCGGGCGTGGACTAAACTCCAAACAAATCAACCACTTACAGCAAAGCGCTAGTGAAACACATTATAGGGGTCAATCCCGCAAAGCAAGATAAGGCTGTTTCAGTGGATGCGGGCATTTCCGTGCAGTGGATCACAGTGCAAGAAAACGGCAGCGACCAGCGCCTGGACAATTACCTGGTCCGCCATCTCAAAGGCGTACCCAAGACCCACATCTACCGCATCATTCGCAGTGGTGAAGTACGGGTGAACAAGGGGCGCGCCAGCGCCGACACCCGATTGCAGGTCGGTGACGTGCTGCGCCTGCCGCCAGTACGGGTCTCTGAGCGTGCGGCTGACAAAGCGCAAGCAATGAGCGAGCAGGCGCGGGCTGTGCCCGCCAAACAATTTGACATCTTGTTTGAAGATGCCTATTTTTTGGCCATCGACAAGCCTGCTGGGGTGGCGGTGCACGGCGGGTCGGGCGTGAGTTTTGGGGTGATCGAGCAATTGCGCATGGCCAGGCCGCAGGCGGAGTTTCTGGAGCTGGTCCACCGCTTAGACCGCGAGACCAGCGGTATTTTGCTGGTGGCCAAGAAGCGCAGTGCCCTCAAACACCTGCAAACCCAATTTCGCGACCGTGCGACTGGGAAAACCTACCTGGCGTTGGTGCTGGGACGCTGGCCGAGCAACAAAAAGGTGTTGGATAAGCCCTTGCATAAGTATTTGCTGGACAACGATTCCGGCCAAGGCGAGGGCGAGCGCCGCGTCAAGGTGGTTTCCAAGGACGACCCCGACGGCATGCCGTCTCTTACGCTGGTGAAGGTGCACACTACGTCACCGGTCGGCGCGCCGCAGCCCTATACCTTGCTAGAAGTGACCATCAAGACGGGGCGCACCCACCAAATCCGGGTGCATCTGGCGTCAGAGGGGATGCCGATCGCGGGCGACGACAAATACGGCGACTTTGAGCGCAACAGGGCGCTGGCGCGTGCGCCAGGTGAAATGCAGCTCAAACGCATGTTTTTGCACGCCTGGCGCCTGCAATGCGATCATCCCTCGACGGGCCAACGGATGGAACTGCATGCCGCATTGCCCGCCGAGCTGGCGCAGTTTCTTCAAACCGCGCTGCCGCAGGCCCAGGTTCTAGGTCCAGCGCCTGCGCCTTCTTTCACCACACCCATTTCAAACCCAAGGCCCGACGTACCGCGCGGCGCCGCCCATGCCCATGACCCTGCATAAACCCGCCGCGCGTCCGCGCCGCTTTGACCTGATTGCCTTTGATTGGGACGGTACGCTGTTTGACTCGACCGCCATCATTACCCGCTGTATCCAGCTAGCCGTGGGCGATGCCGGGGGTACCGTGCCGAGTGACGCGGATGCGTCCTACGTCATCGGACTGGGGCTGATGCAAGCTCTGGCGCACGCTGCGCCCGATGTGCCCAAAGAAAAATACCCCCTGTTGGGTGAGCGCTACAAGCACCACTACTCCTTGCATCAGGAAGACATCACCCTGTTTGGCGGGATCGTGGACATGCTCCAAGCACTCAAGCAACGCCAACACTTTTTGACGGTAGCAACAGGCAAAAGCCGTTGGGGCCTGGACCAGGCCTTGGGCAGTGTCGCGCTCAAGGATTTGTTCCATGCCTCGCGAACGGCCGATGAAACGGCCGGCAAGCCTCACCCGCGCATGCTCCACGAGCTGATGGCCGAAATGGGAGTCGCCCCTGAGCGTACGCTGATGGTGGGCGACACCACGCACGACCTGCAAATGGCCATCAACGCCGGCTGTGCCTCTGTTGGTGTGAGCTACGGCGCGCACAACCATGACGCCTTGGCGGCCTTGGGGCCACTGTTTGTTGCCGAATCCGCCGACGAATTGCGTGGATGGATGCTGGAGCACGCCTGAGGCAGCACCATGTCTCCCATACTCGACGCCATCACTCTGTGCAAGTCCAAGGACTTGGTGGACGGCGGCCTGGCCGTGCCCTTCGACGTGGTTTACCAAGGCCAGTCCTGCTGGGCGTTTGCGATTCGCTTTGAGGGGGTGGTGCACGCTTACCTCAACCGCTGCGCCCATGTGGCCATGGAAATGGACTTTCAGCCCAACCGGTTTTTTGACAGCACCGGGCAATGGCTGATATGCGCCACCCACGGTGCGCTGTACCAACCGGCTACGGGACGCTGTATGTCGGGCCCCTGTCGTCGCTCACTTGTCAAAATCACCACCACCGAGCAAGCGGGTCTCGTCCGCTGGCATACTGAGGCCCAACTTCAGCCCATCCTGCTTTAATAAATATGAACGATTCCGAATCTCCCCCGCAAGCAGCTCCTGTGGACGCCAAGACCGAGCCCCTTGCCGGCGACCGCAGCCCTGCGTGGGAGCGCACCGCCATAGAAAAATGGGTGAACGCCACCCTGAACGAACAGCGTATCGCGCGGCGTTGGAAATATGGTCTGCGCACCGCCTGGCTGGTCTTTTTGGTGGCCTTGGCCTGGTTTGGCGTGGACCGCGGAGGCATGCGCAACCCCGACGTCAGCCGTGCCCACACGGCGGTGGTGGAGATCAAAGGAGAAATAGCCTCTGGATCAGAGGCCAACGCCGAGCTGGTGATTTCATCCATGCGCAGCGCATTTGAGGACGAAGGAGCACAAGCGGTTGTACTGCTCATCAACTCGCCGGGGGGCAGTCCGGTGCAGGCAGGCATCATCAATGACGAAATCCGCCGACTTAAAGTTCTGCATAAAAAGCCCGTCTATGTGGTCGTGGAAGAAACCTGCGCTTCTGCGGCGTACTACATCGCTGTGGCAGCAGACCAAATTTTTGTCGACAAGGCCAGCGTGGTGGGCAGCATTGGCGTATTGATGGATGGCTTTGGCTTTACCGGCTTGATGGAAAAGCTCGGCGTGGAGCGCCGTCTGATGACGGCCGGACAAAACAAGGGGTTCTTGGATCCGTTTAGTCCGCAAACCGAAAAACAACGCGAATTTGCGCAGGCCATGCTGAACCAGATCCACCAGCAGTTCATCGGCGCGGTCAAGGCTGGACGTGGTGAGCGACTCCAGGAAACGCCCGAAACTTTCAGCGGCCTGTTTTGGACCGGTGAGCAGGCAGTAAAAATGGGCCTTGCGGATCAGCTGGGTAATTTGGACTTTGTGGCGCGCGAAATCGTTAAAGCGCCCGAAATCGTTGACTACACCCGACGCGACAATGTTGCGGAGCGCCTCGTCAAGCGTTTTGGCGCTTCAATGGGGGAGTCACTGGCACTGGCCTTGCGCACCTCCTCTGCGCTTCGCTAGGGGCCGATAGCAAATACCGTGGGTGCGGCCTTGTCCAATGCCCACCCGCGCTGCTTCCAGGTGCTCACGTCGGCGCTGTAGTTCACGGCCGTATCCAGCGTTAAGCCGCTGGCAGTGGCCAGCCGGGTGCTTGGCTGCAGCGTTTGCAGCAGCGTGGCCAGAAGCGCCGGGTTGCGGTAGGGCGTTTCGATAAACAGTTGGGTTTGCAACGTTTTGAGCGCCAGCGCCTCCAAAGACCTGACGCGCTGCGCCCGCTCTGCAGGCTGGCTGGGCACATAACCGATGAACGCGAAATTTTGTCCATTCAAACCACTGGTCGCCAACGCCAGTAGCAGCGAAACCGGTCCCACCAATGGGACCACCTGCAAACCCAGTTGATGCGCAGCGCGCACCACGGAGGAGCCCGGATCCGCCACCGCAGGCATGCCCGCTTCGCTGACCAGCCCTATGTCGTAGCCTTGCAGCGCTGCCGCGAGCAAGGGGCGTGCGTCAAAGCCGCCTTGATGATCGCCTTTTTTGTGGATTTCCCGCGGCAATTCTTGCAAAGTTTGCGCCTGAATCGGCGTGTGCAAGGGTACAACTTCAGCCACGCGCTTCAGGTAAGCACGGGTGGATTTTGCGTTTTCACACACCCAGTGCTGCAACTGCGCAGCCACCCGTAGCGTGTGAAGCGGCATGGAGTTTTCTAGGGGGCTGTGTTGTGCGCAGCCGAAATCCAAGGGCGCGGGCACCAAGTACAGCCGTCCGATCCTCGTACTCACGCATCCCCCAGCAAGGGCAAGCCGGCCGCGCGCAGCATGGCGCTAAGGCGAATCAGTGGCAGGCCGATGAGTGCGGTGGGATCGTCGCTCTCGATGCTTTTTAAAAGGGCGATGCCCAAACCTTCGCTTTTGGCGCTGCCAGCGCAATCATAGGGTGCTTCTTTGCGCAGGTAAAAGTCGATTTCTGCGTCAGAGAGGTCGCGGTATTGCACTTTGACGGGCGCAAGTCCTTCACTGCAAAACCCGGCGCTGTGGCAGACCACCGCGGTTGCGGTATGAAATATGACTGTCTGTCCACGCATGCGACGCAGTTGCTCAGTGGCCCGCGTGTAGTCACCCGGCTTGCCCAAGGACATCCCGTGAAGATCGGCGACTTGGTCACAACCGATGACGATGCAGTCTGGAAACTGCGACGCTACCGCCCGGGCCTTAGCCAGCGCCAAGCGCGTGGCCAATGCGGCGGGCGTCTCGCCGGGCTGAGGAGTCTCGTCGACGCCCGGCGACTGCACCGTGAACGGCAGGCCCAGGCGTTCTAGCAGCTGGCGACGATAGACCGATGTCGATCCCAAAATGAGGTGGCGGGGCAAGGTGGAGCGCATGGGCCGATTCTCTTACACTGCCCGCATGAGTATGAAATTCAATCCGCGAAAATTTGCTGTCTTGGTGTTTGCCAAATCCGGCGCCCAGCTCGACGGCCAAGAGCAGCTCGCGCATTTTGAGCGCCTGCAGGGCATGGAGCCGCCCGGTGCTGCCGCGGTGGACGTGCAGTTCCAGGTGATTGGCGCAATGCGGCCAAACAGCGTCGGCGTGATCGAACCCTGGCTCCATTTGGCAGCGCAAACCCGACTGTCCTTGGTATGCCAGCGCTGCCTCGGGTTGGTGGAGGAGTTGGTTTTATTCGAACGCGATTTTCGGTTCGTTGCCTCAGAAGAGCAGGCGCAGCGCGAGGATGAGAGTTCTGAAGAAGATGTTTTGGTCTTGGCGAATGACTTCGATTTGCTCGAGCTGGTAGAAGATGAGTTGCTTATGGCCTTGCCGGCCTCGCCCAAGCATTCGGTGTGTCCTACGCCGGTGAAGTTGCATGCCGCCGATGCCGACTATCACGAGACCGGCGAAAAGCCCAATCCATTTGCTTCATTGGCTGCACTAAAACCCCCAAAAAGCTGACAGGGCTTGCCTTGGATCGCTTTTGCAGCTGTGACAATGGCCTTGGGATATAATCAGTGGCTTAGCGCGTAGCAATCAAAGTTCGCGTGATTTGACACTCTCTAGCGTGTTGCGGCCCCGCAGCACATTTGACCAGGAGCCCACCATGGCAGTTCAACAAAACAAAAAATCTCCTTCCAAGCGCGGTATGCACCGTTCACACAACGCTTTGGTGGTCCCCGGCATCGCCGTCGAGCCAACCACGGGAGAGATCCATCTGCGTCACCACATCAGCCCCACGGGTTTTTACCGTGGCCGCAAGGTGCTGAAGACCAAGTCCGAAGCCTGATTCCCATCCAGGCGACCAGCCCGAAGCTGCATGCTGTGTAGCGACGGGCTTTTTTCTTTTTTGCGCCTGCGTTCCTTTCGGTTTTTTACTTGCGAACACTTTCGGCATGATCACCATCGCTGTTGACTGCATGGGCGGAGACCATGGCCCTTCGGTCACCTTGCTGGCCTGCCGCAAGTTCTTGCAAGACAGACCCCAGGCCGCTTTGATACTGGTCGGGTTGCCCGATGCGTTGCGCGGTTTTTCGCATCCTCGTGCCACATTGGTGAACGCCTCGGAAGTCGTCACCATGGAAGATCCGCTGGAAGTGGCGTTGCGCAAGAAAAAAGACTCATCGATGCGCGTGGCCGTGCAGCAAGTCAAAGATGGAATCGCCCAGGCGGCGGTGTCGGCGGGCAACACCGGGGCTTTGATGGCCATTTCTCGTTACCTGCTCAAGACTTTGGATGGCATCGAGCGTCCGGCACTTTCAGGCCAAATCCCCAATGCGCTGGGCGGCGCCACCACGGTGCTGGACCTTGGCGCGAACGTGGATTGCACTGCGCGGCAATTGCTTCAGTTCGCCGTCATGGGATCGGCACTGGTGTCGGTAATGCAAAACAAGCCTGCACCGTCGGTGGGGCTGCTCAACATCGGCACCGAAATCATCAAAGGCAACGAAACGATCAAGGAAGCCGGGGACTTGATGCGAGCAGCTGCCCAGGCCGGAGACCTGCAGTTTTACGGCAATGTGGAAGGCAACGATATTTTCAAGGGCACGGTGGACTTGGTGGTTTGTGACGGGTTTGTCGGCAATGTTGCGCTGAAAACAGGGGAAGGACTGGCCAGCATGATTGGTGGCTTTTTGAAGGCCGAGTTTTCAAAAAATATCTTCACAAAGATTGCGGCTTTGGTCGCCAGGTCTGTTTTATTGGCACTTAAGGGTCGTATTGATCCAGGGCGCCACAATGGTGCCGCCTTGCTGGGTTTGCGTGGCGTGGTGTTCAAAAGCCATGGTTCTGCCGACGCAAGCGCTTTTGGGAACGCACTTTTGCGCGCGTATGATGCCGTCGACAACCAACTGCTTGAGCGCGTGCAAACGCGCCTTGCCCATGCGGCACCGCTAATCGCGGGTGCCTCTATCGATACAAAAAAAGTCGCGCATTGCCACCCATGAGCAGATATTCACGCATTACGGGCACGGGAAGCTACCTTCCTCCACGCCAAGTGACCAACGCCGATTTGGTGACACAACTGGCGGCAAAGGGAATTGAAACCTCTGACGATTGGATTGTCGAACGCAGTGGCATCAGCGCTCGCCACTTTGCTGCCGATGGCGTATTTAGCAGCGATCTGGCTTTGGAAGCCTGCAAATCGGCTTTGCAAGCAGCCCACCGCCAGCCTCAAGACATCGATCTGCTCATTGTGGCCACGTCAACGCCCGATATGGTCTTCCCTTCCACTGCCTGCATTTTGCAAGCCAAATTGGGGGCTAGCGGCGGTGCGGCCTTCGACGTTCAGGCGGTATGCAGTGGTTTCGTGTATGCGCTTACTGTGGCTGACGCCCTGATTAAGTCAGGTACGGCGCGGTGTGCATTGGTTGTAGGGGCCGAGATCTTTTCGCGTATTCTGGATTTCAATGACCGCAGCACCTGTGTGCTTTTTGGTGATGGCGCGGGTGCCGTGGTCTTGGAGGCATCCGAAGTCCCAGGTATTTTGTCGAGCGACTTACATGCCGATGGCAAGTACGCCGATATTTTGTGTGTGCCGGGCCACGTCAGCGGTGGCGCCGTGTCCGGATCGCCATTGCTGCAAATGGCGGGCCAGTCGGTTTTTAAATTGGCCGTCGGCGTGCTTGAGGATGCGGCGCGGGCCGTCTTGGAGAAGGCCGGCAAGACCGACGCCGACATTAACTGGCTCATTCCGCACCAAGCCAATATCCGCATCATGCAAAGCACGGCCAAAAAGCTCAAACTGCCCATGAATAAAGTGATTGTGACGGTGGGGCAACATGGCAACACCTCGGCGGCATCGATTCCCTTGGCACTGGACTATGGCGTGCGCAGTGGGCAAGTGCTACCAGGGCAAACTCTGCTTCTTGAAGGCGTGGGCGGCGGCTTTACGTGGGGCGCAGTTCTCCTCAATTTTTAACATGAAACCATTTGCATTTGTTTTTCCGGGGCAGGGCTCCCAATCAGTGGGCATGCTTGACGCATGGGGCGACCACCCGGTGGTGCGCCAGACTCTCCACGAAGCGTCGGACGCTCTGGGCGAAGACTTGGCCCAACTCATCCATGATGGACCCAAAGAAGCGCTGGCGATGACGACCAACACCCAGCCAGTGATGTTGGTGGCTGGCGTTGCCGCATACCGCGTTTGGATGTCTGAAGTGGGCGTGGCGCCCGCGGTCGTTGCAGGGCACTCGCTGGGCGAATACACCGCATTGGTGGCTGCCGGTGCGCTGACTTTGGGACAGGCAACTCCCTTGGTTCGGTTGCGCGCGCAGGCCATGCAAGATGCGGTAGCGGTGGGTCTAGGCGCCATGGCCGCAATTTTGGGCATGGACGCGATTCGGGTCGCAGCGCTTTGCCGCGAGGTGACCCACGAGTTTGGACCTGAATCTGCGGAAGTTGTGGAGGCTGCCAACTTTAATGACCCTGCCCAAACGGTAATTTCGGGCAGCAAACTCGCCGTGGAGCGGGCCTGCGAAGTGCTCAAGGCCCATGGTGCCAAGCGAGCGCTAGCACTTCCGGTATCAGCACCTTTTCATTCGTCGCTCATGCTCCCTGCTGCCCAAAAATTGCAGCTCCGGCTGGCGGAGATTGAGTTTTCAGCGCCGCGGATTGCCTTGGTCAACAACATTGACGTCGCCGTGGAATCGGACCTTGGAAGGATTCGCGACGCCTTGTACCGGCAAGCCTTCGGTCCTGTGCGATGGGTGGAGACTGTGCAGGCTATCAAGGCGCGTGGGGTTGCCCATTTGCTTGAATGTGGTCCGGGCAAAGTTCTTGCGGGCATGGTCAAACGCATCGACCCCGCACTGACCGGCGCAGCCGTGTACGACCCTGCTTCATTGATTGAAGCGCAAGGATTATTGGTATGACGCACACCACGTTTGCAGGTCAGGTCGCACTCGTCACCGGTGCGTCGCGCGGCATCGGTGCAGCAATTGCGCTGGAGTTGGCGCGCAAAGGTTTGCGCGTGATTGGGACGGCGACCACGCAAGGCGGTGCCACGGCGGTGGCGCATGCGCTAGCGGCCTATCCGGCTTGTTCCGGGCGCGTGCTCAATGTGACCGATGGCCCTTGTGCCGATGCATTAGTGGATGCGATAGTGAAGGAGCTCGGTGGTATTCATGTGCTCGTTAACAACGCCGGAATCACCCGTGACAATTTGGCAATGCGCATGAAGGACGATGACTGGGATATGGTGATTGACACCAATCTGAAAGGCGTTTTTCGTATGAGCCGCGCTGTGATGCGTCCGATGATGAAACAGCGGTACGGCCGGATTGTGAACATTACGTCCGTGGTCGGCGCGTCAGGCAATCCCGGGCAAGCCAATTACGCGGCCGCCAAGGCAGGTGTTGCAGGTATGACGCGTGCGTTAGCGCGCGAGCTGGCGTCGCGCAAAATCACCGTCAACTGTGTGGCTCCGGGCTTTATCGAGACGGATATGACAGCCAGTTTGGCTTCCGAGCAGCAAGCCGCGTTACAAGGACAAATTCCGCTAGGGCATTTGGGCAGACCCGAGGATATTGCCCAAGCGGTGGCCTATTTGGCGTCACCCGAGGCGGGCTACGTCACAGGTCAAGAACTGCACGTCAACGGCGGCATGTACATGTAAAGTAGGTTTTAGTTTCAGTCGATGGGTCCGTTCGACGGCCAGCGCAAAGTCCTTGGCTTCGCACTGGTAAAATTACGGACTGTTTTACAACCCTCAGAGGGAATCCATGAGCGATATCGAAGTACGAGTCAAAAAAATCATCGCCGAGCAACTCGGCGTGGAAGAGTCACAAGTCACCAACGAAAAAGCCTTCGTCGCTGATCTTGGTGCAGATTCCCTCGATACGGTGGAGTTGGTAATGGCGCTGGAAGACGAATTCGGCATTGAGATTCCCGACGAAGACGCAGAGAAGATCACCACGGTGCAAAACGCTGTGGATTACGCCACGACGCACAAGAAAGCCTGATCCACTGGCGCCACACCTGTGGTGCCGAAGGTGTCCTGGTTTTCCTACGGGCCATTGGATGCTGCGCGCAATGCTGCAAGCAGTGGCTCGTGCTAGTCACTGCTGCAATGCAGCGTCTCATTCAAGCAAAGTTCAATGCAGGTGAATATGTCCCGTCGTCGAGTAGTGGTTACTGGTTTGGGTTGCGTGAGTCCCGTAGGCAATACGGTGGAGCAAGCGTGGTCTAACCTGCTTGCAGGGCGATCAGGAATTGGCTTGATTTCGAAATTTGACCCTGCCGCGTTTGCGTGCAAGATCGCAGGCGAAGTGAAAAATTTCGAACTCGATCGCTACATCAGCCCCAAGGATGCGCGTGCGATGGACACGTTCATACATTACGGCATTGCGGCAGCCGTGCAAGCGGTAGAAGACGCGGGTCTGAAGACGGGCGATGCGTTAGGCGACGAAGAGGCTACGCGCATCGGCTGCGTCATTGGCTCGGGCATCGGTGGATTACCTATGATCGAAGCCACCAATGTGGAATACAGCGCGCGCGGTCCGCGGCGCATTTCCCCGTTTTTTGTCCCTGCCTCCATCATCAATATGACGGCTGGCCATGTCTCCATGCGATTTGGCTTCAAAGGGCCGAACCTTTCGATTGCCACTGCCTGCACGACTGGTTTGCATTGCATCGGCCAGGCCGGTCGGATGATTGAATATGGCGACGCAGACGTGGTGATTGCCGGTGGTTCAGAGGCAACGGTGTCTCCGCTGGGTGTGGGTGGCTTCGCCGCGATGCGCGCCTTGAGTACCCGCAATGATGATCCGACCACGGCCTCCCGTCCCTGGGACAAAGACCGCGATGGTTTTGTTTTGGGCGAGGGCGGCGGGGTGATGGTGCTTGAAGAATATGAGCACGCGAAAGCCCGCGGTGCGCGTATTTACGCGGAGCTCGCTGGCTTTGGCATGAGTGCCGACGCAGGGCACATGACAGCACCCAATATGGACGGGCCCCGGCGTGCGATGGTCTTGGCCATGCGAAATGCGGGTGTCAATGCCGATCAGGTTGACTATTTGAATGCCCACGGCACGTCGACGCCGCTTGGCGATACCAACGAAACCAATGCCATCAAGGCCGCGCTCGGGGAGCATGCCAAGCGCATTGTGGTGAATTCGACCAAGTCGATGACGGGGCACCTGCTTGGGGGTGCCGGCGGCATTGAGTCTGTCTTTACCGTCTTGGCACTCCACCATCAAAAAAGCCCGCCCACCATCAATATTTTCAACCAAGATCCCGATTGCGACCTGGATTACTGCGCCAATGTGGCGCGGGATTTGCCAATTCAGTACGCACTGAAAAATAATTTCGGCTTCGGCGGAACCAACGGCGCACTGGTTTTCAAGCGGGTTTAGGCATTTGGGTGCTGGCTGCGTGCCGATGCGCTAGATCGAAATGCATTTGCCACCTCCCTCTCAGTGGCATACATGCCGTAGCCGAGCACACGGTGTCGTGGTGGCCACCGGTTTGGCTTTGAATGCGCTGGTGCTTGCTGCTCTATTGCCCCACACCGCTGCCGCTGGCTGGAGCTTGTTGCTCGTACTCTCTGGCGTATTGTGCTGCTGCGCGGTGAACTCATGGTGGCGTAGCCCCTCTGGCTTATTGCAATGGACGGGAGTGGTGTGGTGCTGGACCCATCAGGCTGGGGACGTGTCTGAACCGGTTCAACAGGCCTGCGAAGTGCGCTGGACCATGGATTTTCAGTCGGTGGTGCTCGTGCACCTGCGTCCCAACAGCGGCCCGGGCGCAGGTTTTTGGATCTGGCCGGAGCGAAGAACGGGCAATTCCAACGCCTGGGACGCATTGCGCCGTGCGCTGCTTGTCAGCCATCGGCTCTCTCAGCGTGCGGGGTCGCTTGCAGTGATGTAATCACCAGAACGGCTAACATATTTTGCAACGCACTATTTAATTAGCCCAAGCCGGCCCAACATTCGAAACCTCGGTAGGTGTGTGCGTGAGGTGCTGCTGGATCCGAGCTCCCTGACTTAACTTTGAGGTGAACTGTATGGCGTCGTTCCTGAATATTCAGCGTGCTGGCAAGGTTTTCGCTACCTTGGTGCTCATGTGCAGCGCTGCAATGCTTGTGCTCTACCCCCTGCAAAATGCAATGGCGCAATCCCGAAGTCTGCCGGACTTTACCGATCTGGTAGACCAGGTGGGACCTTCGGTCGTGAACATCCGAACCTTAGAAAAAGTGGCCGCCCGCCCCAGCGCTGGCGGCTCGGGCGACGAGGAAATGTTGGAATTTTTTCGTCGATTTGGCCTGCCTATGCCCAATGTACCCCGCCAGGCGCCGCGTTCCAATCGGCCTGCGCCGGACGAGGAGCAGCCCAAGGGCGTAGGTTCAGGCTTTATTTTTTCCGCGGATGGCCTGATCATGACCAATGCGCACGTCGTGGAAGGCGCGGACGAGGTACTCGTGACATTAACGGACAAGCGCGAGTTCAAGGCCAAAATTCTTGGCGCTGACAAGCGCAGTGATGTTGCGCTGGTGAAGATTGAGGCTACCGGCCTGCCAGCAATCAAAGTGGGCGATGTTGGGCGTTTGCGGGTCGGTGAGTGGGTGATGGCGATCGGTTCCCCCTTCGGTCTGGAAAACACCGTGACTGCTGGCATCGTGAGCGCCAAGCAGCGTGACACGGGAGATTACCTGCCATTTATCCAGACTGATGTTGCTATCAACCCCGGAAATTCCGGTGGACCACTCATCAACATGCGGGGTGAGGTCGTGGGTATCAACAGCCAGATCTACTCTCGCTCGGGTGGGTTCATGGGAATTTCTTTTGCTATTCCTATGGACGAGGCGGTTCGCGTGGTGGAACAGTTACGGACCCAGGGCCGGGTCAGCCGGGGCCGTATTGGCGTGCAGATTGGGCCCGTTAGCAAAGAGGTGGCCGAGTCCATGGGCTTGGGCAAAGCGCAAGGGGCTTTGGTCACAGGCGTAGAGGCGGGCGCACCTGCGGAAAAAGCGGGTGTAGAGCCCGGGGACATCATCTTGAAGTTTGATGCCAAACCCATCGAAAAATCAGGAGACTTGCCTCGCATCGTGGGTGCGATCAAGCCTGGTACCAAGGCCACAATGACTGTGTTTCGCCGCGGAAATACCAAGGACCTGACCGTCACGGTTGCCGAAATTGAAGCCGATAAGGTGCTTGCGAAGGCCGAAGCGCCGGAGGCCAAGCCCAAAGGCGTGGCAGGTCAGTTGTTTGGACTTGCGGTGGCGGACCTGACGGAGGTACAGAAGAAAGAGCTCAAGCTCAAGTCCGGTGTTCGCGTAGAAGCGGCGACCGACGCTGCCGCACGTGCGGGTTTGCGTGAGGGTGACATCATCCTTTCTGTGGGGAATACAGAAGTTTCCAACGCGCGCGACCTTGAGGGGGCTTTGGCAAAGCACGATAAGAAAAAGCCCTTGAGCGTGCTGTTTCGGCGGGGCGATTGGACCCAATTTGCGGTGATCAAGCCGCTCAATTAGGAGTGGACTGCGTTTCTAGCGCGTCGGATCTGGCATGAGTACCTCCGCGCAGCCTTTAGGCTTTGGTTTGCGTTGGCCTAAAGATGGGGTCGTTAGAATGCGATGCATCGTCGCAACTGCTGAGGTTTACCAAAACGTCTCGTCTTAGCAGACGGGCAGAGCAAAACGGTAACGCGCGACGCTTTGTTGGAAGACGCGTAGACGCTACGTTTGGCAGGCGCACGCGTGATCGGCGTGGGGCACTGCGAACGCGTCCGGTGATTCTTGTCTTTGTATTTCGTACTTTTTGCCTACAATGAACCCCCAGCTTTCGCAGTTGCCAAAGATTGTTGGTTCAGGGCGCGTTCGTTCAAAGACGCGCCCTTTTTTCTGTCTAGTCCTTTTTAATTCAACACCTTGAAACGTTTGGTTGATGCAACACATCAGAAACTTCTCCATCATTGCCCACATTGACCACGGCAAATCGACGCTGGCAGACCGACTCATTCAGCGCTGCGGCGGTTTGGAGGAGCGTGACATGCAAGCGCAGGTGCTTGATTCGATGGACATCGAAAAAGAGCGTGGCATTACGATCAAGGCGCAAACCGCAGCCCTGCAGTACAAGGCGGCCGATGGCCAGATCTACAACCTCAACTTGATCGACACGCCGGGGCACGTGGACTTTTCTTATGAAGTAAGCCGCTCTTTGTCGGCTTGCGAGGGAGCGCTTTTGGTGGTGGATGCCAGCCAGGGTGTGGAGGCACAAACTGTGGCTAACTGCTACACCGCCTTGGACCTGGGTGTGGAAGTGGTGCCGGTGCTCAACAAGATTGACTTGCCCAATGCGGATTTGGACAACGCGCGCAGCGAGATTGAGGACGTGATCGGCATAGACGCCACCGACGCGATACCCTGTTCGGCAAAAACCGGTGTGGGTATCGACGAAATTTTGGAAGCGATCGTAGCCCGCGTGCCGGCGCCCAAAGGCAATCCGGATGGTCCCTTGCGCGCCATGATCATTGACAGCTGGTTCGACGCCTACGTGGGCGTGGTGATGCTGGTGCGTGTGGTGGATGGTCGTCTCACCAAGGGTGAGCGCATCAAGATGATGGCCTCGGGTGCCATGTACAACGCCGATAGCCTGGGCGTCTTCACTCCGGCCAATCAACCGCGCCAGTCGCTGCAGGCCGGCGAGGTAGGCTACATCATTGCGGGTATCAAGGAGCTTCAGGCGGCCAAGGTGGGCGACACCGTTACCCTCATCAAGCCGGGAACCGGAGGTGCTGCCGCCACCGCCACTGAAGCCCTCCCTGGATTCAAGGAAATTCAGCCCCAGGTCTTCGCCGGCCTCTACCCCACCGAGGCCAGCGAATACGACTCCCTGCGCGACGCACTGGAGAAGCTCAAGCTCAATGACGCCTCGCTGCACTATGAGCCCGAGGTGTCGCAAGCCCTGGGTTTTGGCTTTCGCTGTGGCTTCTTGGGCCTGCTGCACATGGAAATCGTGCAGGAGCGCCTGGAGCGCGAGTTCGACCAAGACTTGATTACGACCGCGCCCAGTGTGATCTACGAAGTCATGAAGAACGATGGCGACGTGCTGATGGTCGAGAACCCCTCCAAGATGCCCGACATTGGCAAGACGGCCGAGATTCGCGAGCCGATTGTTACGGTCCACCTGTACATGCCACAGGAGTACGTCGGTGTGGTCATGACGCTGGCCAACCAGAAGCGTGGCATTCAAATGAATATGGCTTACAAGGGGCGCCAAGTCGTGCTGACCTACGAAATGCCGCTGGCTGAAATTGTGCTGGATTTTTTTGACAAGCTCAAAAGCGTGAGCCGTGGCTATGCTTCTATGGACTACGAGTTCAAGGAATACCGTGCGGCCGATGTTGTCAAGGTTGACATCTTGCTGAACTCTGAAAAGGTGGATGCGCTGTCGATCATGTTGCACCGCTCTCAATCGCAGTACCGTGGACGGGCCGTGGTGGCGAAGATGCGTGAAATCATTTCCCGGCAGATGTACGACGTGGCGATACAGGCGGCCATTGGGTCCAATGTGATTGCGCGTGAGACAATCAAAGCCCTGCGCAAGAACGTTCTGGCCAAGTGCTACGGTGGCGATATTTCGCGCAAGAAAAAGCTTCTCGAGAAACAAAAAGCAGGTAAAAAACGCATGAAACAAATTGGCTCCGTGGAAGTGCCTCAAGAGGCGTTTCTGGCGATTTTGCAGGTGGAAGATTGATGCAAGCGCTCACCTCTTTGGTGCTTGCTGCGTTTGTGGCGTACGCCGGTTCCTGGTATGCGGGTTGGGTGGAGGGCAACTTTGCATTTTTGCTTTTCATGGCCAGTGTGGTGACAGGCCTGTATTGGCTTGCCGAGCGGTATTATTTTTTACCCGCACGCATCGCCGCTGCGGATCGCTTGCAAAGTGCTGACGCGCAGCGCCGTGCGGACTTGGCCAAGCAAGGCATCAACCAGGTCGACAGCAGCGTGGCCGAAGCCCGCGCACGCATCCTTGCCCAACCGTGGTGGCTCGACTGGACGGCCGGTCTATTTCCGGTCATCGTTTCGGTATTTTTTCTGCGTTCCTTTGTTGTTGAGCCGTTCAAAATTCCCTCGGGCTCGATGATTCCGACGCTATTGGTCGGTGACCTTATTTTGGTAAACAAATTCCATTATGGTTTGCGCCTGCCGGTGCTCAACGCCAAGATTACTGAAGGCAACAAGCCCCAGCGCGGTGATGTGATGGTGTTCCGCTACCCGCCCAAGCCCAGCTTGGACTACATCAAGCGGGTGGTCGGCCTGCCCGGCGACACCGTGGCCTATATCAACAAGCGCCTGACCATCAATGGCCAGGTGATTGAAACCCAGGCTGTGCCAGAGTTTTTTGATGAAGACGCGATGCGCTACTTCAAGCAATTTGAGGAAAAACTGGGGGACCAACCGCACCGCCTGCTCAATGATGACGATAGACCGGCCTTTGTGCCGGGAAACGATCGCTTCGCTGGAGCTGACGCCTGCAACTACACCGTTGAAGGAGTGACTTGCAAAGTGCCTGACGGAAGCTATTTCATGATGGGCGACAACCGAGACAATTCGCTGGACTCGCGGTACTGGGGTTTTGTGCCGGACAAAAACATTGTGGGCAAGGCCTTTTTTGTTTGGATGAACTTTGGCAGCCTCAAACGCATCGGGTCGTTCCACTGATTTGAACCCCGACATGCACCAGTTGCAGCTACGTTTGCAACACGTTTTCAAAGACCCCAGCCTGCTGGCGCGGGCGCTGACCCACCGCAGCTTTTCGAGCGACCACTACGAGCGCCTGGAGTTCCTTGGCGACTCAGTGCTAAGTTTGGCGGTTTCAGACCTGCTGTACCGACGCTTGGGTAGTTTGCCTGAGGGTGATCTCTCTAGAATACGCGCCAACCTTGTACGCCAGGACACGCTGCACAAGTTGGCGGTGGAACTGGGCCTTGCCAAGGTGCTTAAGCTTGGCGAGGGCGAAATGCGCTCTGGCGGGCCTAAGCGCCCTTCGATTTTGGCCGACGCGCTCGAAGCGATCATTGGCGCCGTTTACCTGGACGGCGGGTATGCGGCAGCGCAGACTTTGGTGCAGCGTTTGTTTCAGTCGGTGGACGTAAACCCGCAAATGGACGCCATTGGCAAAGACCCGAAAACCCAGTTGCAAGAGCTCTTGCAAGGACGCAAACTGAAACTGCCCGAGTACCGGGTAGTCGCCATTATGGGCGCCGCCCACCAGCAAAGTTTTGACGTGGCCTGCGAGATTGCCGAGTTGCGCCTGTCCGAACGCGGCATCGGTGGTTCGCGCCGCGCCGCCGAACAGGCTGCCGCCGCCGCGATGCTGCAAACCCTACAAACCAAGGCTCACCATGACAACTAAAAAAACATCTTCCAAAGCACCGGCCCCACCTGTCGCAGCTGCATCGGTCGTTCCGCGAATCGACGATGGCGCCGATTTGGAGAGCATGCTTGAGGGCCTGCTCAAGACCACGCCGCGCGCTGCGCCCGGTGCTGCCGCTGCGCAGGAGGGCGAGCGCTGTGGCCTGGTGGCCATTGTGGGCAAGCCCAACGTGGGCAAATCCACCTTGATGAACGCGCTGGTAGGACAAAAAATCAGCATCACCTCGCGCAAGGCGCAAACCACGCGCCACCGCATCACCGGCATCCATACCCGGGGCGCTACGCAATTTGTGTTTGTGGACACACCAGGATTTCAGACCCGGCACAACAACGCGCTCAACCGCTCGTTGAACAAAACCGTGCTGGGCGCTGTGGGTGATGTGGATTTGATTTTGTTCGTGGTGGAAGCGGGCATGTTCAACCAGGCCGATGCCAAAGTGTTGGCGCTCTTGAGCAAAAACGTGCCAACGCTCTTGGTCGCGAACAAACTCGACCAGGTGAACCGCCGTGCCGACATTGCGCCCTGGCTGCAAGACATGCAGCAACGCCACACCTTTGCCGAGTTTGTGCCTATGTCGGCCAAAAACGCCAAGGACATTGAGCGCATGCTGGGCATTTGCGAAAAATACCTGCCCGAGCAAGCCTGGTGGTATGCGGCTGACGAACTCACCGACCGCAGCGAAAAATTCCTGGCCAGCGAAACCGTGCGCGAAAAGCTGTTTCGCCTCACAGGCGATGAGCTGCCCTACACCTCCACCGTGGTGATCGACAAGTTTGAAGAGGAGCCGGGTCGGGGCAAGCAAAAACGACTCTTGCGCATTGCCGCCACCATCGTGGTCGAGCGCGATGGCCACAAGGCCATGGTGATTGGCGACAAAGGCGAGCGCATCAAGCGCATCGGCATGGAAACCCGGGTCGAGCTGGAAAAGCTGCTCGACTGCAAGGTGTTTATCGAGATGTGGGTCAAGGTGCGCTCCGGTTGGGCCGACGACGAGGCCC
Organism: Comamonadaceae bacterium; assembly: GCA_947450895.1. Classification (GTDB taxonomy): domain Bacteria; phylum Pseudomonadota; class Gammaproteobacteria; order Burkholderiales; family Burkholderiaceae_C; genus Allorhodoferax. The sequence continues at coordinate 73,587 of CANFWT010000002.1, read as the reverse complement.
GCGTGCGCTCCTTCGGTTACGAGTAAATGGCCACCCGGCGCATCGCCGACGAGCCCGCGTATGTGCTGCACCGCTACGACTGGAGCGAGTCCAGCCTGATCGTGGAGGTCTTTACCCGCCACCATGGCCGCATCGCCCTGGTGGCCAAAGGTGCCAAACGGCCCAGCTCCAGTTTTCGCCCGATTCTGCTGCCTATGCAGCCCTTGCACCTGGCGTTTGGTGGCGACGCCGAAATTCGCACCCTCAAAAGCGCCGAATGGCAGGGCGGTCACGTGATGCCCACGGGCGACGCGCTGCTCTCGGGCTATTACCTCAATGAATTGCTGCTCACGCTGCTGGCGCGTGACGACCCGCACCCTGCGCTGTTTGACGTGTATGCGCGCGTGGTCGAGGTGATCGCCAGCCAGCACGGCGAGGTGCTGCAGGCAGCGCTGCGCAGCTACGAGCTGCTGCTGCTGCGCGAAGTGGGGCTTTTGCCCCAGCTCGATGTGCAAACCATGACCTTGGGTACGCTGCAGGCCGACGCGCGCTATTGCCTGGTGCCCGAAGGCGGCCTGCGCCTGGCCCACGCGGACGACCGGGCTAGTTTGACGGGCGCGCAGTGGACGGATTTGCAGGCCGTATTGGCCGACAAGGCGCCGTTTACCAGCACGCTGCGGGCTTGTGCGGAGATGAGCGCCGAGCTCAAGCCCCAGTTGCGCGCGCTGCTGCACTACCATTGCGGCACCAAGACGCTGCGCACCCGGCAGATGATGATTGATATTCAGTCCCTTTAACACTCCAGATACAGTCCTGTTTATAGGCCCGACTTGCCGCCATGAAGACCCACTCCACCGCCCTGTCCGTCAACCTGAACAAAGTGGCACTGGTGCGAAACACCCGCCACTTGGGCATTCCCAGCGTCACCCGCGCGGCGACTTTGTGTTTGCAGGCAGGCGCCTCGGGTATCACGGTGCATCCAAGGCCCGACGCGCGCCACATCCGCGCGGATGATGTGACCGATCTGGCGCAGCTCATGCAGGCCTGGCCAGACCGGGAATTCAATATCGAGGGCAACCCGTTTCACAACCTGATGGATGTGGTGGGTGGGCTGGTGGCGCGCAAGCTGCCCGTGCACCAGGTCACTTTTGTGCCCGACGGCGAAGGCCAGTTCACCAGCGACCACGGCTGGAATTTCCCGCAAGACGCGCAGCGTCTTCGCCCCTTGATAGCCCAGGCGCGTGCCTGGGGCCTGCGTGTGAGCTTGTTCATGGACGCCGAACCGGCCTCTATGGCCGGTGCGCGCGAGGTGGGAGCGCACCGCGTGGAGCTGTATACCGAGCCTTTCGCTGCCGCCTGGGGTGGCCCGAAGCAGGCGGAACAACTGGACCGCTTTGCCCAATCCGCGCGCGCGGCCTTGAACCTGGGCCTGGGTGTCAACGCTGGCCACGACCTCAATCTGGACAACCTGGCCGCATTTGCACGCCAGGTGCCGGGCTTGAGCGAGGTATCGATTGGCCACGCTCTGATCGCCGATGCGCTAGAGCTGGGCTACGCCGGTGCGGTTGCCGCTTATCTGCGCTGCCTGCGGCCATGATGTACGGCATAGGCACGGATATTTGCGATGTCCGGCGCATTCGCGCCAGCCTGGAGCGCCATGGTGAGCGCTTCGCTGCCAGGGTGTTGTCGCAGAATGAAATGGCCACCTGGCGCGCCCGCAGCGCGCGCTGGCCGGAGCGCGGTGTGCGTTACTTGGCTACGCGCTTTAGTGCCAAAGAAGCGTTTAGCAAAGCCATTGGGCTGGGGATGCGGATGCCCATGACCTGGCGGCTGTGCGAGATCGCCAATCTGGCGAGCGGCGCACCGGTGGTCGTGCTTCATGGCGGCTTGAAAACATGGTTCGAGGCCAAAAGCCTGCAAGCGCAAATCACCCTGAGCGACGAAACCGATTACGCCGTCAGCTTTTGTGTCGTTGAGGTCAGGCCCCCGACCTGAAACCCGGCCCGGCCCGCATTTTTTCAACCCACGAGTACGCCATGGCTGTTCACGCGCCCTTGATCATCGACATAGCAGGCACGGCGCTTAACGCCATTGACCGCCAACGCTTGCGCCACCCGCTGGTAGGTGGCCTTATCTTGTTTTCGCGCAACTGGGAAAGTCGCGTCCAACTCACCGCGATGTGCAAAAGCATCAAGCGCGTGCGCGCCGACTTGCTGATTTGCGTGGACCACGAGGGCGGGCGGGTCCAGCGCTTCAAGACCGACGGTTTCACTCACGTGCCGCCCATGCGCGCATTGGGTGAAATGTGGATGAAGGAGCCCAAAGCCGGTCAGATGGCCGGTCCGATGGACGCGATGCGCGCCGCAACAGCTTGCGGCTATGTGCTGGGTGCCGAATTGCGGGCGTGTGGTGTCGATTTCAGCTTTGCGCCGGTGCTCGATCTGGACTATGGCGAGAGCAGCGTCATTGGCGATCGGGCCTTTGCGCGCGACCCACGGGTGGTCGGCATGCTCGCGCAAAGTGTGATCCACGGCCTGTTGCAAAGCGGTATGGGGAGTTGTGGCAAACACTTTCCTGGCCATGGATTCGTAAAAGCCGATTCGCATCTGGACATTCCAGTGGACCGCCGCAGCCTCAAGGTCATCTTGGCCGCGGACGCAGCACCTTACCGCTGGCTCGGCGGCGTGCTTGGAGGCGTGATGCCTGCCCATGTCATTTACCCCAAGGTGGATCGCCGACCGGCGGGGTTTTCCAAGGTTTGGTTGCAGGACGTGTTGCGCGGCAAATTGGGCTTTACCGGCGCCGTGTTCAGCGACGACCTGTCCATGGCTGCGGCACGGGCCATGGATGGCCGCGCGCTGACTTACACCGAAGCCGCTTTGGCGGCGTTGCGTGCTGGATGCGATATGGTGCTGTTGTGCAATCAGTCTCTGGCGATGGCCGGGGACGGGCGGGCGATTGACGACGTCATTGAAGGTTTATCGCACGCCCATATCCAAGAACACTGGAGCATGGACGCGCGCAGCGAGGAGCGACGTTTGGCGCTTTTGCCAGGCTCGCCGTCCCTTGGCTGGAGCAGTCTGGTGGTGTCAACGGCTTATATGCAAGCGCTGGACTGGTTGCCTTGAGGGTGGTCCGATCGCAAGTTGTTTGTCCTGGCCTGTGCCCGCGCTGTTAAAAAGGGCGCGGCATGCTAGGATGAACACGTAAGTTTGTAATTACCTCTTGTCACAGGATCTAAGAAAATGAAACTCAAATCGCTGCTAGCGGCCTTGTTGGTGTCTTTGGTAGCCTCCTTGTCCTTTGCCCAGTCAGCGCCCGCTGCTGCCGCAGACAACACAGCCAAAATCGAGCAGCCCAGCAAAAAAACTGCGAAGAAACACGCCCACAAGGTAGGTGTTAAGAAACACAAAGCCGCAAAACACAAGAAGACCGCCGCGATGTAATTTCGTGCGGCCCCAAAAAAGGCCCTTACCGGGCCTTTTTTTATGCGCTTGGACAGCCTAAGGTGGGTTTGCGTTGCTGGATCACGGTGAGCGGTGGAGCCGGGGCGCAGCCAGCGCAACAAGATGGTCCGCCGTTGCTTGATCAATGTTGGGGTGTTTTGCGAGCAATTGTTTCTTGAGCAAAAGGTCACGTAATTGCTGAAGGTCTCGCACCGAGGGTGCGACTTTGATTTGTGCCAAGGCCGCTTGGTGGTTGCCGCCTTGCACCAGCGCTGCAACCTTCGGGGCCCAGACGCTAGGGCGTGACATACATGCGGTCCTTTTTATCTTCCATGACAGACAGCTATTCTCACACACTGCTTTAGGAATATGCGATGAAACACAGGCCTTTGGGCTGGCTCTTGGTGAGCACCGTCATGCTTTTGACGGCTTGCGCAGCGAATCCCTCACTCCCAGTGGGTAGCCCACCTGCGGCAACCGATTTACCCGCGAGAGCGTCCCCACCCGCCGTTAAGTTGCCGCCGCGCATTGGCTTGGCTCTGGGCGGCGGCGCGGCGCGTGGTTTTGCCCATGTCGGGGTGATACAGGTGCTCGAGGAGGCCGGAATTCGGCCGGCGCTGGTCACCGGCACCTCCGCAGGGAGCCTCGTCGCGGCGCTTTATGCGAGTGGCAAGACCGGCGCACAACTGCAGCAAATTGCTGAGACCATGGAGGAGGCAACCATTGCCGACTGGACTTTGCAAATTTTTACACGTGGGGTCTTGCGTGGCGAAGCCTTGGCAAAGTACGTCAACACACAGGTCGACCAACGGCCGATTGAGTCCATGGCGATACCCTTGGGAATTGTTGCTACCGACCTCAACAGCGGCAATGACGTGCTTTTCCAGCGTGGCGATACCGGTACGGCGGTGCGTGCATCAAGCGCCGTACCAGCTGTCTTCCAGCCGGTGAAGTTTGGTGGGCGGGAATACGTGGATGGGGGGTTGGTCTCTCCTGTGCCGGTACGTGCGGCACGCAAGATGGGCGCGGAACTGGTCATCGCCGTGGATATTTCTACACAGCCTGAGGCCAGCGCAGCCAATGGGACGCTTGAGATCTTGCTCCAAACCTTCACCATCATGGGAAAAAGCATCAGCACCATTGAGCTCAAGGAGGCTGATGTGCTGGTACGACCGGCCCTCAACGGCGTATCGAGTGCCGACTTTGGTGCAAGACGACGCTCTATTGAAGCCGGTCGCCAGGCCATGCGTGCGGCCCTGCCGCAGCTGCGCGCCGCTATAGAAGAAAAAACCCGCTGAGGTCTTAGAGCAAAAAAAAGGCCTCGTCTTGCAACGAGGCCTTGAAGGGATCCCTGAACCTAGAGGTTTCGAAAGGACCCGAGGAGACAACTGGTGAGAAGCTGTAAAACTTCAGCAACTTCACTGTATCAGGGTTTTCCCTTGGATTTGCAGGTCAATCAAAAAAATTGCCCACATCCCGGTCAGCAACGAGTTAGCGCTTTTTGGAAGCGGCGGTAGCCTGCTTGGTTGCGTTCGTTGCAGTGGTGGCGACTGCATTGAAATTGGCTTCAGCCACGTCGGTCGCTTGCTTGACTGCTTTTTGAACGGATTCCAGCGCGGTGTGGGCGGCAGAGACGGCACTCTTGATTACGGCTACGGCAGACTCCGAACCAGCGGGTGCGTTTTGTGCTGCACTGTCCACCAAGGCGGCCAGCTTTTGTTGTGCTTCAGCAGCTTGCGCTTCCATGGATTTGGTGAACTCGGTGCCGGTTCCGGTGGCAATATCGTACAAGTGACGGCTGTACGCAGCGGTTTTTTCTGCCAAAGGTTGCAGCAAACCAGATTGCAGCGCCAACAGCTCTTGAGCGTCTTTCACGCTCATCAAGGTCTGGGTGTGGCTCGATGCCTCGGACAAGGCGGCCTTGGAGGCGGTCAGATTCAATTCAACCAATTTTTCCACGCCTTCGAAAGCCTTGTGGGTCAAGCCAAACAGGGTTTCGATGTTGGATTTGTGGGAAGCCATGACTTGTTCTACGGTCAGCATAAAAATACTCCAAAGGTTAAGGTAAAAATTAACTGCTCCGTCACTGAACTCTCCGAGTTCTCTATGTTGCAGTGCAGCATGGTTTGAATTATAGGTAGGAAAAAGCGCTGCGCAAGTGGTTTTTGTTGCGCTGCAACATTTTCTCGTGCTTTTTTGCAAAAATTTTTTCAACAAAGTGATGTCGATTGTTTGTTCGGCCCTACACCGTCAACGGATATCCCATGGCTGAACTTGGCAGGGTCGCCGCCGCGCGTACCAGCAATAGCAGTGGCAAAATCAAGCGGCGCGGCAACTTCGGCCCCCGGGCTGCGCACCTACGCCATTGCCTATGAGCACACCACCCTTGCACAAACCCCCAGCCCAACCACGCAGCGCTTACCGTGTCTGGCGCAAAGTACCCACCCGTTGGATGGACAACGACGCCTACGGGCATGTGAACAACGTGGTTTATTACAGCTGGTTCGATACCGCAGTGAATGCCTATCTGATAGAGCAGGGTGCGCTGGACGTGGCGCACGGCGCCAGCATTGGCTTGGTGGTGGAGACCCATTGCAACTACTTCGCACCCCTGTCATTTCCACAGACGGTGGACGTCGGCCTGCGGGTGGCGCACCGGGGAACGTCCAGCGTGCGCTACGAATTGGGCATTTTTGGCGCTGGGGACAGCGCTGCCGCCCAGGGTCACTTTGTCCATGTGTATGTGGACGCTGTCACACGCAAGCCAGTTGCGCTTTCTCCTTCGCTCGTTTCTGTATTGGATGCTTTGTTATGAATTCAGGTTTGACCCAAGCTGCTGCGGTGGACGCCGCCATCACCTCACGCATGTCTGTGCGTGCGTTTACCAGCGAGCCGGTGGAAAAGTCGGTGATTACCCACCTGCTAGAGGTGGCCAGCCGCTCGCCATCGGGCACCAACACCCAGCCCTGGAAGGTGTATGTGCTGCAAGGCGCCAGCCGCGACAGTCTGGTGGAACAAGTGTGTGCCGCGCACGACGCAGTGCGTGCCGACCCGTCGCTGGCAGCCCAGTACGTGGAGGAATACGACTACTACCCGCAAAAGTGGGTCAGTCCTTACATCGACCGCCGCCGCGAAAACGGCTGGGGCCTGTACGGCCTCTTGGGCATTGGCAAGGGGGACAAAGACCAGATGCACGCCCAGCACCAGCGCAATTACCGTTTTTTTGACGCACCGGTCGGGCTGATGTTCACCATGGACCGGGTGATGGGACGCGGCTCGCTGGTGGACTACGGCATGTTTTTGCAAAGCATCATGGTCGCGGCGCGCGGTCACGGCTTATCAACCTGCCCCCAAGCGGCCTGGAACGGCTTTGCCAAAATCATCCTGCCCCATATCGGCGCTGGACCCGACGAAATGTTGGTGTGCGGCATGGCCTTGGGTTATGCGGACGAAGGCGCTCTGGTAAATCGCTTTCACACCCCGCGCGTTCCGGCGCAAGATTTCACGACCTGGCTGGAATGAAGCCCTGTATCTTTCATCAAACAACGCAAGTTCATCCATGAGTTCTGACGTCAACAAACCGCCTATCCTTGTCACTCGCGCCATATTTCCCGAGGTGATCGCGCGCCTCGCCGAACATTTCACCGTGGAGTCGAACCCGGACGACACACTGTGGGACCGCGCTGAGCTGGTCCGCCGCCTGCAGGGCAAAGTGGGCGTCTTCACCACCGGCGTGGAGCGGGTGGATGCTGATTTGCTGGCCCGGTGTCCGAGTCTGAAAATTTGCGCCAACATGACAGTGGGCTACAACAACTTTGACCTCGCGGCCATGACGGCGGCCGGCGTGTTGGGCACCAACGCCCCGGACGTTCTGACTGAGACCACGGCCGACTTTGGTTTTGCGCTGCTGATGGCCACGGCGCGGCGCGTCACCGAGAGCGAGCACTTCTTGCGCGCCGGCCATTGGACGCGGTGGAGCTACGACATGTTCTCGGGCGCCGAGGTGCACGGCAGCACTTTGGGTATTTTGGGCATGGGCCGTATTGGCCAGGCCATCGCCCGTCGGGGCGCCCTGGGCTTTGGCATGCAGGTGATCTACCACAACCGTTCTCCCCTGAGCGATGCGCTAGAGCAGGAATGCAAGGCGCGCTACGTCAGCAAAGAAGAGTTGCTCAAAACCGCCGACCACCTGGTGCTGGTCGTGCCCTACAGCGCGGCGTCGCACCACGCTATCGGCGCGGCTGAGTTGGCGCTGATGAAGCCCACCGCCACGCTCATCAACATTGCGCGCGGCGGCGTGGTGGACGACGCGGCGCTGGCGCAGGCGCTCAAAGACCGGGTGATTGCTGCCGCCGGACTGGACGTGTTCGAGGGCGAGCCCAGCGTGCACCCGGCCTTGTTGCAGGTGCCCAATGTGGTACTCACCCCCCACATTGCCAGCGCAACGGAGGGCACGCGCCGCGCCATGGCCAAGCTCGCGGTCGATAACCTGGTGGGATACCTGGTGCACGGGCGGGCGGTGACTGCGCTCAACCCGGAGGTGGCTTCGCGCACCTGACCCCGGGCCACCCGGAGCGACTCACAAGAGAGCCAGTGCGGTATTTTTTAGCAGCGCCAAGGTGGCCTGTTGCGTCAGCGTGGTGGGGCGTGAGGCGCTGACGGCCAGGCTGAGGCCAATGCGCAATGGCCCGCCGCGTGCCGTGATGGGCCGCATCGTGAAAGCACTGGGCCGGGTGGAGCGTGCCACCGCATTGCGTGACAGGATGGCGCAGCCCGCCCCGTCGTCCACCAGATCCAGAATGGCGGAAATGCCGTCAATCTCCAGGCCGATGGTGGGGCGGCAGCCCAGCGCGGCCATCTCAGACTCCACAAACATGCGAATGGCGTTGGGGCGGCTGGGGATGACCAAGGGCAGGGCGGCAATGTCTTGCAGCGCGACGGGGCAAGGCGAAGGGTCTTCAGTCAGCCCCGGCGCACGGGGCTGCACGAGCAGCAGCTCTTCACTGCTTAAGGGGCTCAGTTCCAGGCCGGGCACCGATACCGTGTTGTACAAAACCGCCGTGTCCAGGCGCCCAGCGCTCAGGGCCTCTTGCATGGCGGTGGAAAGCCCTTCGCTGATGGACAACTGCGCCTGCGGCAAGTGAAGCCGAAAGGCCCGTGTGAGCGGCACCGCCAGCACCCGCGCCACACTGGGCGGCAGGCCCAGCGCCACGCGGCCGGCCAGGCCACCGCGCACCCGCGCCAAGTCTTCTCGGGCACGCTCCACTTGGTGCAGGATGCCGCGCCCGTGCTCCAACAGCAGTTGCCCGGCTTCGGTGGGCGCTGCGCCGCGTCCGTTGCGCGTGAGAAGCGTTTGGTGCAGTTCCACCTCCAGCATGCGCACCTGGCGGCTGAGCATGGGCTGGGTGGTGTTGAGCGCAGCGGCGGCCCGGGTAAAGCTGCCGAGTTCGGCCACGCGGACAAAGTATTCCAGTTGTTTAAGTTCCATGGCCTTGCTTCGTTTTCTTGGATTTTTACATGGCATGGCCTGCGTTATGCATTATTGATCTAGCTGATAGATGGCGCTTGGGCTTATCGCGCTGGTGTTTGGCACGCACAATGCGTGTACTTTATTTATGGTCGCAACGCGCGCATGACCTCAAGATCCCAAACTGCGATTCCTTGTCTGCTCATGCGGGGCGGCACCTCCAAGGGGCCGTTTTTTAACGAAGCGGACTTGCCGCAGGACGTGGCCACGCGCGACCGGGTGTTGCTGGCCGCCCTTGGCTCACCTGACGCCAGGCAGATTGACGGCATCGGCGGCGCCCACCCCTTGACCAGCAAGGCTGGCATGGTCAGCCGCAGCGCAGTGGCCGGCGTGGACCTGGAGTTTTTGTTCGCGCAAATCCAGCCGAACATGGACACGGTAGACACCACGCCCAACTGCGGCAATATGCTGGCCGCCGTCGTGCCCTTTGCGCTGGAGACCGGCATGGTGCAGCCCCAGGGCGACAGCACCACCTTGCGCGTGCTTACGCGCAACACCGGCATGCAATGCGATATCACGGTGGACACGCGCGGCGGCGTGGTGCAGTACGCCGGCAGCGCGCGCATCGACGGCGCGCCGGGCACCTCGGCGCCTATTACCATCAATTTCCTGGATACGGCGGGCTCGGTCTGCGCTGGTTTGCTGCCCACCGGGCGGGTGTTGGACCGCATCACCGTGAGCGCGCCGGGTATCGAACCCTTCACGCTGGACGTGACGTGCATTGACAACGGCATGCCGCTGGTGATTTTCAAAGCCAGTGACTTGGGCTGTACCGGCTACGAGAGCGTGGCAGAACTCAACACCAACCTGGAGTTAAAGGCGCGCATCGAGGCGCTGCGCTTGCAGGTGTCGGTGTTGATGGGCTTGGGCGATGTGTCCAAAAAGAACTACCCGAAGATGACGCTGATTGCGCCGCCCCGCTCCGGCGGCAGCTTGGCGACGCGCAGCTTTATTCCCCACGTGTGCCACGACGCCATTGGTGTGCTGGCGGCGGTCACGGTGGGCACGGCGTGCGTGCTGCCCGGCTCGGTGTGCGAGGGAGTGGCTGTGATGCCGCAGCAGGGCTTGGAGCGCACCGTGTCGGTGGAGCACCCGACCGGAGAATTCAGCGTGGCGCTGGGGCTGGACCCCGCCAACCCGCACAATGTCAGCCGCGCCGCCTTGCTGCGCACCGCGCGCTTGTTGATGCGCGGCGAGGTGATGGTGCCCGTCTCGGTGTGGGACGGCGCTGCATGATGGAAAAAGAACATTTTTTATAACAGGAGACATGACAATGAAAGCTTTGAAATCCCTGCTGGCACTTCCCGTGCTGGCCTGCGCTTTGGCCGCTTCGGCGCAAACCGTGACGCTGAAACTGCATCACTTCTTGCCCGCCGGGTCGGCTGCGCAAACCATGTTCATCAAGCCTTGGTGCGACCGTATCGCCCAAGAGTCGGCTGACAAGATCAAGTGCCAGATTTATCCGTCCATGCAGCTCGGTGGCACGCCGCCCCAGTTGTTTGACCAGGTCAAAGACGGCGTGGTGGACGTCACTTGGACGCTTTTAGGCTATTCGGCCGGACGTTTTCCCCTGGTGGAGGTGTTTGAGCTGCCCTTCATGATGCAAAACCCCGAGGCCACCAGCAAGGCGGTGTGGGACTATGTGCAGCTCAATGACCTGGCCGAGTTCAAAGACGTGCATCCCCTGGCCTTTCACGTGCATGGCGATGGCGTGTTCCACATGGTCAACAAACCGATCAAGGTCATGGCCGACCTGAAGGACCAAAAAGTGCGCGCCCCCACGCGCCAGACCAACAAAATGCTCGCAGCCCTGGGCGCCACGCCCGTGGCCATGCCGGTGCCCCAGGTGAGCGAGGCACTGGCCAAGTCGGTGATTGATGGCGCTTTGGTGCCCTACGAGGTGGTGCCCGCTGTGAAGATTCAGGAACTGGTGAAGTTCCATTCCGAGACCGATCCGGTAGAGCCTGCGATTTACACCTCGGTGTTCGTCTTGGCCATGAACAAGGCCAAATACGAGAGTCTTCCTGCCGACCTGAAGAAGGTGATTGACGCCAACAGCGGCAAGTCGCTCTCAGGCATCGCCGGTAAAGCCTTTTTGGCGGCTGATGTAGAAGGCAAAAAGCTCACCACCAAAAACACCACCAACGTGATTCCCAAATCCGAGCTCGAGAGCTGGAAAAAAGTCGGTCAAACAGTGACCGATGCCTGGGTGGCAGATGTGAGCGCCAAGGGAGCGAACGGCAAGCAGTTGCTAGACAGCGCCCGCGCGCTGATTGTGAAGAACACCGACAAATAAGCCGGTCGCAGACCACCTTATAGCCTGTATTGAACGTGTGCACCGCCGCTTGGCAGCGGCGGGTGCCGCAGCCAAGGGATACCCATGCAAGAAATAAGTGCTTCCAACGACGCCAGCGTGTCGCCCCATGGCTTCAGCGCCTGTGGGCGCCTGCTTTTTGCCGCCTGTCGGTGGCTGGCGCTCTTGGGCGGCGCCGTGTTTTTGCTGCTGGTGGCCATGAGCATTGTCAGCATCGTGGGGCGCAAGCTGTTTTCCGCGCCGGTGCCGGGGGACGTGGAGATTTTGCAAATGGCAGCAGCCTTTGCCTCGGCCAGCTTTTTTGCCTTTTGCCACCTTAATGGCGGAGATGTGAAGGTGGACTTTTTCACCGCCCGTGCAAGCGCCCAAACCGTGCACCGCCTGGACGCTTTGGGTTCTGGCCTGGTCGGCCTGTTTGGCAGCGTGGTGACCTGGCGCGCCTTAGAGGGCGCTTTGTCCATCCGTGCCGCCGGTGAAACCAGCATGATTTTGGGCTGGCCGCTGTGGATGGCCCAAATTTTGATGGTGCCGGGTTTTGTGCTGTTGGCGCTTGCCGGTTTTTATATGTTCGCCCTGCATCTGCGTCGCAGCGTCACGCCCGCACTGGGAGTCTCAGCATGAGCGGTATTGCGATCGGCGGGCTGATATTTAGCGGCCTGATGCTGCTTTTGGTGCTGCGCGTGCCCATTGGCATTGCGATGTTTACGGCGGGAGCGGCGGGTTATTTCTATTTGACCGACGGGCAGGCGCTGCCGCTGCTGAACTTTTTGAAAAATCTGGCCTACGCCCGCCTGTCGAACTACGACATTGTGGTGATTCCGCTGTTTTTGCTGATGGGTCAGTTTGCCACCCATGGGGGCTTGAGCGCGGCGCTGTTTCGCTTTGTGGAGGCTTTTATGGGCCACTTCAAGGGCGGTATTGCCATGGCGGCCATTGGCGCCTGCGCTGGGTTTGGCGCGATTTGCGGTTCGTCCCTGGCCACGGCGGCCACCATGGGGCAGGTGGCTTTGCCGCAGTTGCGCCGCTTTGGATATTCTGGCGCGCTGTCCACCGGCGCCTTAGCGGCCGGGGGCACGCTGGGCATCATGATTCCGCCCTCGGTGCCGCTGGTGATTTACGCCATCCTGACCCAGGAGTCGATTGGCAAGCTGTTCATGGCCGCCGTGCTGCCGGGGCTGATTGCCACCGCAGGCTACATGCTGGTAGTCAAGATCATCGTCACGCTGCGCCCGCAAGCCGGTCCGGCCGGTCCGCGCGTGCCTTGGAGCGAGCGCCTAAGCGCCACCCTGCATGTGGCGCCGGTGCTGCTGGTGTTTTTGGTGGTGATCGTGGGTATTTACGGTGGCTGGGCCAACCCGACCGAGGCGGCCGCCATTGGCGCTGCAGCCTGCGGCGTGCTGGCGGTGGTCAGCGGCGGCATGCGGGGGCGGGGTGTGGTGGACAGCATTTTGGGCACCGCGCAGGCCACGGCCATGATTTACCTGGTGCTGCTGGGGGCGGACATGCTCAACACCGCGCTGGCGCTGTCGCAAATGCCGGTGGAACTGGCCGCCTGGGTGCAGGCCAGTGCCCTGAGCCCCATGGTGGTGATGGTGGCGATTCTGGTGATTTACATCTTCCTGGGCTGTGTGATGGACAGCCTGGCCATGATTTTGCTGACCATTCCGATTTTTTACCCGGTGGTCATGGGCCTGGACTTTTACGGCCTGAGCAGCACCGACAAGAGCGTGTGGTTTGGCATTTTGGCGCTGATGGTGGTCGAAATTGGCCTGGTACATCCGCCGGTGGGTATGAACGTGTTCATCATCAACCGCCTGGCCAAAGACGTGCCGCTGGTGGAAACCTTCAAGGGCGTGGTGCCGTTTTTGCTCTCGGACTTTATGCGTATTGCGCTGCTGCTGGCCTTTCCGTCCATTTCCCTGGTGCTGGTGCACACCTTCAAAGCCTGATACCCCATGACCCATTCGATTCGCACCCAAGTCGCCATCATCGGCGCCGGTCCTGCCGGCTTGCTGCTAGGCCAGTTGCTGCACAAGGCCGGTATTGACGCCGTGATGGTGGAGCGCCAAAGCCCGGACTACGTGCTGGGCCGTATCCGCGCTGGCGTGCTGGAGCAAGTCACCACAGACTTACTGGACGAGGCCGGTGTGGGCGCGCGCATGCACCGCGATGGCCTGGTGCACAGTGGCTTTGACATGCTGTTTGCGGGCCAGCGCCACCGGGTGGACTTGGCCGCGCTCACCGGCGGCAAGAATGTGATGGTCTACGGCCAGACCGAAGTCACCCGCGACCTGATGGACGCCCGCACCCAGGCGGGTCTGCCCAGCTACTACGAGGCCCAGGACGTGCAGGTGCTGGACTTTGACACCGATCACCCGCGCGTCTGGTTCCAAAAAGACGGGGAGTCGTACGAGATTGCCTGTGACTTCATTGCCGGCTGCGACGGCTTTCACGGCGTGTGCCGCGCCAGCGTGCCGCGCGGTGCCATCCAAGAGTTTGAAAAGGTCTATCCCTTCGGCTGGCTGGGCGTGCTCTCCGACACTCCGCCAGTACATCACGAGTTGATTTACGTGAACAGTGAACGTGGCTTTGCCCTGTGTTCGCAGCGCAGCGCCACCCGCAGCCGGTATTACCTGCAAGTGCCCATGACGGACACTTTGGACCAGTGGTCGGACGACGCCTTTTGGGCCGAGTTGCGCCTGCGCCTGGATCCGCAGGCCCGTGCCGATCTGGTGACCGGCGCCTCCATTGAGAAAAGCATTGCCCCGCTGCGCAGCTTTGTGACTGAGCCCATGCGCTTTGGCCGCCTGTTTTTGGCCGGGGACGCCGCGCACATCGTGCCGCCCACCGGGGCCAAGGGGCTGAACCTGGCGGCCAGCGACGTAAAGTATTTGTCGCAAGCGCTGCAAGACTTTTACCTGGAACGTTCGCAGGCCGGAATCGAGGCGTATTCCGGACGCTGCTTGCGCCGCATCTGGAGGGCTGAGCGCTTTTCCTGGTGGTTCACCACACTGATGCACCAGTTTCCGACCGACACCGCGATTGACGCCCGGCTCAAGGAGGCGGAGCTCGATTACCTGATGCATTCGCAGGCCGGTTTGCGCTCGATTGCCGAGAACTACATCGGCTTGCCCCTGAACTTTGGCAGCACGGCGGCCTGAAGACCCCACTTTCTGAAGGAAGCACCCCCATGATCATCGACGTGCACGGCCACTACACCACCGCGCCCAAGGCGCTGGAAACCTGGCGCAAGCAGCAAATTGCCGGCATCCAGGATGCGGCCCTCATGCCCAAAGTGTCCGACCTGAAAATCAGCGACGACGAACTGCGCGAGTCGATTGAGCAGAACCAGCTGGCCAAAATGCGCGAGCGCGGCAGCGACCTCACCGTGTTCAGCCCGCGCGCGAGCTTTATGGCGCACCACATTGGCGACTTCCAGGTCTCGTCCACCTGGGCCGCCATTTGCAACGAGCTGTGTTTTCGCGTGGCGCAGCTGTTCCCTGACTCCTTCATTCCTGCTGCCATGCTGCCCCAGTCCCCCGGCGTGGACCCGGCCACCTCCATCCCTGAGCTGGTGAAGTGCGTGGAGCAGTACGGCAACGTCGGCATCAACCTCAACCCCGACCCTTCCGGCGGGCATTGGACCTCGCCCCCCTTGAGCGACCGCCATTGGTACCCCATTTACGAAAAGATGGTGGAGTACGACATCCCCGCCATGATCCACGTGAGCACCAGCTGCAACGCCTGCTTTCACACCACCGGGGCGCACTACCTCAACGCCGACACCACAGCCTTCATGCAGTGCCTGACCAGCGACTTGTTCAAAGACTTCCCGACCCTGAAGTTTTTGATTCCCCACGGCGGCGGCGCGGTGCCTTACCACTGGGGCCGCTTTCGGGGCCTGGCGCAGGAACTGAAAAAACCGCTGTTGCAAGACCATTTGCTCAAAAACATCTTCTTTGACACCTGCGTCTACCACCAGCCGGGCATAGATTTGCTGACCAAGGTGATCCCGGTGGACAACATCCTGTTTGCCAGCGAAATGATTGGCGCGGTGCGCGGCATCGACCCCGAGACGGGCCACTATTTCGACGACACCAAGCGCTACATCGAAGCCTCCACCCAACTCAGCGCCGCGCAGCGCCACCAGATCTACGAGGGCAACGCCCGGCGCGTATTTCCGCGCCTGGACGCCGCCCTGAAAGCCAAAGGACGCTAACCATGACAACGCTTGGCATCGTCAAACGCAACATCGTCCGCGCCGACGCGGCGGCGGTGGAAAAACTGGGCCGCTTTGGCGTGGCCACTATCCACGAGGCCATGGGCCGCGTAGGCCTCATGAAGCCCTATATGCGCCCTGTCTACCGGGGCGCCCGCATCTGCGGCACGGCAGTGACCGTGCTGCTGCAGCCCGGCGACAACTGGATGATGCACGTGGCCGCCGAGCAATTGCAGCCGGGCGACGTGGCGGTGGCGGCTTGCACCAGCGAGAACGAGGACGGCTTTTTTGGCGACCTGCTGGCCACCAGCTTTCAGGCGCGCGGCGCGCGTGGGCTGGTCATCGACGGCGGCGTGCGCGACGTGGACGAGCTCGAACGCATGGGCTTTCCGGTGTTCAGCAAGGCCATTCACGCCAAGGGCACGATCAAGGCGACGCTGGGCTCGGTCAATATCCCGGTCGTATGCGCTGGCGCCATCGTCAACCCCGGGGACGTGGTGGTGGCTGATGTGGACGGCGTGGTCGTAGTGCCCGCCGCCATGGCCCAAACCGTGGCCGACGCGGCTGAGAAGCGCGAGAGCTTTGAAGGTGAAAAGCGCGCCAAGCTGGCCGCCGGCGTGCTGGGCCTGGATATGTACAAGATGCGCGAACCCCTGGCTGCGGCTGGACTGAAATACATCGATTGACGCACCTCGCCTCGGCGCTTGCGCACCGCATCCTGGCTCATGCTGTCCTGCGGACAGAAATCGCCAGGCTGCGGCGCACAAGCACCTCTTGCCACCGTTTTTTTCACGCCCCTTTATGACGAAACCCACTTCCGGCGATTTCACCAAGACCCCCGGCTGGCTGGACTGGTACAGCGGCCCCAGTAAGCCGCGCTTTGCGCTGCCGCCGGGCAGCGTGGACGCGCATTGCCACGTGTTCGGACCGGGCGCGGAGTTTCCTTATGCGCCCGAGCGCAAGTACACGCCCTGCGACGCCTCCAAAGGCCAGCTCTTTGCGCTGCGCGACCACCTGGGTTTTGCCCGCAACGTGATCGTGCAAGCCACCTGCCACGGCGCCGATAACCGGGCGATGGTGGATGCTTTGCTGCACGCAGGCGGCATGGCGCGCGGCGTGGCCACGGTCAAACGCAGCGTGAGCGACGCTGAGTTGCAGGCCATGCACGAGGCGGGCGTGCGCGGCGTGCGCTTTAACTTTGTCAAGCGCTTGGTGGATTTCACGCCCAAGGACGAATTGCTGGAAATTGCCCAGCGCATCAAGGCCTGGGGCTGGCATGTGGTGATTTATTTTGAGGCGGTGGACCTGCCCGAGCTTTGGGACTTTTTTACCGCACTGCCCACCACCGTGGTGGTGGACCACATGGGCCGCCCTGACGTATCGCTGCCCCTGAACGGGCCGCAATTCGCGCTTTTTCAGAGGTTCATGCGCGAGCATCCCAATGTCTGGAGCAAGGTGAGTTGCCCCGAACGCCTGAGCGTTACCGGACCCAAGGCCCTGCAGGGTGAGCAAAATGCCTACCGCGACGTGATTCCCTTCGCCCGCGCCATCGTCGAAGAGTTTCCCGACCGCGTGCTCTGGGGTACCGACTGGCCGCACCCCAATTTGAAAGACCACATGCCCGACGACGGCCTGCTGGTCGACTTTATTCCCCACATCGCCACCACGGCAGCGCTGCAGCGCAAGCTGCTGGTGGACAACCCGATGCGCTTGTACTGGAACCAGGAGTAGCCATGGCCTTGGACAAACCCTATCTTGACGTGCCCGGCACCATTGTTTTTGACGCCGAACAGTCCCGCAAGGGCTACCACCTGAACCAGTTTTGCATGTCGCTCATGAAGGCTGACAACCGCGCGCGCTTCAAGGCCGATGAGCGCGCTTACCTCGACGAGTGGCCCATGACCGAAGAGCAAAAGCGCGCGGTCTTGTCGCGCGACCTGAACCGCTGCATGGCCAGCGGCGGCAATATTTACTTTCTGGCCAAGATTGGCGCCACCGACGGCAAGAGCTTTCAGCAAATGGCGGGCTCCATGACGGGCATGAGCGAAGAGGAATACCGCAACATGATGATTTCTGGTGGACGCTCGATAGAAGGCAACCGTTTTGTGGGCGAGGACGGTAGCGCCCAGGCGCACTGCCAACCCCAAGGCGCGGGCCAGCGCCCCGGCGCCGAAGGAGGGCGCTAGCCATGGCCCGTATCACCGCCTCGGTCTACACCTCGCACATTCCCGCCATCGGCGCCGCGCTCGACCAGGGCAAGACCCAGGAGCCGTATTGGCAGCCGGTCTTCCAGGGTTATGAGTTTTCTAAAACCTGGATGCAGCAAAACAAGCCCGACGTCATCTTTTTGGTCTACAACGACCACGCCACCGCGTTTGACCTGGACTTTATTCCCACCTTCGCCATTGGCACGGCCGCGTCCTATGCGCCGGCCGACGAGGGCTGGGGCCCGCGTCCGGTGCCCACGGTGCAGGGCCACCCGGAGCTGGCTGCGCACATTGCGCACTCCGTCATTCAACAGGACTTTGACCTGACCATCGTGAACAAGATGCCGGTCGATCACGGCCTCACCGTGCCGCTGTCCCTGATGTGCGGCCAGCCACCGGCGTCTGATTTCCACTGGCCGTGCCCGGTAATTCCCTTGGCCGTGAACGTGGTGCAGTACCCAGTGCCCAGTGGCCAGCGTTGCTTCAATCTGGGGCAGGCGATACGCCGCGCGGTGGAGACCTATGACGACGACCTGAACGTCCACATCTGGGGTACCGGCGGCATGAGCCACCAGTTGCAGGGCCCGCGCGCCGGGCTGATCAACAAGGCCTTTGACAACGCATTTTTGGACCAGCTGATTGCCGACCCCGCCGCAGCGGCTCGCATCCCGCACATCGACTACGTGCGCGAGGCGGGCAGCGAAGGCATCGAGCTTGTCATGTGGCTGATTGCCCGTGGCGCCATGGCCGATGTGGCGGGTGGCAAACCGCCGCGCGTGGCGCACCGCTTCTACCATGTGCCCGCCAGCAACACCGCAGTGGGCCACCTTATTTTGGAGAACACCTGAATGTCTAAAACCCTCAAAGTCGCCCTGGCGGGCGCCGGTGCCTTTGGCATCAAGCACCTGGACGGTATCAAGAATATCGAAGGCGTAGAAGTGGTTTCGCTGGTGGGTCGCGCGCTGGAAAAAACGCAAGAAGTGGCGCGCAAATACGGCATCGCCCACGTCAGCACGGACTTGGCGGACAGCCTGGCCTTGCCCGAAGTGGATGCGGTAATTTTGTGCACACCCACGCAAATGCATGCGTCCCAGACCCTGGCATGCCTGCGCGCGGGCAAGCACGTGCAGGTGGAAATTCCGCTGGCTGATAGCTGGAGCGACGCCTCTGAAGTGGTGCAGGTGGCGCAAGAAAAAGGCCTGGTGGCCATGTGCGGCCACACCCGGCGCTTTAACCCCAGCCACCAATGGGTGCACAACAAAATTCAGGCGGGCGATTTCAACATCCAGCAAATGGACGTGCAAACCTATTTTTTTCGCCGCAGCAATATGAACGCCCTGGGCCAGCCCCGCAGCTGGACCGACCATCTGCTATGGCACCACGCGGCGCACACGGTAGACCTGTTCGCCTACCAGGCGGGCAGCCCCATCGTCAAAGCCAACGCCCTGCAAGGCCCCGTCCACCCCACCTTGGGCATTGCCATGGACATGAGCATCCAGCTGCAAGCGGCCAACGGCGCCATCTGCACCCTGAGCCTGAGCTTTAACAACGACGGCCCCCTGGGCACCTACTTTCGCTACATCGGCGACACCGGCACCTATTTGGCGCGCTACGACGATCTGTTTACCGGCAAAGAGGAAAAAATCGACGTGTCTCAGGTGGCAGTTTCCATGAACGGCATTGAGCTGCAAGACCGCGAATTTTTCAGCGCCATCCGCGAAGGCCGCGAGCCCAACGCCAGCGTGGCGCAGGTGCTGCCGTGCTACGGGGTGCTGCACGCGCTGGAGCAGCAACTCAACGCCGCTTGAGGTTTGCTGCGATGCAATTGCAACACTTGGGGCTGATTGGCTATGGGGAGGTGGGGCGCATTTTTGCGGCCGGCCTGGGCGCGCATTTCGCTTCGGTGCGGGTGTGGGACATTGATTTGCGCAATCCGGCGCCTGAGGTGCAGGCCTGCGCCTCCATGCAAGATCTGGCGAAGAACTGCGACCTCGTCATTTCGGCGGTGACCGCCGCCAACACGCTGGCGGTGGCACAAGAGGCCGCGCAGCACTTGCGTGCTGGAGCGGTGTTTCTGGATTTGAACTCCGCCTCGCCCGGCACCAAAGTACAGGCCGCGCAGGCTGTTGAAGCCGCAGGCGCGCACTATGTGGAGGCCGGCGTCATGACCTCGGTACCACCCCACGGCATCCGTGTGCCCATGCTGCTGGGCGGGCCGCAGGCGCAGACCATGGCCCTGCGCTGCAAGGCCATGGGCATGGACGCGACCGCCGTGGCGCCTACCATTGGCGTGGCCTCGGCCATCAAAATGTGCCGCAGCGTGATGATCAAAGGCCTGGAGGCCCTGGTGATCGAGAGCTACGCCACCGCGCGGGCCTACGGGGTAGAAGCCCATGTGTTGCCGACCTTGGCGCAGACCTTTCCGTCGATTGATTGGGAAAAGACCGGCGGCTACTTCTTCAGCCGCGTGGCCCAGCACGGCAAGCGCCGTGCCGAAGAAATGCGCGAATGTGCCACGACGGTACGTGAAGCCGGTTTTGCCCCGACCATGGCCCAGGCGATTGCCGAAAAACACCAGTGGGTGGCCGATCAGGCCCGTGCGGGCGTGCTGGCTGGCGTTGGCAACGCCGCGCCCTGGCAAGCCTACGCTGACGCTTTGCTGGCCGCACGCAAGGCCTGAGACCGTACGGCGCGCCTGGCGCAACGCGCCGCAGCACAGCGCCTTCGCTTCAATCTGAACCACAATGCTGGTTTGGAGGACGATGGCTTTGAACGATGCAATGGTTGGTTTGGTGGTGTTGCTGGTGCTTAACGTAGCCCTGGCTGTTTGGGCCTTGCGACGGCGCAGCGACGGCAGCGCGGCGGCAACTGCAGCCCAGGCGCACGCCGAGCTGCTTCAACTGCTGCACGCCAGCGCCGAACGCATGGACCGGTTGGAGCGCGAGCTGCGCCGCGAGGTGAGCGAGTCGGCGCGCGATGGCCGCCAGGAGTCCGCGCAGAACCTGGCCACCTTTCAGCAAACGCTGACGCAACAAGCGGCAGAGGCCACGCGCACCCAAAACACCCAGATTGACGCCTTTGGCCTGCAACTCGCCGGTTTGCAAAAGTCGCTCTCGGACACACTGAGCACGCAGCTCACGGGCCTGAGCGAATCCAACGCCCGGCGCATTGCCGAACTGAGCGAAACCAGCGCCCGAACCCTGACGGAGGTGCGTCAAACCCTGGACGCCCAACTCGCCCAGCTGCAAACCACCAACGCCGCCAAGTTGGACGAAATGCGCGCCACGGTGGACGAAAAGCTGCAAACCACCCTGCAAGCCCGCCTGGGCGCGGGCTTTAAGCAAGTGGCTGATCAGTTGGAGCAAGTGCACAAAGGTCTGGGCGAAATGCAAACCCTGGCCCAGGGCGTGGGCGACCTCAAACACCTGCTCACCAACGTCAAGACGCGCGGCATTTTTGGCGAGGCGCAGCTGGCTTCGCTTCTCGAGCAAGTGTTTGTCAGCGAGCAATACGCCGCCCAGGTGGCCACCCGCCCGGGCAGCAAAAACGTGGTCGACTTTGCCATCAAGCTGCCGGGCAAGTCGGACGACGGCGCGCCGCTGTGGCTGCCCATAGACGCCAAATTTCCCAACGAAGATTACGAGCGCCTGCTCGACGCCCAGGGCCGGGCGCACGTTGCTGACGCCGCCGAGGCGGGCAAGGCGCTGGAGCTGCGCATCCGTTTGGAGGCCAAGTCGATTGCCGAAAAGTACGTAGAGCCGCCGTACACCACCGACTTTGCGATTTTGTTCTTGCCCACCGAAGGTCTGTACGCCGAAGTGCTGCGCCGACCCGGCCTGATGGAGGCGCTGCAGCGCGAGCACCGCATCACCCTGGCCGGGCCCACCACGCTGCTGGCCATGCTGAGTTCGCTGCAAATGGGCTTTCGCACCCTGGCGCTGGAAAAGCGCTCCAGCGAGGTCTGGCAGGTGCTGGGCGCGGTCAAAACCGAGTTTGGCAAGTTTGGCGACGTGCTCTCCAGGGTCAAGTCGCAGACCGAGACCGTGCTCAAAACCCTGGACGGTGCCGAAGTGCGCAGCCGCGCCATGGGCCGGGCGCTGAAAAAAGTCGAAAGCCTGCCCGAGTCGCAGGTAGCAGCGCTGATTCCGCAGGACAAGGACTTTGACAGCGACGCCGGGGCCAGTTTGCTGTGAAGGGCGCCGACGCGGCCCTTGAACCGTCCAGCGAAAGCCCGCCACCGAGCGGAGCCGACCGCGCCTGGGCGCTGCTGAGACTGATTTGCGGCCACATTTGCCTGCACGCCAGCATGGCTGGCATGCGCATGGCCGCGCCGCTGTTGGCCCTGCGCGTGGGCCACAGCGCGGTGCACGTGGGTTTCTTGCTGGCGCTGTTTTCACTCAGCCAGGTGTTTTTGGCGCTGCCCGCCGGTCGCTACGCGGACAAGCACGGCCTGCGCCGGCCCATGGGCCTGGGCGTGGTGGTGGCCATGGTGGGGGCGCTGCTGTCGTTTTTTTTCCCCGTCTATCCGGTGCTGTGTGCCAGCGCCTTGTGCATGGGCGCGGCCACCGGCGCGGCCTCTATTGCCTTGCAGCGCCACGTGGGGCGCGCGGCGCGGGACAAGACCGAGCTCAAGCAGGTGTTTAGCTGGCTGGCCATAGGACCTGCGGTATCGAACTTTCTGGGGCCGGTGAGCGCCGGGCTGCTGATCGACTTCGCCGGGGCGGCGCTGGGGGCGGATGTGCCGCTGGTTGGTTTTCGGGCCGCTTTTTTGTTCATGGCGCTGCTGCCGCTGCTGACGTGGTGGTGCATCCACGCCACGCAAGAGTTGCCTGTTGTGGTGACTGCGCCCCATGAACGCGCGGCGTCGGCTTGGGCGCTGTTACGGGTGCCCGCCATGCGCCGCCTGCTGCTGGTGAACTGGTTGTTGTCCGCGTGCTGGGACGTGCACACCTTCGTCGTCCCGCTTTTGGGCCATGAGCGGGCGTTCAGCGCGTCGGTGATTGGCACGATTTTGGGTGCATTCGCCATTGCGGCGGCAGCGGTTCGCGTGGCCATGCCGCTGGTGGCAACGCATTTGAAGGAGTGGGTGGTGCTCAGCGGCGCCATGTTGGCGACCGCCGCTCTGTTTGCCGTCTACCCCTTCATGGTTTCGCCCTGGACCATGGGCCTGTGTTCGGTTTGTCTGGGCGTTTCTTTGGGCTCGGTGCAACCCATGATCATGAGCACCTTGCACCAGATCACCCCGCACGCCCAGCACGGCCAGGCGCTGGGGCTGCGCCTGATGGCGATCAACTTCTCCAGCGTGGTGATGCCGCTGCTCTTTGGCACAGCGGGTGCGGTGCTGGGGGTTTCCGTGGTGTTTTGGAGCGTGGGTACGCTGGTGGCGTTGGGCTCGCGTCTGGCCTGGGATTTGCGGGCCTGAGCGGCTGTTCAGGCCACCGGCGGAGCAGCCTCGCTGCCACCGAGCTGGTAAAAATCCTTGATGGCCTCCCACGCCGCCTGCGGCGTGTCGCAGTAATGCAGCACGCCAAGGTCTTTGCGCTCAATGGTGCCGGCTTCGATCATCACCTCGACGTCAATCAGACGCTGCCAATAGGCGCTGCCGTACAAAATGATAGGTACTGGCTTTTCTTTTTTTGTCTGCACCAGGGTGATGATCTCGAACAGCTCGTCCAGGGTGCCGTAGCCCCCAGGAAAGGCCACCAAGGCCTTGGCGCGCATCATGAAATGCATCTTGCGCGCGGCAAAGTAGTGAAATTGGAAATGCAGGGTCGGTGTCACATAGGGATTGACACGCTGCTCGTGCGGCAGGGTGATGTTCAGGCCCAGATTGGCCGCACCTACTTCAAAGGCACCTCGGTTGGCGGCCTCCATGATGCCGGGGCCCCCGCCAGTGCAGATGTACATTTGGTCTGCTTGGGGGCGCTGCAAGCTGTAGCCTGCCACCAGGCGCGCAAACTGGCGCGACTGGTCGTACCAACTGGCGTTGCGCAGGTCGCGCTGGGCGCGCTCCATCGCACCGGAATCACCGCTTTTTTGCGCGTGCGCCATGCGCTCAGCGGCCATTTCGGGCGATACGAAGCGGGCGCTGCCAAACACCACTACCGTGTGTTCAATCCCTTGGCGACTCAGCTCCAATTCCGGTTTGAGCATCTCCAGCTCAAAACGGATGCCCCGGGTTTCTCGCCGCAGCAAAAACTCTGGGTCCGCAAAGGCCAGTCGGGTGGAATCGGCGCCCAAGACGTCTTGCGGGTCGTGCTTGAATTCGCGCCATTCGCTCGCCACCTGGGCAGGGGAAAGGGTTTTGGTGTTTTCCATGCGGGAATTGTCAAACATCGTGGCGGCCAGTCAATGATCTGTAAAAACAAAAAAGCTCCCGAGGGAGCTTTTTGTCGCAGTGGGCGCCGCTTGGCGCGCTTGTTGCGCAGATTAGACGCGCTTGCGGTATTCGCCGGTACGTGTGTCAATCTCAACTTTGTCGCCCTGGGCAACAAAAATAGGTACGCCAATTTCGAAACCGGTGGCAATTTTGGCGGGTTTGAGCACTTTGCCCGAGGTGTCGCCTTTGACGGCGGGCTCGGTCCAGGTGATTTCGCGCACGACGCTGGTGGGCAGCTCCACGGAGATGGCCTTGCCGTCATAAAAGACCACTTCTACCGACATGCCGTCTTCCAAGTAGTTCAGCGAGTCACCCATGTTCTCTGCTTCTACTTCATACTGGTTGAACTCTTCGTCCATGCACACATACATGGGATCAGCGAAGTAGGAGTAAGTGCACTCCTTTTTGTCCAGAATGACCTGGTCCATTTTGTCGTCGGCCTTGAACACGACTTCGGTACCAAAGTTGGCGATCAAGCTCTTGAGCTTCATGCGAACCGTGGCGGAATTGCGTCCGCCACGGCTGTATTCGGTTTTAAGCACGACCATGGGGTCTTTGCCGTGCATGATGACGTTTCCGGCGCGAATTTCTTGGGCAATTTTCATAATGGGTGGAGAAGGTTCTTCTCGGTCTGCGGGTTAGGCCGCTTGGTGCGGCGGGGCGAGAGATGCGCGCATACGGCGCTCAAAAGCAGCAAAGCCCCTGATTTTATCGTCATTTCATTGCGTGCTTGGCGCCAGCCGGGAGGCCACGAACGCTAGCAGTTGGCTGGTCAGGTCGGTTTGCTGCGAAAAACGCCGTGAGGCGGCCCTTGCCCATCGGCCCCATTGCAGTGCATCGTCCACAGGTGGTGGTGTGTCGATGTGCCACGGTGCGAGGCCGTTCCACTGCGCGTGCCAGGTGCGCACCACCATGGGAGCATCAACCGCATCTAAAAAGGCGTCGAGCTTGGCCCGGTGCGCGCCGTCGTCCTGCGGGTAAATCTGCCAGACAAAAGGCTGCCCTGCCCACAGGGCGCGCACCAGAGAGTCTTCGCCACGCACAAAGTTCAGTGCGCAGCTCCAGAGCAATGTGTCAAAGTCGGTTTGCGAAAGCCAGGGGAGGAAGGTCACTTGCAGGTGGTTGTTCCTACCCGCAGCACCTGCCAGCACCCGCTCCACCTGCGCACGCGCCTTGCCTGCGGTTACCAGCAGATGCACAGGCTGGGCTGCAGCGCGCAGTCGCTCCAGCAGCCGATCCACTGGCGCGCCGTCATAGCAAAAAAGCGACACCAGCGCCTCGCCCCTGTCCTGCAGACCCAGGCTTCGCAAAAATGCTTGGCGTTCGACGCTGCTAAAGGCTGGGCGTCGCTCGCTCAAAAGGGGTTCGCGCAGCAGTCCGCCG
The DNA here is from genome assembly GCA_947450895.1 of Comamonadaceae bacterium. GTDB lineage: Bacteria > Pseudomonadota > Gammaproteobacteria > Burkholderiales > Burkholderiaceae_C > Allorhodoferax. Next base: position 48,133 of record CANFWT010000002.1, on the reverse strand, counting down.
GTTTGTGGCGTAAAGCCGGGATAGAAAAAATGCTTGGTCCAGCCCTTGGCCGGCCCGCTCATTACCGGCGAGGGCAGGGCATGGCAGCGCTCCACAAGGCCTTCGGCGCTCAGGTATTCCAGGTTGATCCAGACCGGTGGCGTAACCTCGCCAAGTGCCCGGGCACGTGCGGCGACAAAAGCGGCGGGCAGTTCGCAGCCAAAACTCTCCACCCACACCTGGGCGGGCGCCAGCGCCTGGACCACCTGCGGATTGGACGCCTCGCTCCACGCCCACACCCCAATCCCCGGCCAGCGACCCTGCAGCGCGCCCGGTGCCATCCAGGCCAGGGGCTGCGGATCGTCAAGCCACAGGCGCACTGTGTGGCCACGCGATGCCAGGTCGGCGGCCAGGCGCCAGCACACGCCCACGTCACCATAGTTATCAATGACCCGGCAAAAAATATCCCACAGCCCCTGGGTTGCGGGCAGCTCTGGGCGGTGCTGGGCGACTAAATTCATGGAGCGCATTGTCCACACCAGCCGCGGCGGGCGAATTGCGCGGACCTGGATGTGTCGCTCGAATGTACCGGCCGCCCGGAACGCGCACCTAAACAGACGGACAATCGGCGCCATGAGCGTTGCCGAACATTCCGAAGAACTATTGCGCCAGGTCGCAGCCTTGCCCACGCTGCCCGGCGTCTACCGCTACTTTGATGCGCAGGACCAGGTTTTGTACGTTGGCAAGGCCATCAGCCTGAAAAAGCGGGTGGCCAGCTACTTCCAAAAAAACCACGGCGGCACCCGCATTGGCCACATGGTGAGCAAGATCGTGCGTTTGGAGACCACCGTGGTGCGGTCCGAGGCCGAAGCGCTGTTGCTGGAAAACAACCTCATCAAGACGCTCAACCCGAAGTACAACATCCTGTTTCGGGACGACAAGAGCTACCCCTATTTGAAGATGACGGCGGCGTCTGAGGCGCCGCTAACGGCTGGAGGTGGCGGTGCCAAAACCGGGACCGCGCCCCAGCAGTTTTCGCGCGTGGCCTATTACCGCGGCGGCGTGGAGAAAAAACACCATTACTTTGGCCCCTATCCCAGCGCCTGGGCGGTGAAAGAGGCGATTTTGCTCATGCAAAAAGTGTTTCGCCTGCGCACTTGCGAAGACTCGGTGTTTAGCAACCGCACGCGCCCGTGTTTGCTCTACCAGATCAAGCGCTGCTCAGGCCCTTGTGTGGGCCACATCAGCGCCGCCGACTACGCGCAAGACGTGCAAGACGCGCAAAAGTTCTTGCGCGGCGACGCCCAAGAGGTCATGCGCTCGCTGGAGGGTCGCATGATGGCGCACGCCGAGCGCCTGGAATTTGAGCAGGCCGCCGAGCTGCGCAACCAGGTGGCGGCGCTGTCCAATGTGCTGCACCAGCAGTCGGTGGACAACGTGTCGGACCGCGACGTGGACATCTTGGCGGTGAAAGTGCAGGGAGGCAAAGCCTGCGTCAACCTGGCCATGGTGCGCGGCGGGCGGCACCTGGGCGACCGGCCCTACTTTCCGGTGCACGTAGAAGACGCCGCGGTGCTGATGGACACAGACGACGAGGCCCCGGCAGACGCCAACGCGGCGCTGGAAGGTCAGGTCGAAGTCCAGGTGCTGCAAGCCTTTTTGGCGCAGCACTACATCGGTGTGCCCATGCCCTCGGTGCTGGTGGTCAGCCACCCGGTGGGCAAGGCGCTGTTGTCCGCGCTGTCCGAGCAACACGGCTTCAAGGTCACCGCGCTGCACCAGCCGCGCGAACAGCGCCGTGCCTGGTTGGACATGGCGCAGACCAATGCCGCGCTGCAACTGGCGCGATTGCTGGCCGAAGAAGGCTCGCAGCAAGCCCGCACCCGCGCGCTGGCCGAGGCGCTTGACCTGACCAACGAAGACCTGGACGCCCTGCGCATTGAGTGCTTTGACATCTCGCACACCGCCGGTGAAGCCACCCAGGCCTCGTGCGTGGTGTTTCAGCACCACGCCATGCAAAACGCGCAGTACCGGCGCTACAACATTGCCGATATCACCCCCGGTGACGACTATGCGGCAATGCGCCAAGTGCTGACGCGGCGCTACAGCAAAACCGCCGAGGCGCTGGCGCAGGCCAAACACGCAGGCGTGGCCCCCTCGGGCAGCGACCGCCTGCCCGACCTGGTGCTGGTGGACGGCGGCAAAGGCCAGGTGTCTATGGCGCGCGAAGTGTTTGAGGGCCTGGGCCTGGACTTGTCGCTGATCGTCGGCGTGGAAAAGGGCGAGGGACGCAAAGTGGGCTTAGAGGAGCTGGTGTTTGCCGATGGGCGGGACAAGGTCTACCTGGGCGCCGACTCGGCTGCTTTGATGCTGGTGGCCCAGATTCGCGACGAGGCGCACCGCTTTGCCATCACCGGCATGCGCGCCCAGCGCGCCAGGGTGCGCCTGAGTGGCGGCAAGCTCGAAGAAATTCCCGGCGTGGGCCCCAAGCGCCGGGCCAAGCTGCTACAGCGTTTTGGTGGCGTGCGCGGCGTGGCCATGGCCAGCGCCAAGGACATTGCCTCGGTGGACGGAATATCGCCTGAATTGGCTGAAGAGATTTACCGGGCGCTCCATTAGCCGTGCCACAATCTCTGCCATGTTCACCACCATCCCGACGCTTTTGACATGGACGCGCATTTTTGCGATTCCTTTGATTGCCGGGGTGTTTTACCTGCCTGAGGGGACCGCCACGATGGCGGAAAAAAACCTGGCTGCCACCCTGATGTTCGTGGTGTTCGCGCTGACCGACTGGCTGGACGGCTACCTGGCGCGCAAGCTCAACCAAACTTCGTCGTTTGGCGCTTTTCTAGACCCGGTAGCGGACAAGTTTTTGGTCTGCGCCTGTGTGCTGGTGCTGGTGCACTTGCAGCGCGCCGACGTATTTGTGGCGCTCATCATTATTGGGCGCGAGATTGCCATTTCCGCCTTGCGCGAATGGATGGCGCAAATTGGCGCCTCTAAGAGCGTGGCGGTTCATATGATCGGCAAGCTCAAGACGGTGGCGCAAATGGTGGCCATTCCCTTCCTGTTGTTTGACGGTCTGTTGTTGGGCGCCGTCGACACGCACTCCTGGGGCGTGGTGTTGATGTGGGCTGCGGCCGGTCTGACGGTGTGGTCCATGGTGTTTTATCTGCAAAAGGCAATCCCGGAAATTCGGGCACGCAACAAATAGCGTAGCGTGGCAAGTGAGCGGGCCGGGCTCGGCGTGGCTTTGGCCGAAAACCAATTTTTTTGCGCTCGGCGCCAAAACGCGGCGGAGATTGCGCATAAACTTCAGCTCCGCTTTGAACCGCCTCGCTTGCGAGGCATTGCCGGGTGTAACCAGGGACCTGCCATGAACAAGGCTGAATTGATTGAACACATCGCCGAGCACGCTGACCTTTCTAAGGCTTGCGCTGCGCGCGCGCTGGAAGCGGTTTTGGGCGCGGTGACAATGACGTTGAAAAACAAGGACGCAGTGACTTTGGTGGGTTTTGGAACTTTTGTGGTGAGCCAACGCGCTGCCCGCGCCGGGCGCAATCCAAGCACTGGCGTTGCGATTAAAATCGCGCAATCAAATGTTCCGAAGTTTCGTCCAGGCAAAGCCTTGAAAGATGCGTTGAACTGAATTTGTACAAGTGGGGTGATTAGCTCAGTTGGTAGAGCGGCGCCTTTACACGGCGTAGGTCGGCGGTTCGAGCCCGTCATCACCCACCACCACTTCTGCTGTTATCGAAGGGGCTTACATTGGTAAGCCCTTTTTTTTGTTTCGCGCACCAAATGTGCACAGGGCATTGTCAATGCCGGTGTTGCGGTGGCTGGCGGGCTCCAGCATGGCGTTTTCAGGCCGGTGGTGTCCTGTTTTTGGGTCTTAACTTGCAGCGGGCCTAAAGTCGGCTTGCCAGGCCCGACTTCAGGCTGCTGTGAAGGCCCAGAACTATTTTTTGGCTGCCCGTCCACCACTCTTGATACAGTCTTCCATGCTCTTGAATTCGGTGAATTTCTTGAGCTGTTTGTAGCCTTTGCTGCTTTGGTCGTGGCAAATACCGGTTTTGGATTGCTTGACTTCAGGCGCTGGTGTGGCCGGTGCTGGCGCGGCTGATGCCGGCTTTGTGCTCGGTGTCGAGCTTGCGGGTGCGGGTGCGGCGACTTTGGCCGGCGCTGCGGGGGTCGCTGGGGTTTGGCTTGTAGTTTGTGCTTGTGCCATCAAGCCAGAGAAAGCGAGCAATGCGGTAACGAGCGAGCTTTTCAACATCTTGTACTTTCTGTGCCATGGCGAAACTGCCATGCGCTTACAACGCGCTGTGGGCCCGGGTGTTGACCATTCGGCGGACCTTTACCCGGCTTTACAGGAGTGTTGTTGTGTCGGCGCCCCTGGCTTTGCTGCAGTGCGCGCCAAACGGCGCCTCAATGGGCGCCTTACTGCCATCCAAAGCGCCGTATGTAGTAGCGCTTCATTAGTGTCGTAAGTCCCAAATAGCCGCCCAGCAGCGCCGCCAGCCAGGCGAAGTAAGCCAGCGGCAGCGCTTGCAATTTGAAATAAGCGGCCATGGACCCCATGGGTAAGTAGATGCCGAGCGCCATGATGAGCAGGCTGGTAGCCAGTAGCGGAGCTGCGGCACGGCTTTCGATGAATGGCAGTTTGGGTGTGCGGATCATGTGTACCACCAGGGTTTGCGTCAGCAAGCCGACCACGAACCAACCGGACTGGAACAGGGTCTGTTGTCCCACGGTGTTGGCGCCGAACACCCACCACATGACCGCGAACGTGGCGATGTCAAATAGAGAGCTGATAGGCCCAAAAAACAGCATGAAGCGACCGATGTCGTCGGGGCGCCAGTGCAGTGGCTGGGCGACGAGTTCAGTGTCAACCCGGTCGAAGGGAATGCCGGTTTGTGCGATGTCATAAAACAGGTTTTGCACCAACAGCTGTAAAGGAAGCATGGGCAAGAACGGTAAAAAAGCGCTGGCCACCAACACGGACAATACGTTGCCAAAATTGGAACTGGCGGTCATGCGGATGTACTTGAGCATGTTGGAGAAGGTAGAGCGTCCCTCGACGACCCCCTGGTCCAACACCATCAGGCTTTTTTCCAGCAGGATGATGTCGGCCGCTTCCTTGGCAATGTCGACGGCCGAGTCCACCGAAATACCGATGTCGGCGGCCCGTAAGGCCGGCGCATCATTGATGCCGTCACCCATAAATCCAACCACATGGCCATTGCTGCGCAGCGAGCGAACGATGCGTTCTTTGTGCAAGGGGGTGAGCTTGGCAAAAATCTGATGCGCTTCCACCGCGCGGGCTAAGGCCGCGTCGCCCATGCGGTCGATCGTTGGACCGACCAAGACGGATTTGCTTGCCAAGCCGACTTGGCGGCACACATGGGCGGTCACCAGCGCGTTGTCTCCCGTGAGCACCTTGAGCTGAACGCCGTGCGCGGCCAGCGCGGCCAAGGCGGGCGCTGCGCTGTCTTTAGGGGGATCCAAAAAAGCGACGTAGCCCAGCAGCGTGAGTTGCGACTCGTCAACCACGCCAAAGCTGGTCTGGTTCAAAGACAACTCCTTCATCGCCACTGCCACCACGCGCAGGCCGTCTTGCGCCATTGCAGCGGTGACCTGGTGGACCTGGGCCACCAGGTCCGCATCCAAGGGAAGGTCCTGCAGTCCGTGGCCCCGGTCGACGCGCACCGATGTGCAAACTGCCAGCACTTCCTCCAAGGCGCCTTTGCAAATCAGCTCATGGTGGTGCTCGCGCTCGCTGACCACCACCGACATGCGCCGGCGCTGAAAGTCAAACGGTATTTCGTCTATTTTTCGGTAGTTGGCCTCCAACTGCAGCTCAGTCGCCAATTCCACGTGCTCCAGCACCGCGCGGTCAAGGAGGTTTTTCAGACCGGTTTGGTAGTGGCTGTTGAGAAATGCAAAGCCAAGTACCTCGTCCGAGGGTTGGCCGAAGATGTCTGCGTGGTGCGCCAGTGCAATTTTGTCTTGGGTCAGCGTGCCGGTTTTGTCGGTACACAAGACGTCCATCGCGCCAAAATTTTGAATCGCATCGAGCCGCTTGACCACCACTTTTTTGCGTGACAGCGCCAGCGCGCCCTTGGCCAGAGTTGAGGTCACGATCATGGGCAACATTTCCGGTGTCAAACCCACGGCCACAGACAGTGCGAACAAAAATGCTTGCGGCCAGTCATTTTTGGTGATGCCGTTGACCACGAACACAATGGGCACCATGACCAGCGCGAAGCGAATCAGAAGCCAGCTGACGCTGTTGACGCCGGCTTGAAACGCGTTGGGCGCCGCCTCGCTGACCGATGCGCTGGCTGCCAGGGTTCCAAAGTACGTGTGTGCGCCAGTGGTCACCACCAAGGCGGTGGCGGTACCGGAAACCACGTTGGTGCCCATGAACACCAGATTGTTTTGCTCTAGCGCGGTGGTCTGGCCTGCAGTCTGGGCGGCGAGCGACACTTTTTCCAAGGGCAAGGATTCGCCAGTCATCGCGGACTGAGAGACAAACAGGTCCCGCGCTTGGAGCACACGGCAGTCGGCCGCAATCATGTCCCCGGCGGACAGGGCAACGAGGTCCCCCGGAACCACATCACGCATCGGCAGTTCCCGGTGGATGCCGTCACGCACTACGGTTGCGGAGTTGCTGACCAAGGCTTTAAGTCCTTCAGCGGTGCTGCGGGAACGACCCTCCTGCACAAAGCGTATGCCACTGCTCAGGACAACCATCACGCTGATGACCGTGGTTCCCTTGGCATCGCCGGTGCTGTAAGACACTGCGGCCAAGACCGTGAGCAGCAGGTTGAACGGATTTTTGTAGCACAGCCAAAGGTGCATCCAGGGAGATAGTGGCTTTTCGTGGTCCACCTCGTTGGGTCCAAATTGGGCCAGGCGTTGTGCTGCTTCTTCGCTGCTCAGACCCGTTTCGCGGCTACCCAAGCGCGCCAGCGCCGCGGCGGGGGTCTTGCGCGCGGTTTCTGCCAAGGCTTTGCCCAAGGGCGGGCGCCGCGCGGGCACAGCGCCGTGACTGCCGATCACGCTGAGCAGGGCTGCGCTACCAAAGTGTGACCTGCGGCGGTAACGGCGCAAAAAAGCGCTTAAGCCGAAAAAGCGCTCCGGACGGTTCATCGGTTGGCGCGCGCGCGCTGACCCCGCCGCTTACGCCATCCGTTGGGGTGCCGCGCGTTCGCCCGCCCTATACTGGGACCACTGTTGTGGGAAGGCCAAATATGGGCGATTTTTCCGTGTTCCATGGTTTGGGTTTTCTGATTCTGGTCGGCGTTATCGCTGGTGGCGTGCTGATTCTGGGATTGCAAAAGCCGGTGCGCATCATCCATACCGACTCGGGCTTGGTAAAGAAGGGCTTTCTTGGCTTTAGCTGGACTTACCTGGTTTTTGGTTGGTTTGTGCCAGTGGTTCGGGGGGAGCTGGGTGTCGGTGTGTTGCACTTTCTGATCACGGTGGTGTCATTGGGGCTGTCCCAGCTGGTGTTTCCATTTTTATACAACCGGCAGTTTATGAACCGCATGCTCACTGCCGGTTGGCGCCTTGACCCTACCGACGCAAACTACGAGATGGCCAAGCGTGTGCTCGGAGTCCGGGACTGATTGGCGACAAAATTACAGCGGTGTCTAGCAGCCTGAAGGGCTTGTCTGGCATCTCGGGAGCGCTTTTGGGACATCCTATGCCTGGAATCGTCATTTGTAGATGACAGAGCGCAAACCTTGGCCTGGAAGCAAGTGACAATGGGCGTATTTTGCAAATTCGGTTACGTTTCGCGTGCCGCCCAAAGTGCACCGCACCTCCCTTTCATCCTCGCCAGGCTCGCCATCCAAAGCCTCTGCTTCGGTCACGCCATCGATGGCCGGGGGGGTGGTATTGGCCTTGTTGGGTGCGATCGCGTTCAGTGGCAAGGCCATCATCGTAAAACTGGCCTATCGCCATGGTGTCGATGCGATCACCTTGCTGATGCTGCGCATGCTGCTGGCCTTGCCCTTCTTCGCGGCGATGGCCTGGTGGGCAGGCCGCACACGCGCTGCAAAGTCGGCCCCAGCCTTGACCCGAGCCGATCTATTGGGCGTAGCCTGGCTGGGTTTTACGGGCTATTACCTGGCCAGTTTTCTGGATTTCGCAGGCCTGGCCTATGTCAGCGCCTCCTTTGAGCGGCTGATTCTGTACCTCAATCCCACGCTGGTGTTGATCTTGGGCGCCTTGCTCTACCGCAGACCCATCAGCCGTTTCCAGTGGGCCGGGCTGGCAATCAGCTACGGCGGCGTGCTTTCGGTGTTTGGTCACGAGGCTCGCCTGACTGGCGCCAACGTTGGCCTCGGTGCGGGCTTGGTGTTTGCCAGCGCCATCAGTTACGCGTTGTATCTCTCTTACAGCGGCGAGATGGTCCGCCGATTGGGCGCGTTGCGCTTGGTGGGACTGGCCAGCTGCGTGGCCTGTGTGTTCTGTATCGGACAATTTGCCATTTTGCGCCCCTGGTCTTCGCTGGCGGGCTTGGATACTTCGGTCTGGTGGCTGTCAGCGCTCAACGCTACCGCATGCACCGTAGTGCCGGTGGTGCTGGTGATGTTGGCAATTGAGCGCCTGGGCGCTGGCCTGGCCGCCCAAGTGGGCATGGTGGGGCCTATGTCGACCCTGGTGATGTCAGCATGGTTTCTGGACGAGCCTTTAACACCTTGGGTGTTGGGAGGCACGGTTTTGGTGATGGGTGGCGTATTTGTCTGCACACGCAGCAAAGCGTTGGCCGATGGCAATAGCAAAATTTAAGCAAAGGGGAAAGTCATGGATTTGGGACTGCAAGGTAGATGGGCGTTGGTGTGCGGGGCCAGTCGGGGCTTGGGTTGGGGTTGCGCCCGGGCCTTGGTCTTGGAAGGTGTGAACGTGCTCATGGTGGCACGCCGCGCCGACGTTCTTGAGGCTGCGGCGGAAGGCATCCGAGCGCAGCGCGGCCCAGGCAACCAAGCCCAAGTGCAGGTCTGCGCCCAAGACATCACGACGCAGGCTGGGCGCGCGGCAGTGTTTGCGATCCGGCGTGACTTCGATATTGTGGTCACCAACGCCGGCGGTCCCCCCAGCGGCAACTTCCGCGACTGGGAGCGAGACGACTGGATCCGCGCCGTGGATGCCAATATGCTGACCCCCATTGCGCTGATCAAGGCCACAGTGGACGCCATGGCCGAACGTGGCTTTGGCCGCATCATCAACATCACTTCTAGCGCAGTAAAAGCGCCGATCGACGCCCTGGGCCTTTCCAACGGCGCGCGCAGCGGACTGACCGGGTTTGTGGCTGGCCTGGCGCGCAGCGGCATTGCGGCGCAGGGTGTCACCGTCAACAACCTCCTGCCTGGTGCCTTCGACACCGACCGGCTGGGCGGCCTGTTCGCTGCGGCAGCGCAAAAATCAGGCCAAAGCGTTGATGCGCTGGCGGCGCTGCGCCGTAAGGGCATCCCGGCGCAGCGCTTTGGCCAGCCTGAAGAGTTTGGCGCGGTGTGCGCATTTCTATGCAGCCCGCTGGCCGGCTACATCACAGGGCAAAATCTGCTGGTCGATGGCGGTGCATTTGCCGGGGCCATGTAGCCGGGCAGCCCTCTTTCCAGCGGCGTAATAATGCGGCAGTTGTATTTAGAAATTCCCCTAATTTTCGGAGCTGTTTCCTATGTCTTCTCACCTTTCCCGTTCCATCCAAATCGACCAGCACGGTGGTCCCGAACAAATGCACTTGGTGCACATTGGCGTTGGTGAACCCGGCCCGGGAGAGGTGCGCATCCGCCACCACGCGGTGGGCTTGAACTACATCGACGTCTACCAGCGCAGCGGTCTGTACCCCATGAGCCTTCCGGTGCAGCTCGGTATGGAGGCGGCGGGTGTGATTGAAGCGGTGGGCGCTGGGGTGGCGCATTTGCAGGTGGGCGACCGCGCTGCCTACGCCAGCCAGCCCCCCGGCGCCTATTGCGAGCGTCGCGTTATGCCTGCCAAATGCGTTTGCAAACTGCCCGACGCCATTAGTTTCGAGACCGGTGCGGCCATGATGCTCAAGGGCATGACAGCGCAGTACTTGCTCAAACGTACATTGCCACAGGGTGGCTTGCATGCCGGAGACTTTGTGCTTTTCCACGCCGCAGCCGGCGGCGTGGGCTTGATTGCTTGCCAATGGGCCAAAGCGCTGGGCTTGCAGCTCATCGGCACCGCCGGATCAGATGCCAAATGCGCGCTGGCGCTTCAAAATGGCGCTGCCTTTGCGATCAACTACGCCACAGAAGACTTTGCTGCCAGGGTCAAGGAAATTACCGGCGGCAAAGGCGTTAAGGTGGTGTACGACTCGGTGGGCAAGGACACGTTTGACAAATCGCTGGATTGCCTGGCCCCGTTCGGTTTGATGGCCAGCTTTGGCAACGCCTCCGGACCGGTCGCACCAGTGGCCCCCGGCATTCTTGGCCCCAAGGGCTCGATTTACCTCACCCGGCAAACCCTTTTCACCCATATTGCTACGCGCGAGAGCACCCAAGAAATTGCCGACGACCTGTTCGAGGCCGTTACCAGCGGCAAAGTGGCTATCCACATCGACCAGCGCTACCCACTCGAAGACGTGCAGCAGGCGCACCGCGACTTGGAAGCCCGCAAGACTACGGGCTGCACTATTTTGACCCTCTAAACAAGCGCACGCGTCTTCGGAAATTGCTCTGAAAAAGGAAACTCCATGCACCACGACCCCATGTTTCGCCGCCGGCCCGTATTGACGGCTTGCCTCGCAATTGCGTTGGGCGTGGTGGCGCTGCCAATCGCATCACAGGCACAGGACGCCTACCCCAGCAAAACTATCCGCTTTGTGGTGCCCTATCCTCCCGGTGGCCCAACCGATTTGATGGCCCGCCTGCTGCAAACGGAATTGCAAAACCGCCTGGGCGTGACGGTGATTGTGGATAACAAGAGCGGCGCGGGCGGCAATACCGGAAGCGCTGAGGTGGCAAAACAGGCGCCTGCCGACGGCTACACCATTCTTCTGGCGGCCAGCGGCCCGATGGCGGTGAATTCCACGCTGTACCGCAGCATGCCCTTCAACCCACTGACCGATTTGGCGCCAGTCATCCAGATTTCAGCCTTCCCGCTGGTGCTGGAAGTGAACCCCAAATTGGGAGTGAAGACGCTGAAGGAATTTGTGAACCTGCTCAAGGTGCAAAAGGCCCAACTTAGTTTTGCCTCTGCGGGCAACGGTACGCCCCAGCACTTGGTTGGAGAGTTGTTCAACACGCAACTAGACACCAACCTAGCGCATATTCCTTACCGGGGCGCGGGCCCGGCCCTGACCGATGTGCTGGGCGGCAGCGTGGGCGTGATGTTCGATATTTTGGGGAGTTCGCTGCCCTATCTCCAGTCCGGCAAGCTCACCCCCTTGGCAGTGACGTCGGCCAAACGCAGTCCTTCTATTCCCACGGTGCCCACCATGACCGAGGCGGGTGTTCCCGGCTTTGAGTTCACCGCCTGGCACGGTATCGCGGTGCGCGCGGGCACGCCACAGGCCATCATCGACAAGCTCAACAGCACGCTCAACGCCATCTTTCAGGACACCGAATTTCACAAAAAATGGGAAGCGATCGGCACCCCGGTGGTGGGCGGCACGGCGGCCCAGTTTGGCGAGCTGATCAAGAAAGAAACCGTGCGTTTGGGCAAAGTCGTCAAGGACTCAGGCGCCACCGTGGACTGATCCGGCTGCGCCCGCCGCACGTGACCAAGCCTGTGCGGCGCCGCTTCAGCGTCCGCGTCGCACCCTTAGCAACTCGTCCAATATCAGGCAGGCAGCGCCCAAAGAAATGGCGCTGTCGGCCAGATTAAAGGCCGGGAAATGCATGCCGGCCCAATGGAAGTCCAGGAAGTCGACCACATAGCCATAAAGCAAGCGGTCAATCACATTGCCTACGGCGCCACCCAAAATGCAGGCCATGGCCAGACAAAACAGGCGTTGACCGGGGTGGCTTTTGAGCATCCAGACAATCACCACGGCCGCCACCAGGCCTAGCGCGGTGAAAAACCAACGCTGCCAGCCTGAGGCGCCGGCCAAAAATGAAAAGGCGGCACCCGCGTTATGCACCCGCACCAGGTTGAAAAACCCGGTCAGTTCCTTGCCCTCGCCCAGCGCAAAGCTCCCTAGCACCAAGATTTTGGTGAACTGGTCGGCCAGCACCAGCACCAGCGCAATGGCCAGCCAGTGGATCAGGCCCAGGCCCGCAGCGTTGCCGCGCCGTGCCATCAGGCCACCACGCGGTGCTCGCCCGCGCCAAACAGGTTGCTCACACAGCGGCCACAAATACCGGGGTGGGAGTCGTCCAGGCCCACGTCGTCGGTGTAATGCCAGCAGCGCTCGCACTTGACCGCTGTGCTGGCGCCACAGGCAATGCCCAACGCATCCCCCGCCTGCAGCGTCACCGCCGAGGTGATGAACACGAACTTTAGGTCCGCGCCCAGGCTCTGCAGAATATTCAGGTCTTGCGCATCGGCGGTAATGGTCACCACCGCCTGCAGCGAGGCGCCCACCTGGCCGCTGCCGCGCAGCACTTCGATGTCTTTGTTGACCGCCTCGCGAATCTCGCGAATGCGCGCCCACTTGGCGCACAAGGCCACATCGGGCGCGTCCAGCGCCACAAAGGTGTCCATGAAGATGGAGTCACGCGTGGCCGCTGGCGTCTTGCCCGCCGCACCCAGCGTGGCCCAGGCCTCTTCGGCGGTAAAGCTCAGGAATGGCGCCATCCAGCGCAGCATGGCCTGGGTGATGTGCCACAGCGCGGTCTGCGCCGAGCGGCGCGCCAGCGAATCGGGCGCCGTGGTGTACAGCCGGTCTTTGAGCACGTCCAGGTAAAACGCGCCCAGGTCTTCCGAGCAAAAAATCTGCAGCTTGGACACCACCGGGTGGAACTCATAGCGGTCAAAGTGCGCCAGGATGTCGGCTTGCAACTGCGCGGTACGGCTCAGGGCGTAGCGGTCAATCTCCAGCAACTGCGCGTCGGGCACAGCGTCTTTGGCCGGGTCAAAGTCGCTCACATTGGCGAGCAAGAATTTGAGCGTGTTGCGCACCCGGCGGTAGGTGTCCACCACGCGGGCCAGGATTTTTTCGTCGATGTTGAGATCGCCCGAATAATCGGTCGCCGCCACCCACAGGCGCACGATCTCGGCGCCCATCTTGTCGGTCACCTCTTGCGGCGCCACCGTGTTGCCCAAGCTTTTGCTCATCTTGCGGCCCTGGCCGTCGGTGGCAAAACCGTGGGTCAGCAAGCCTTTGTAGGGCGCGCGGTCGTACAAGGCGCAGCCCAGCAAGAGCGAGCTGTGAAACCAGCCCCGGTGCTGGTCGTGGCCCTCTAAATACAGGTCGGCTTCGGGCCCTTGGTCATGGAACGGTGCGCGGTCGTAGGCGTCTTTGTGGCTGCCGCGCAGCACGTGCTGGAAGGTCGAACCGCTGTCAAACCACACTTCCAGAATGTCGGTGCTCTTGGTGTAGGCCTGCGGATCGTCACCGGGCAGGCACAAGATGTCTTCCACCGTGGCGCGGCTCCAGGCTTCAATGCCACCGGCCTGAACGATATCCGCCGCCTGGTCCAGGATGTCCATGGTGCGCGGGTGCAACTCGCCACTGTCTTTGTGCAAGAAAAAGGGCACCGGCACGCCCCAGCTGCGCTGGCGGCTGATGCACCAGTCGGGCCGGTTGGCGATCATGTCGCGCAGGCGGGTTTTGCCGTTTTCCGGGTAAAAGTCGGTCTGCTCAATCGCGTCCAGGGCCAGCTGGCGCAAGGTTTTGGGCGCCTTGTCTTTGGTGAATACGCCTGGGCCGTCGTCCATGCGCACAAACCACTGGGCGGCAGCCCGGTAGATCACTGGCGTCTTGTGGCGCCAGCAATGCGGGTAGCTGTGGGTGATGGCGTGGGTGGCCATTAAACGGTCACTTTGGCCCAGCACCTCAATAATGCGCGGGCAGGCTTTCCAGATGTTCAAGCCGCCAAACAGGGGGAGGTCATCGGCATAAGCGCCGTTGCCTTGCACCGGGTTGAGGATGTCGTCGTATTTCAGGCCATGGGCCACGCAGCTGTTGAAGTCATCCACGCCATAGGCGGGGGATGAATGCACCATGCCCGTGCCGTCGCCTTCGCTCACATAGTCGGCTAGGTACACGGGGGACAGGCGGCGGTAGCCCTCGTGCACGTCGTGCAAGGGGTGTTTGAAGTTCAGGCCGCCCAGTTTTTCGCCCAAAGCGGTGGCAATCACGGTGCCGGTCTGGCCGTAGCGTTCTAGGCACTTATCGACCAAGGAGGCCGCCAGCACCAAGTAGCCGCGCGGCGTGTCCACCAGCGCATAGGTGATGGTGGCATTGGCGTTGAGTGCCTGGTTGGCCGGAATCGTCCAGGCGGTGGTGGTCCAGATCACCGCAAAGGCGGATTTAGTGGCCGAGGGCAGGGCGCCCAGGCCAAAAGCGGCGGCCAGCGCGGTGGGGTCGGCGGACTCGAAGGCCACATCCAGCGTGTCACTTTTCTTGTCTGCGTATTCAATCTCAAACTCGGCCAGGGACGAGCCGCAGTCAAAACACCAATACACGGGTTTCAGGCCCCGGTACACGAAGCCGCGTTCGATCACCCGCTTGAACGCGCGGATCTCGCCCGCCTCGTTGGCCGGGTCCATGGTGCGGTAGGGGCGTTCCCAGTCGCCCAGCACGCCCAGGCGCTTGAAGTCTTCGCGCTGTTGGTCAATCTGCTCGGTGGCGAAGGCACGGCTTTTCGCCTGCATGTCGTCACGGCTGAGTTTGCGGCCGTGCAGTTTTTCAATGGCGTTCTCAATCGGCAGGCCGTGGCAGTCCCAGCCGGGGATGTACTGCGCGTCAAAGCCCGCGAGTTGCTTGGACTTGACGATCATGTCCTTGAGCACTTTGTTGAGCGCGTGGCCGATGTGCAGTTTGCCATTGGCGTAGGGCGGGCCGTCGTGCAACACAAACAGCGGTGCGCCGATGCGCGAAGCGCGCAAGCGCTTGTACAAGCCGGCTTCGTTCCACTGTTTTACCCAGCCGGGCTCACGCTTGGGCAGGTCGCCGCGCATGGGGAAGGGGGTGTCGGGCAGGTTCAGGGTGCTGCGGTAGTCAACTTTGTCGGTCATGGAGCATCTCGGGTCGGTGCCGTGGGGCAAAAAAGGGGAGGGCGGTTCGCTCGCGCAGCCCTGCGGGGCATCAAGCGGGTGGCGCGGGGCTAGGTGCGCCAGCGTGCCCGTTCAAATTCGGGCGGCCAGCCAGGCGCGCGCTTCAACGCAGTCGCGCTCAATGCCCTGGGTCAGGGCGTCCAAGCCGTCGTATTTCAGCTCGTCGTGCAGTTTATGTAGCAGTTCCACACCCACAATTTTACCGTAGGCCCCGTCGCTGCCCAGGGCGGCCGGCCAGTCCAGGCAGTGGGTTTCCAGCAGCACCCGCCCGCCGTTGACGTCGTTGGCGTCTAGCGAGGGCCGCACGCCAAAATTGGCTACGCCAGCCACTGGCTGGGCGTCCAGGCCGTGGACCTGCACCACGAAGATGCCGCTGGTGGCCGGTTTCCAGTGCGCAAAGCGCAGGTTCAGGGTGCGAAAGCCCAGGGTGCGACCCAGCTTGCGCCCATGCACGATGTGGCCGGACACGCGGTACGGCCGCCCCAAGAGGCGCGCTGCATCGTCCATGCGGCCGTGGGCCAAGGCCTCGCGCACCGCCGAGCTTGAAACACGCAGGCCGTGGACCTCGTAGCTGTTCATGCGTGCCACGTCAAAGCCGTGGGTTTGGCCTGCGGTATCGAGCAGGGCGTAATCTCCGGCGCGCTTGGCACCAAAGCGGAAGTCGTCACCCACCAGCACGTATTTGGCGCCCAGCCCCTCTACCAACACCTGTTGCACAAAGGCCTGGGGGCTTTGGCTGGCCAGTGCCGCGTTGAACGGTAGCACCACAACCTGGTCCACACCGCAATGCGCCAGATCTGTCAGCTTGTCCCGGACCGTGCCCACGCGCGCAGGCGCCAGGTCGGGCTGGCGCGTCAGCTTGGCAAAGTAATCGCGCGGGTGGGGCTCAAAGGTCAGCACGCAACTGGGTACGCCGCGCTGCTGCGCCTCGCTGCGCAACAGCGCCAGCATGGCCTGGTGGCCACGGTGCACGCCGTCAAAGTTGCCGATGGTGAGGGCGCAGGCCGGGGCCAGTCCTGGGTGCTTGAAGCCGCGAAAAACCTGCATGGAATATGGTATTTTTTGAGGTCCGGCTATGCCAGATGTCACAGCGCAGCGGGCCTATGTGTCACGTAAAGAGGGTATATTGTGACGCAGGCGCCAGAGGCGAATAAAACCGTCTCGGCGTGCAGCATGTAGCGTTCCTTGGTA
This sequence comes from Comamonadaceae bacterium, assembly GCA_947450895.1. GTDB lineage: Bacteria > Pseudomonadota > Gammaproteobacteria > Burkholderiales > Burkholderiaceae_C > Allorhodoferax. The sequence goes on along the minus strand of CANFWT010000002.1, from coordinate 31,762 downwards.
GTGGTTAACTGACCGAATCTGGAGGCGTTGTTTGTGAAAGTCTTGAAGCTGTCGGCGCAGGGTCTTCCTCAGTCTTGGATTTCCCTCGAACAAGCAGTGGTCAACTACGCCGCCGGTGAAGTGCGCTGGGAGTCGGGGGCTGAAATTGCGGTCTTCCGGGGTGGCCACAATGCCATTACCGGCCAACAATCGGTTATCCGTGTCAACAGCATCATCGGCACCCGTGGCGTGCCGAACATCAACCCGTTTAACCTGCGCCCCGGCCTGACCAATGGCAAGCTGTTTGTGCGCGACCGCAATATTTGCGCGTATTGCGGTGGTCACTTCCACGAGTCGGACCTCACCCGCGAGCACATCATTCCCTTTGCCCAGCAAGGCGTGGACACCTGGATGAACGTGGTCACCGCCTGCCGCCCCTGCAACCACCGCAAAAGCCACCGCACGCCCGAACAAGCGCACATGCCCTTGCTGTATGCGCCCTATGTGCCCAGCCTGTGGGAAGACTTTATTTTGCGCAACCGCCGCATTCTGGCGGACCAGATGGAATTTTTGATGTCGCACGTGCCGCGTTCGTCGCGCCTGCTGATTTAGGCGCTTGCTGCCACGCGCCGCAGCGCACGGTGAATATGCCAAGGGTGCCACAGAGCGCCCTGGCCGGGTTTTAGGGGAGGAAAAATATGAGACACAAGTCTTTGGGTGCCGGTGCACCTTCTTTTCGCGGCACCGTCTGTCGCCGTCAGGCGCTCAAATGGGGGCTGGGTGCGCTGGCAGGCGCTGGCTTTGGCGTGCAATGCCCTGCAATGGCAGCCGGCAGTCCATCCACCAATGCGCTGGGCGAGTGGGCCACCGCCTGGAGTCCTCAGTTCGATCCCAGTCGCTTTTTGGTGAGTGAAAAACTCGACGGTGTGCGTGCCATTTGGGATGGTGCTGTACTGCGATTTCGCAGTGGCCGACCGATAGTGGCACCGCCATGGTTTGTAGCGAGTTTGCCGCCCCAGCCGCTCGACGGTGAGTTATGGCTGGGAAGACAGACCTTTGACCGACTGTCTGCCACGGTCCGCAAAACGCAGCCAGCGGACACCGACTGGCGCGCCCTGCGTTACATGCTCTTTGACACGCCCACATCAGATTTGCCTTTTGAAGCGCGCTCAAGGCAATTGGAAACCCTGGTGCGGCAGGCGGACCTCCCTTGGCTTGCCGCGGTGGAGCAAAGTCGTGTGGGCAGTTCCGAGGACTTGCAAAGCCGCTTGCAGCAGGTGGCGAGTTTGGGCGGGGAGGGACTGGTCTTGCACCGAACGGACGCGCTGTGGCAGCCGGGTCGCAGCGAGGCGGTACGAAAACTCAAACTGCAACCCGACGACGAAGCCACCGTGGTGGCGCACGTGCCTGGAAAAGGCAAGCTTGAAGGGCAGATGGGCGCACTGTTGCTTGAAATGCCCAGCGGCCAGCGCTTTTCTTTGGGCACCGGATTTAGCGCCACCGACCGTGCTAACCCACCGCCCATAGGCGCGCAAGTCACTTACCGCTACCGCGACCACACGCCTGGCGGTTTGCCTAAATTTGCCACTTTTGTGCGGGTGCGGGCTGCGGAATAGCCTGCGAGCGGACCACGCCAGGGTGCGCAGGAACAGCCTCGATGGGAAAAACCAAGGTGTGATACCGCGTTACCGCGCTACATCACATTTTTTTCATGAACTTGTGTTAAGCGCGGGTAAACAACAGTACAGTAGTGTCAGGTTCTACGTTTTTCTTGTTTTCTTCACTTTGGCTTAAAGAGGACACATTTATGGCCCGCACTTCATCCATTTTCAAACCCACTGCCGTTCGTCTATCGGTTCTTATTGCTTGCGGAGTCGGGGTGGGCATCTCCCAATCCGCCTTGGCGCAAGAGTCAGAAAGTGCTTTGCAACGGGTCGAGGTGACGGGGTCGGCCATCAAGCGTATCGCCGCGGAGGGCGCGCTGCCTGTCACCATCATGCGGGCTGAAGAGATCAGGGCTTCCGGTGCGACGTCAACTGCTGATTTGATTCGAAAAATTTCAAGCGTGCAAGGCGGTTCCGTAGAGTCTGGATCCGTGGGCGGCAGCAGCTACGGTTTTACCGGGGTATCTATTCACGACGTTGGTGAATCACGAACCCTCGTCCTCCTCAACGGCAGGCGCTTGGCGCAGTTTGGAGGGCAGAGCCTGACTGGTTATGCGGCAGGCTTTGACCTGAATGCCATTCCGCTTTCTGCAATTGACCGTGTTGAATTGTTGACCGATGGGGCTTCCGCGCTGTATGGCGCTGATGCGATTGCGGGCGTCGTCAACTTCATTACCAAGCGCAACTCGACAGGGGGCGATGTGACCTACGGTGTTTCCACCCCTGATAAAGGAGCGAAAGAAACCCGCCTAAGCGCAACCAAGGGTTTTGGTGATCGAGAAAAGGACGGTTTCAGTGCCGTAATGTCCTTTGGCCATGACGAACGCACGCAGTTGTTCTCAACCGATCGTGATTTTGCAAGCACCGGTAAGGTGAAATTCAACTACCAGGGCAAGTCGTACCAAAAGCAACAGTTTTCTGCCAGTCCGATTCCTGCAAACGTGGTGGATGATCTCGGGCAGTTGATCAGCCCTTACCAAAAGAAAACCGGTGCGTGCCCGGCCAAAACCTTCCGGGTCATCGAACCCTACAACGATGGTAGCGGTTTGGCGGATGATTATTGTGGTTTTGATTTTGTCGGTGAGCTCGAGATTTATCCTGAGCGCAAACGCGACAGTTTTATGACCTCGGTGACCGCCGACGTTGCTGGGCAAGAAGTTTTTGCGGATATTTTGCTTGCGCGTACCAACACTATTTCCCGGATCGCACCAGTACCTGGGAGCATTAGCATCCCCGCGGGAAGTGATTTGGCAAACAAATACTTGCTTCCTTTGGGAATTACGCAAGATACAGTAGCTTACTACCGTCTCTATGATTTAGGTAAGCGCACAAATAACGACACCGCCGATTTCAAGAGCCTGTCATTTGGATCGCGCGGAGAGTTGGCAGGTTGGGATTACAACGCCGCTTTTTCTCACTCGGAGAGCGAAGTGAGCGGGGAAATATCGGGTTATCCTGGTGCACTGGCGGTTAAGTCACTGCGAATGAGCGGCTTGCTCGATCCGTTTGTGGGTCCTGGGGCGCAATCGTCTGCCGCCCAGAGCGCGATCAACGCAGCCAATTACAAAGGGTATTGGGACGGTGGTCTGTCACAACTTGACACCATGGGTGTAAACGGTTCTCGCGCCATTGGAAAACTCGATGGCGGGGATATTATGTTGGGCATGGGGCTGAACTTCAACTCCGAAAAATTTGACTCAAGGCCTGGTTTGTTTGCGCAAGGAAAGTTGGCCAATCCAGCATCTGGTGCGCTTTGCGATCCTGTTAACGGCATTGCATGCGATACACGCTTTGGTGATTCCGCTACTACGCCCCCTTACTCGGCAAGTCGTACCTCGACCGGATTATTCGGTGAGTTCGTATTCCCAGTGAGTAAAGCGCTGGAGTTGGGTGCCGGCGTTCGGGTGGACAATTACTCGGATTTCGGTGCAGCCACTACGTCAAAAGCGAGCTTTCGCTATACGCCGTCAAGCCAATGGCTGATCCGGGGTTCTGCGGGTACGGGCTTCCATGCGCCAACGGTTCCGCAGGTCAATGCTACGTTGCGTGACTATGGCGTGACTTCGGACAAATACACTTGCAGCCCTGCTTTGCTTGCCATGGCTACGAGCTTGGGCGCCATTTGCCAGTCCGGTAGCAAGCAATACGACCAAATGGCGAGCGGGAACCCCGCGCTAACACCCGAAAAGTCGACGCAAGCCACTTTGGGCTTCCGGTTTGAGCCTTCTAACTCGATGAGCTTCGGAGTTGATCTCTGGCATGTGGGAATTACGGACTCATTTGGCCAGTTGACTGAGCAGGTTGTATTTGCGAACCCCGCAGCGTTTTCTAAGTCATGGGCCACCAAAATTGACATTGGAACTGGAAAGAAATACCTCGCATTTCTTGCGGATAACAAGAATCTAGGTAATTCGGTCACTCAAGGTCTGGACTTCGATATTCAGGCCCGCTCGAAAACAGAGTTTGGCACTCTTAGCTCGCAACTGACGCTGACTTATATGTTGCGTGATGAAGCGCAGCTAGAAAAAGACGGTCCGTACTATTCCAGTATTGGTAATTTTGCGGAATTGGGTTCGGTGTCCTTTAAAACGAAGGGCCGTTGGGCGACAACCCTGAAGACGGGTGAGTGGAGTCATATGCTGGGCGTTAACTTTCAGTCGGGATACGATGACCAGGTTACGACCGTGGACGTTCTCGATGCGTCTGGCAGTATTGTCGGAACCGAAGATATTCGCATGAAAGTGGACACGTACTTCTCGTATGACTGGCAAACCGTTTGGACACCGAGCAAGTCATGGTCCTTGACTGCCGGAGTATTGAATTTGCTCGACACCAAACCGCCATTTGTCCCGTCGACTGGTGGAACGAATCGCGGTCAGCAGTTTGGCTACGATGACCGCTATTACGATCCGCGTGGTCGCACCATGTACGTCAATGCATCCTTCAAGTTTTGACATTTAAACAATGAACGGCGCGCCCGTGCGAGCGATCGCGCAGCTCATTGAAGGGGCGCAGCTTGAGAAATCCGGCGATCTTGGCGGCGCTTTGTGGGCCTACTTTGAGTCAGTGACCTCTGCGCAACGCAGTGGTTACTGGCTTGATGAGGACTCTACTCCCGACGCGTATTTTGGCTTGGTCGTACACGCGATTGAGCAAATCAGGTCGAAAAGGAAAGCGCTTTTCTATCAGTCGTACGCGCACCTAAAAGACCAACACGGACCCAAAGCACTTGCGAGAGTTGACAAAGCGTTGGCTGCTTATTTGCGCGACATAGACTGCCGGCCGCAAGACGAGCGACAAAGGCCCCGGTATTTTTTTTTTCCGGACTTGCCCGAGATTGCGTTTCATGATCCCCATTTGCACCCTTGGGCTCGAGGCCTGCAAGAATCATTTGCCGTAATTCAAAGAGAGGCACTGCGGGTTTTCGACGAGGATAAAAACTTCCAGAATTTCTTGGAGCTTTCCGGTCGCTCCGCGGTTGCAGACTATGTGGGAGGCACCGGTGCGGCTCCCTCTTGGGAGGCGTTCTTTTTTTACCGCCATGGAAAGCGGTTTGACCAAAATCATGCGAGATGCCCTGAAACCAGCAAAATACTAGAGGGCTTGGACCTGTGTCGGATTGCCGATCAGGCACCTGAGATTTGTTTCTCTGTTTTGAAGCCGGGCACACACCTGCTGCCACACTACGGCGTCACTAATGTACGCTTGGTGATGCACCTGCCTCTGTTGATCCCCGACAAGTGTGCGCTGCACCTTATTGGAATCGGTAAGCACCATTGGCAAGAGGGTGAATTGGTCATGTTCGATGACACGTTCCAGCACGAGGCTTGGAATAATTCTGATCAAGCCAGGGTAATATTGTTAATGGACTGTTGGAACCCCTATTTGTCGGAGATTGAGCGAGGCGCTGTGCGTATCCTATTGGAGACCATCGCAACGCTTCACTTGGCAAATCGGGCAACGCGGGTCGTTTGAGCGGTCAAATGCAGACAAATAACGACGGGTTCGGTAGCGCCTTCTTTTGGATTGAATCTGTGGGTTTAAGTATTCATAAATGGAAGTGCAAGCAGAGTTTCCTTGCGCGACTTATTGGTGTGACTTTGTGTGTTGTGGCGATCTCGGCATGTACCGACACCCTCAACAACCCCCACCCACCCCACTCCGAGCAAACCAACACCCTGTTTGTGCCCTTTAGCGGCCGTTCGCCCAAATACCTGGATCCGGCCAGTTCGTACTCCAACGACGAGACGCCTTACACCTACCAGGTGTACGAGCCGCCTTACGGTTACCACTACCTCAAACGTCCCTACGAGCTCATAGGCCGCGCCGCCAGTGAAGTCGCGGCGCCGCGTTACCTGGACAAAGCGGGCAAGCCACTGCCTCACGATGCGCCGGGCGCTCTCATTGCTGAGTCTGTCTACGACATCCGTATAAAGCCCGGCATCCTGTTTGCGCCACACCCGGCGTTTGCCAAGGACGCGCAGGGCGCTTATCGCTACCACGCGCTGACCGCCAAAGATACCGCGGACAAGCACCAGATCACCGACTTTGCCGCTACCGGCACGCGCGAGCTGGTGGCCGAGGACTACGTCTACGCCATTCGTCGGCTCGCCACGCCCAGGGTGGTTTCCCCTGCCTTCTCCACCATGGCGGACTACATCGTGGGGATGAAGGACTACGGTGCCAAGATCGCCGCTCGCGACAAGGCCGTGCGCGCCAAGCTCCCGCCTACCGAGCGCGATTTGCCGTTTTTAGACTTTCGGCAATTTCCACTGGAAGGCGTTAGCGCACCCGACCCGCATACCTTGCGCATTCGCGTAATCGGCAAGTACCCGCAGTTCAAATATTGGCTGGCGATGACGTTTTTCTCGCCGGTGCCCTGGGAAGCTGAAAAGTTTTATGCCCAGCCTGGTATGGCGCAAAAAAACCTGTCGCTCAATTACTGGCCGGTAGGCACCGGCCCCTTCATGCTGACCGAGTTCACCGAAAACCGCCGCCACGTGCTGCGGCGCAACCCCAACTATCGGGGCGAACCTTACCCCTGCGAAGGCGAGGCGGGCGATAAGGAAAAGGGCTATCTGGACGACTGTGGCAAGCCCACGCCCTTTGTGGACAAGGTGGTGTTTGACATCGAAAAAGAAGGCGTGCCCCTGCAGGCAAAGTTCATGCAGGGCTATTACGACACTCCGGCTATTGAGCGCTTGGACGTAGGTACCGGATACATCGTGGCCATGGGCGACGACAAGAAGAAGGAGAAAGAGTTCAAGGACAAAGGCATTCGCTTGCCCACCGCAGTGGAGGCGACCAATTGGTACATCGGCTTCAACTGGCTGGACCCGGTGGTGGGCAAGGGCGCCACGGCAGAACAGGCTGAGCGTAACCGCAAGCTGCGCCAAGCGCTGGCCATCGCCATTGACTGGGAAGAGCACATTGCCATCTTTGAGCGCGGTCAGGGCATCGCCGCGACCGGTCCGGTGCCGCCCTCGCTTTTTGGTTACCGCGAAGATGGGCCCGCCGCCTTCAACCCAGTGGTTTACCGCAAGGCGGCGGACGGCAAGCCGGTGCGCCGCAGCTTGGAGGAGGCGAAAAAGCTGCTCACTGAGGCCGGGTACCCCGACGGACGCGATGCCAAGACCGGCCAGCCCCTGGTGCTGAACTTTGACATCAACTCCTCGGGCAGTGCCAACAAGGCCACGCTGGACTGGTATGTGCGCCAGTTTGCCAAGATCGGTATCCAACTCGAAGTGCGCTCCACCGACTACAACCGCTTTCAGGACAAGATGAAGAAAGGCTCCATCCAGATCTTCTTTTGGGGCTGGCTAGCCGACTACCCGGATGCGGAGAACTTCTTATTCCTACTTTATGGCCCCAACGCCAAAGCGCTGACCGACGGCAACGGTGAAAACGGCGCCAACTACCAAAACCCCGACTTTGACCGCCTGTTTGACCGCATGAAGTTTTTGGACGACGGGCCCGAAAAGCAGGCCTTGATTGACCAGATGGTGCAAGTGACACAACAAGATGGCGTGTGGGGCTTTGGCTACTGGCCCAAGTCGGCTGCTGCTTACCACCAGTGGATTTACAACGGCAAGCCCACGCAAATCGTGCGCAACCACATCAGCTACCTGCGGCTGGATGCGGCCCAACGTGTGCAAAAGATTGCCGAGTGGAACAAGCCCGTCTGGTGGCCGCTACCGCTTTTGGCGCTGGTGCTGGCCGCCCTGGTGGCGCCCGCCTGGTGGGTATGGCGCCGCCGCGAGCGGCAAACCGCCGCGCGCACCCTGGCGCAGGAGGCTTGAGAACACCATGCTGAACTACATCCTTAGACGCGCCTTGTATGGTTTTGCCGTGCTGGTGGGGGTCAACATCCTGACCTTTGTACTGTTTTTTGCGGTGAACACCCCCGACGACATGGCGCGCATGAACATTGGCGGCAAGCGGGTGACGGCAGACGCGATCGAAAAATGGAAAACCGCACGTGGCTACGACAAGCCGCTGCTGTGGAACGCACAAGCCGAGGGTGCGCAAAAGCTCACCCAAACCATTTTTTACGAGCGCTCGCTGCCCTTGTTTGCGCTGGAGTTTGGGTCGTCGGACACCGGGCGTGACATTGGCTACGAGCTCAAAAACCGGGTTGGCCCGTCGCTTGCGCTGGCGTTGCCCACGTTTGCGTTGGGGCTCATCGTAGTAGTGGTGTTTTCGCTCACCCTGGTGTTTTTCCGCAGCACCTATCTGGAGTTTTGGGGCGTGGCATTTGCGGTGTTTTTGCTCTCGGTATCCGGGCTTTTTTACATCATTGCCGGGCAGTTTTTCTTTAGCAAGCTGCTCAAGCTGGTGCCGATTTCGGGCTTTTCTGGCGGGTGGGACGCGTGGTTGTTTTTGGCGCTGCCGGTGGTGATCGGCATTGTGTCGCGCGCGGGTGGTGAGGCGCTGTTTTACCGCACCCTGTTTTTGGAAGAAATTGGCAAAGACTACGTGCGCACCGCGCGCGCCAAGGGCCTGTCCGAGCCCGTAGTGCTGTTTCGCCATGTGCTGGGCAACGCCTTGTTGCCCATCCTGACTGGCACGGTGGCGGTGCTGCCGCTGCTGTTTTTGGGCGCGCTGATCATGGAGTCGTTTTTTGGCATTCCAGGCCTGGGCAGCTTCACGATTGACGCCATCAATGCGCAGGACTTTGCGGTGGTGCGCTCTATGGTGTTTTTGGGCTCGCTGCTCTACATCGTGGGGCTGGTGCTGACGGATGTTTCTTACACGCTGGCCGACCCGCGTGTTCGGTTGGCTTGAGTTTTATGAAACTCCTTTCATGTAATTCCTCCCGTGTTCCTGTGGGGTGGTTTTTGCCCCCCCTATCCCCCCGGCCCCCTTTCCGCCGCTGCGGGTCGGTTTTGCCCCGCCACACCCCCCAGCCCCCTCTCCTCCCCAGCGGGGAGGAGGGGGGGAGCGAACAGCCACATTTGATTTCGTCGCTTCGGCTAGGGCACCACCGGGATACTTTTTTGCCCCTGTACCAGTGGCGTCTTGTCATTCCCGTGGGGTGGTTTGTGCCCCCCCTATCCCCCCAACCCCCTTTCCACCGCTGCGGGTCGGTTTTGCCCCGCCACACCCCCCAGCCCCCTCTCCTCCCCAGCGGGGAGGAGAGGGGGAGCGAACAACCACATTTGAGTTCGTCGCAACGGCCAAGGCACCACTGGCGACTGTTGTGTTGCATGCGCCGACGCGGGTGCCACGCTAGTAGAAGGCTAGCCGGGGCGACGCAATCAAATGTGGACTTGGCTCCCCTCTCCCGCCCGGTGGGGCGGGAGAGGGGCTGGGGGAGAGGGTGGGGTAACAGCAGTGCGTGCGTAGAACGCTCAACATCCGGCATAAACGTTTTTTCTCGGCAGGGTTATCACTCTCACGTCAAGTCAAATTACGGCAACAAAAAACATGCCTAAATTCGTATTTCTACCCACCGACTTGGCGCTGTACGCCCAGCTCATCGTGCTGGCCCTGTACCTGCGCCACGCGCTGCGCACCCCGCTGCTGCGCCAGACCTGGCGTTATGTGGCCAGGGACGCGGCGGCCATGTCGGCTGGCGTGGTGCTAGCGCTGTTCGTGCTCGTGGCCTTGGTAGATTCCATCCATTTCCGTCCACTTCTGCCGCCCGCTTCGTCGGGCTCTGCATCTGTCGCTGCGCCTGCCCGTGCTGCCAGCGACGCTGCGACACTTGTTGCCCCAGTGGCCGCCTATTCCACGCGCACGGTGTCTTTGTTGGACGTGTTCTTGACCGGCCCGCGCGAGGCGCGCGAGAAGACCTATTCTGTGCCGCTGGCCACGCACCAGTTTTCCAAGGAAAGCATGCTGCAAAACGGCGTGTCGGTGCGCGACTTTCCGCGCCTGCAGTTTGGCGGCAAGCATTTGACGGCGCCCGAGAGCCAATGGGGCGCCGATGTGGCGCAGCGCAGCTTGCAAGGGCTGTCTGGTGGGGCGCTGGTGGCGCTGCTGGCGGGCGCGCTGCTGGTGGTGCGGCAGGCGCGCGTTTGGCGGGTCAGTTTCTCGGCGGCTTTGTCCACACTGTGGCGGGGCGAGGTGGCCTTTCCCGTGCGCGCAGTAGGGGGCACGCTGCTGGTGTTGGCGCTGCTGGTGGGCTGGGTGGCGGCGCTGTGGCCGCATTACCACGTGATGGGCACCGATCAGACCGGTAATGACGTGCTGTTCTTGGCCCTCAAATCCATCCGCACGGCGGTGGTGATTGGCTCGCTGGCCACGCTGTCGACCATTCCGCTGGCTGTGGTGTTTGGTATTTTGGCGGGCTACTTCAAGGGCTGGGTGGACGACGCTATTCAGTACTTTTACACCGTGCTGTCGTCCATTCCCTCGGTGCTGCTGATCTCGGCCTTTGTGCTCATGATCCAGGTGTTCATCGACAAAAACCCGCAGATGTTTGAGACCGGGCTGGAGCGCGGCGACGTGCGCTTGTTTTTGCTGGCGGCCATATTGGGCATTACCGGCTGGGCCAGCCTGGCGCGGCTGCTGCGCGCCGAAACCCTCAAGCTGGGCGAGCTGGACTATGTGCAGGCGGCGCGCGCCTTTGGCGTGTCGGACTTTGGCATCATGCGCCGCCACATCTTGCCTAATCTGACGCATGTGATCGTCATCGTCGCGGTGCTCGATTTCTCGGGGCTGGTGCTGTACGAGGCGGTCTTGTCCTATGTGGGCGTGGGCGTGGACCCCAACACCAACAGCTTTGGCGTGATGATCAACGGCGCGCGCAACGAGATGTCACGCGACCCGGTAATCTGGTGGACGCTGGCCACTGCCTTTGGCTTTATGGTGGCGCTGGTGCTGTCGATGACGCTGTTTGCCAGCGCGGTGCGCGAGGCCTTTGATCCGCGCGCCCGGGCATTCCCGGTGCGGCCGCGTAAGGCGCCCAAGGCTCCAGCTGCAAGTGGAGCTGCGCCATGATGGACATCCGTAACCTCACGACCGATCTGGAGACCGACAGCGCCCTGGTGCGCGCGGTGGACGCCTTGTCGCTGACCATCTCTCGGGGTGAAACCTTTGCCTTGGTGGGCGAGTCGGGCTGCGGCAAGTCGATGACGGCGTTGTCTCTGCTGCGCCTGTTGCCCGACAACGGCCGCGTCACCGGCGGACAGGTGGACCTGGAAGGCACTGACGTGCTGGCGCTGCCCGAGTCGCGCATGCGCGAATTCCGGGGCCGCAAGATCAGCATGATTTTTCAGGAACCCGCCACCAGCCTGAACCCGGTGATGACCGTGGGGCGGCAAATCCGGGAAGTGATCGAGCGCCATACAGCACTGCGCGGCGCGGCCAGCGCTGCCAAAGCCGTGGACTGGCTGCGCCGCGTCGGGCTGGACGCGCCCGAACGCCGGGCCGAGGGTTATCCCTTCCAGCTTTCGGGCGGGCAAAAGCAGCGGGTGATGATCGCCATCGCCCTGGCCGCCGAGCCCGATGTGCTGGTGGCGGACGAGCCCACCACGGCGCTGGACGTGACCATTCAGGCGCAAATACTCGCGCTCTTGCAAGACCTGCAGCGCAGCCAAGCCATGGCGCTGCTGCTCATCACGCACGACCTGGCCATTGTTTCGCAAATGGCGCACCGCGTGGCGCTGATGTACGCCGGCCAGGTGGTGGAAGTGGCCAGCGCCGCCGACTTCTTTGCCCGCCCGCTGCACCCCTACGCCACCAATTTGCTAGACGCCTTGCCCGACGCCAGCAAACGCGGCCAACGCCTGGCGTCCATCCCCGGCGTGGTGCCCGCGCTGAGCCAGACCTTTGCCGGTTGCCGCTTTGCCGACCGCTGCCAGGACGCTGCCGACCTGTGCCGCAGCGCCCCGCCGCAGATGCGCGAATACGCGCCGGGCCATGAAGTGCGTTGCTTCATCTACGAGGGCGTCTTGGGCCTTGACTACGCCAGTCGCAATGTGGCACCCGCGCCGGCCAGCGCGCCCCAGGACAAGGCGCCAACGCCAAGCACCGACATGCCCTTGCTGGCGGTGCGCGATTACAAAGTGTGGTTCCCCATCCGCAAGGGCTTGTTGCACCGCACCGTGGGCTTTGTCAAGGCGGTGGACGGCGTGTCCTTTGAGGTGCACACCGGGCGCACGCTGGCGCTGGTGGGCGAATCGGGCAGCGGCAAAACCACCGTGGGCAAGGCGCTGCTGCAACTGCTGCGCGGCCAGGCTCAGATAGCGGGCAGCGCGGTGCTGCAGGGCAAGCCGCTGGACGCCTTGCAGGGCGCGGCTTTGCGCGCAGCGCGGCGCACGGCGCAAATCGTGTTCCAAGACCCATTTGCCTCGCTGAATCCGCGCATGCGTGTGAATGAAATTTTGGAGGAAGGCGTGGCCTCGCTGCACCCAGAGGTTGATGCCCGCGCGCGGCACGCCCGCGTGGCCGCTTTACTGGACAAAGTGGGCTTGCCCGCAGGCGCCCTGGCGCGCTACCCGCATGAATTTTCAGGCGGCCAGCGCCAGCGCCTGGCCATTGCCCGCGCCCTGGCGGTGGAGCCGCTACTGATCGTGGCGGATGAGCCCACTTCGGCCCTGGACGTGTCGGTGCAAGCGCAAATCCTCAACCTGCTGAGCGACCTGCAAACCGAGCTCGGCGTGGCCTATTTATTCATCACCCACAACTTTGGCGTGGTGGAGTACCTGGCGCACGACATTGCTGTGATGCAAGGGGGCAAGCTGGTCGAATACGGCGCGGCCCGCCAAGTGCTGGAGCAGCCGCAAAACGTGTATACCCAGGCGCTGCTGCAGGCGGTGCCGCGCCTGCGGCGCTGAGGCCAAGGTCATCCCGCACTGCACGGATTACCCTGGCGGCTAAAAATCAGGCAAATACGCCCGCCTTGTCCTCCATGCGCGCCGACACTTCACCCAAGTGGTGCAAGCTGTCACCAAAGGTCATTTCCAGTTGGGTTAGCTTTTTAAAGTAGTGGCTCACGATGTATTCGTTGGTCACACCGATGCCGCCGTGTAATTGCACTGCCTGCTGGCCTACAAAGCGCATGGATGCACCCAGTTGTACCTTGGCGCGGGCCATGGCGGTGCGGCGTTCAGCGGTGGCTGCGTTGAGCTTAAGATTGGCGTAATAGCTCATGGAGCGCGCAAGTTCCAGCTGCATCTTCATGTCGGCTGCGCGGTGGCGTAGGGCCTGGAAGCTGCCGATAACGGCGCCAAATTGTTTGCGCGTCATCAGGTATTCGGCGGTGATGGCCATGGCTTTGTCCATCACACCCACGGCCTCGGCGCAGGTGGAGGCAATGCCGATGTCCACTGCGTGCTCCAGCGCCGTTTGTCCGTCCATGCTTACCAGGGTAGCTACGGCGTCGGTCAATTGCACCTCGGCGGCGCGGCTGCCGTCTTGCGTGCCGTAGCCCTTGCAGGCCACGCCGCTGGCGCTGCGCTCGACCAGGAACAGGGCGGTTTTTCCGCCAAGCTGGGCGGGCACCAAAAACGCATCGGCCTGGTCGCCCACCGGTACCACGCTTTTGTGGCCAGTGATCTGGTAGCCGCTGCCTGTAGCCACAGCCACCGCTTTGCAGTGGCCCAGCGCATAGCGCGCGCCCTGTTCCTGGTAGGCCAGCACCACCACGGCGTCGCCGCTGCTGATACGGGGCAGCCAAGTCGCTTTGGTGGCTGCGTCACCGTAGTTGGCGATGACGGCACCGGCGATCAGCGCCTGAGTGAGCGGCTCGAGCACGATGCCGCGCCCCAACTCCTCCATCACCACCATGCCCTCGACCGGGCCCATGCCCAGGCCGCCATCGTCCTCGGGGACGTAGAGGCCACACAGGCCGAGTTCTGCCAGTTCGCCCCAAGCGGCGCGGTCAAAGCCACCGGCCTTTTCGGTAGCGCGGCGGCGATCAAAGCTGTAGCCCTTATCCACCCATTTACGTACTGCGTCGCGCAGTTGTTCTTGGTCGTCAGAGAAATCGAAATCCATGGTCTTGTCCTTGATGTGGGGGTGATGTGCGGCGCCGGGTGCGGTCAGCCGAGCACGAATTGCGAGACGATGTTGCGCTGCACTTCGTTGCTGCCGCCATAAATCGTGGTTTTGCGCATATTGAAATAGGTCGACGCCAGCGGCGCGCAGTGGGCGTGGCCTACCGAGTCACCCTGCCAGCCAGCCTCCATGGCCTCGCGAATCAGCGGCAGGGCGAAAGGCCCTGCGGCCAGCATCATCAGCTCGCTGTAGCGCTGCTGGAGCTCGCTCCCACGAATTTTGAGCAAGCTGGCAATGTCCATGCTTTGCTTGCCCGACTTTTCGGCCGCCAGCACGCGCAAGACCATCATTTCCAGCGCTACCACGTCCACTTCGAGTTTGGCGATTTCATCGCGAAAGCGCGTGTCGTCCCACACGCCTTCGGCCTTGGCGATGCGCTTCAAGCGCTCCAACTCACGCTTTGCGCGGTTGACGTCGGCAATATTGGTGCGCTCGTGGGCCAGCAGGTATTTGGCGTAGTTCCAGCCCTTGTTTTCTTCGCCAATCAGGTTGTTGGCCGGCACTTCGACATTGTCAAAGAACACCTCGTTCACCTCGGCCGTTCCGTCAAGCAAGACGATGGGGCGCACGGTCACACCGGGCGACTTCATGTCGATGAGCAAAAAGCTGATGCCAGTTTGCGGTTTGCCTTCGTTGCTGGTGCGCACCAGGCAAAAAATCCATTCGCCGTACTGGCCTAGCGTTGTCCAGGTTTTTTGGCCGTTGACGATGTATTTGTCACCCACGCGCTCGGCCTTGGTTTTGACGGATGCCAGGTCCGAGCCCGAACCCGGCTCGCTGTAACCCTGGCTCCACCAGACGTCGCCACTGGCAATGCCGGGCAGAAAACGCTGCTGCTGCTCGGCGTTGCCAAACGCCATGATCACGGGCGCCACCATCACCGGGCCAAACGGCACCACGCGCGGCGCGCCAGCCAAGGCGCACTCTTCTTCAAACAGGTGTTTTTCGATGGCATTCCAGCCGGGGCCGCCAAAGGCCGTAGGCCAGGCGTGGCCCAACCAGCCTTTTTTACCCAGAATCTTGCCCCAGCGCTGCATGTCTTCGCGTGTCAGGTGAATGGCGTTGTGCACCTTGTGCGAGATGTCGGCGGGCAGATGTTCACCCACCCAGGTGCGAATGGTTTCGCGGAATTTCTGTTCTTCAGTGGTAAAAGCCAAATCCATAGCAGGCGCTCCAAAAGGTCAATGCGGTTGAGGTTCAAGGCAAACTGCAGCGTTTTTAGCACGACCGTTCTTTTTTACGTGTCCAGACCGCGACATTTTTCTTCGGAGGTTCACGATAATGGCGCTTCTATGCACACCACCCCCCAACCCATCGTCATTTTGATTTCAGGTGGCGGCTCCAACATGGCTGCGATCGTGCGCGCTGCGCAAAAGGAGGCTTGGCAAGCGCGTTTTGGCGCGCAAGTGGTGGCAGTGATCAGCAACAAGCCCGATGCCGGGGGGCTCCAGCTCGCGCGTGCGCAGGGTATTGCCACCGAGGTGCTGGAGCACAGCGCTTACGCCAGTCGCGACGCATTCGACCGGGCACTGACCGCCGCCATCGCCCGTTATGACCAAGCGCAGCGACCGAGTCTGGTGGTATTGGCGGGTTTCATGCGCATATTGACCGCCGATTTTGTTGCGGTGCATACCGGGCGCCTGCTTAACATCCATCCGTCTTTGTTGCCGGCGTTTACCGGTTTGCACACCCACCAGCGTGCGATAGCCGCTGGCTGCAGGTTTGCCGGCGCTACCGTGCACCAGGTCAGTGAGGAGCTTGATGCGGGTGCCATCCTGGAGCAGTCCGTGGTACCGGTGCTGGCCAGTGACACCGCAGAAACCTTGGCGCAACGGGTGCTTGTCACCGAGCACCAGATTTACCCGCGTGCCATTGCGCACTGGCTGGCGCAGCGCCAGGCTCAGGGGGGCGAATCCCCAATCCGCTGAAACCGCAGCGTCTGGACGCCGCCCACATCCACGGTCTCGCCGAACATCGCAGCAGGGCGCACCCAAAGCCCCTGCGCGCCGTAAAGCGCGCGGTACAGCGTCATGGGCTCCAGGGTCTCGCTATGGCGCACGGTGTCGATCACTTGGTACAAGTTCCCCTTGTAATGACGGTACAAACCGGGCGGCGTGCGCAGCAGCGGGGGCAGATTTTCTTCGCTCATGGGACAATGGCCTCTTATGCATCCAAAAGCTCTATTAGAAGCCTGCGCCGAGTTGGTCCGGCTCACACTCAAATTTGACCACCCCGCCGACGCTATTGTTTCCCGTTTTTTTCGCGACCATCGAGGCTTAGGCCCTCGCGAACGCGCCACCTTGGCAGAGACGGTCTACACCGTTTTGCGCAAGAAACTGCTTTTTGACCACCTTGCGCCTTCGGGCAGCGGTCCCAAGGAGAGGCGTCTGGCGATTCTGGGCTTTTACGGTCCGGGCGAGTTTTTGCGCAGTGCGCTGACCGAGCAGGAGACCAATTGGCTAGACGCCTGTGAGAAGGTCACGCCCGCTGACTTGATGGAGCGCCACCGCCACAACCTGCCCGAATGGCTGGTGCAACCGCTGAAAGACCAGCTGGGCGACGAATTCTGGCCTCTGGTTGAGCATTTGAATCGGGGCGCTGGGCTTGATTTGCGCGTCAACGACTTCAAAGCCAAGCGCGCTGACGTGCAAAAAGAACTTGCCAAGGCTGGCATCAAGGCGGTTGCTACGCCGTATTCCCCCTGGGGCTTGCGCATTGCAGGCAAACCGGCGCTCAATAAAAGCGAAGGTTTTTTGCGAGGTGACTTTGAAGTGCAGGACGAGGGTTCTCAGCTGTTGGCCCTGTTGCTCGACGCCAAGCGGGGTGAAATGGTGGTGGACTTTTGTGCCGGTGCGGGCGGCAAGACCCTGGCCATTGGCGCTGCGATGCGCAGTACCGGGCGCTTGTATGCCTTTGATACCTCGGCGCACCGGCTCGACTCCTTCAAGCCGCGTATGGCGCGCAGTGGTTTGTCCAATGTGCACCCGGCGGCGATTGCGCACGAGCGCGATGAGCGGGTCAAGCGTTTGTCCGGAAAAATTGACCGTGTGCTGGTAGACGCTCCGTGTACCGGCTTGGGTACCTTGCGACGCAACCCTGACCTGAAATGGCGCCAAAGTCCCCAGGCCGTGGCGGAGATGGCGCTCAAACAGGCGGCTATTTTGCAAAGTGCCTCGCGCCTGCTCAAGTCCGGCGGCCGGTTGGTATACGCCACGTGCAGCGTGTTGCCACAAGAGAACGAAGAGATCGCGGCTGCTTTCTCTGCAGCCAATCCCGATTTTGAGCCTCTGGTAACTGCCGAGGTGCTCACCGGTCTCAAGGTCACGGACGCTGCAGCCCTGTGCCATGGGGGCGAAAGCGGGCAGTTGTACCTTCGCCTGTGGCCGCAGCGCCATTCCACCGACGGTTTTTTTGCTGCCGTTTGGCAGAAAAAGTAGCTCACCCTGCCTAATTTAGGGTTTTTTGTGTTTTAAAACCAATAATTTGGGGGCTTATCACCGCTTGACTTTTAGAATGGTGCGGCAAAAGGTGCGATAGGTCACAAAAGCTTCCAGTAGCGTGATTTTTATATTTACGATAAAGAGACTAAATCAATATGTTTTTTTCCGATTCGACCGTCTTTCATGCGATTCTTGAGTGGTTGGCCCATGGAGCTATGGCTTGGCGTTGGTGGCAAATTGTGCTGTTCACGCTAGCAGTCACACACGTGACCATGATCAGCGTCACTGTGTTCCTGCATCGGCACCAAGCGCACCGCTCGTTGGATTTGCACCCGATTGCTTCACATTTTTTCCGTTTCTGGTTGTGGCTGACAACTGGCCAAGTGACCAAGGAATGGGCTTCTATTCACCGCAAGCACCACGCCAAGTGCGAGCAGGCCGATGATCCTCACAGCCCCCATGTGTACGGTATCCGCACCGTGCTATTGCAGGGTGCAGAGTTGTACCGCGCTGAGTCTAAGAACAAAGAAACCATGGCCCGTTATGGCCACGGCACGCCCGACGACTGGATCGAGCGCAATCTCTATACCCGGTTTTCCTGGCAGGGTGTCGGGCTGATGCTGGTGGTTGACTTGTTTTTGTTCGGTGCGGCCGGATTGTCTGTTTGGGCCGTTCAGATGGCGTGGACGCCCATCATGGCCGCGGGCATCATCAATGGTGCCGCCCATTTTTGGGGCTATCGCAACTTTGAGGCACCGGACGCGAGCACCAATATCTCTCCCTGGGGCATCCTGATTGCAGGGGAGGAACTGCATAACAACCACCACACCTACCCTACATCGGCCAAGTTGTCGGTCAAGCCCTACGAGTTCGACATTGGTTGGATGTATATCAGCCTGCTGCAAATGGCCGGTTTGGCGCGCGTGAAGAAGACCCCGCCCAAAGCCGCCTACGGTGAAATTCGTCCCGTCGCTGACGAAAAGACCCTCGAAGCGCTCATCGCCAATCGCTACGAAATCATGGCGGGCTACGCCGCACAAATGCAGCGTACGGTACACAAGGAACTGGTGGCCATGAAGGCGCGAAGCGCAGACTCGGCGGTAATCAAGGCGGCAAAACAGTGGGCGCACCGCGATGTGGACAAAGTGCCTGCGTCCGCCATGCCTCAATTGGCGCTGGCCCGGGTTGATTCCCCCGTGCTAGACAAGCTGGTCACCATGCGTGAGGAGTTACGTCAACTGTGGCTGAATACGGCAGTGTCACGCGAACAGCTCACTGCGGACCTTGCCGCCTGGTGCCACCGGGCCGAGGAAAGTGGCATCTCGACATTGCGTGAATTTTCTTTGAAATTGCGTGCCGCGCGCATTGGCTGATCCTTTAACAGGGTCTCCGCAATCATGAGAAGCGCCCCTGGAGTTGCTTCGTAAACCGAAGGCAAGCCATAAAAAGCCCTTGAAATTTGCAATGCAAGGGCTTTTTTATTACGTGATGTCAAATGTCGCAGCCCGGTGGGCTAGCGATCGCGGCGTTATCAGGCCGTAAATTCGAAATAGCGCTGGAAGCTAAAGGCCAGCGTTGCGATTAAAACAGTGGCACCTACGAACAAGGCTGCGGCCAGACCAAATACCGTTATCCAGCCGGTTTGACCAGCGCGGTTTTCTTCGTCTGCGCCCGGGTTAAACCGCAGGTTCCATGACGGCGCATCCATAAGGCCGTAGCGCAGGGCCGAAATTGCGCAGGCCGCAAAGGTAAATCCAAAAAGCGGAATCAGAATCCAGCTCAATGGATCGTCCAGGCCCACGGTGTGCGCCCGAATGACGCCGTACAAACCGAGCAAAGTGGGAATTGGCGTTAGCCATGCCCAGCGATCGTAGCGACCCGTGATGTAGATGCGCTGTAGCCCTAGCGGTCCGCCAATGAGTGTGGCCCACAAGGCAATGGTTTTGTTTTTCATCCTGCCGATTGTGGCGCAGGTAGCGCGCTGCCTGCTCCCAAAGGGCATTCCATGAGCACCACGTCCAGCCAACGGTCAAACTTCCAGCCGCAGTCCGTCAAAACGCCTACCGGGCCAAAGCCCGCAGCGGCGTGCAAGCCGATGGACGCCCGGTTGTTCGAGTCGCCAATCACGGCGATGAGTTTTCGGATGCCTGTGCGCTGGGCGCTGGCCTTGAGTTCACCGAGCAACAAACGCCCCCATCCCTTGCCAACGGCTTCGGGCGCCAGGTAAATCGAGTCTTCTGCAGAAAAGCGGTAGGCGGGGCGGGGCTTGAACCAATTGCAGTAGGAAAATCCGACCACCGTTCCCGCATGCTCTGCTACCAGGTAAGGCAGTCCTTTGGACAACACATCGGCGCGGCGTGCCTGCATTTCTTCTAGCGTTGGCGGGGTAATTTCAAAAGTGCCGGTTCCGGTCAACACGTGGTGCTCGTAGATCGCCGTAATTGCGGACATATCGCGGTCGGTGCTAGGGCGAATCAGTGGCATGGTTTGAGAAAAAGATATAATAGAAGGCTATTCTGAGTGTCGCTGGCCGGGTGGTCAGTCGCGTGTCTCAACTCTGAATTTTATGGTTGAAATTGATTTCAATCACCCAAAGGAACAATCATGGTCGTCATTCGACTCGCTCGTGGTGGTGCTAAAGCCCGCCCGTTTTTCAGCATTGTCGTCGCAGACAAACGTACCCGGCGCGATGGCCGTTTCATTGAGCGCATTGGTTTTTACAACCCCATTGCAACTGCCAATGAAGAAAGCATCCGTATCGCTCAGGACCGTTTGACCTATTGGAGAGGCGTTGGCGCACAGGCTTCGCCTACCGTGGAACGTTTGATTAGCCAAGCCGCAAAAAGCGCAGCGACACCAGCGGCTTAAGCAAAAAATGGGCGGGGGTCCACACCGCTGGAACCCAAGCCCATTTTTTCTTGGTGTTATCCCATGATCGCAGGACTTGAAGCTGCTGAAATGCCGCCCGACGCCATTGAAGTTGGGAGAATTGCAGACGCTTGGGGCATCAAGGGATGGTTCAAAGTCTTGCCGTTCAGTGCCCAGCCCGAGGCACTTTTTTCATCCAAGCGTTGGTTTCTGTTGCCAACCGAACGGGGTGTAAAGACCTTTGAGGGCGTCGCCAAGCTTGCCGTGAAAGAGGCTAAAGAGCACTCTGACACCGTGGTGGCATGCGCCCATGATGTTCTGGACCGCAATGGCGCTGAAGCTTTGCGCGGTTGCAGAATTTTCATTTCCCGGTCCAGCTTCCCGACCGCAGAAGCCGATGAGTATTACTGGGTTGATTTGATCGGCCTCAACGTCGTGAACCGCCAAGACGAGGCGCTGGGAACAGTGCGTGAACTGCTCTCAGCAGGTCCTCAAACGGTGCTCGTGATGGAGTTTATGCAAGGCGGCAAGCCCCAAGAACGGATGATTCCGTTTGTGGCTGCGTTTGTGGACGATGTGGACCTTGTGGCCAAGCGCATTCGCGTTGATTGGCAGTCCGATTACTGACCGTCTAAGCCATGCGCTTTGATGTCGTCACCCTTTTTCCTGAGCTTTTCACTCCGTTTTTGACCACTGGCATTACCCGTAGGGCCTTTGGTTCTGGCGCCGTCGATGTCCATTTGTTCAATCCACGGGACGTGGCCGTGGGCAACTACCGCCGAGTTGACGACAGGCCTTTTGGCGGCGGACCTGGCATGGTGATGATGGCCGAACCACTGCATAAAACTTTGGAAGTCATTAACGCGCAGCGGGGTCAGGGCGCGCCGGTTGTGCTGTTCTCGCCTATTGGAGAGCGCCTGAACCATGGCATGGTGCAGCGCCTGGCGAGCGCAGACGGTGCCGTGTTGGTCTGTGGCCGTTACGAGGGTGTGGATCAGCGTTTCATCGATGCCCATGTGGACATGCAAATAAGTATTGGCGACTTTGTGCTGTCTGGCGGCGAGTTGCCCGCCATGGTCTTGCTCGATGCAGTCGCGCGCTTGCAGCCCGATGTTTTGGGTGATGCCGACAGCCACCATTTCGACAGTTTCAACCCGGCGCTCGATGGCTTGTTGGATTGTCCGCATTACACCCGACCTGAAGTGTGGGAGGGCAGAGACGTGCCAGAGGTGCTGCTGTCGGGGCACCACGTCAACATTGCCCGTTGGCGCCGCGATCAGCAGCTTTATTTCACTGCCCGGCACCGGCCTGACTTGATCGCAGCAGCCCGTACGGCGGGTCGACTCAGCGCCAAGGATGAGGCTGTGCTGGCAAGCAAAAACGAATTGCTATAATGCGCGGCTAACCGATCCTCTGCCTGGCCATAAGACGCTACGCGTTAGTGCTCAGAAAAAAATGGTACCAATGGTTGGTGCCGGCGCATGCAAGATCACGAAAGAAGTTATGAACCTCATCCAAATTTTGGAACAAGAAGAAATCGCGCGCTTGGGTAAAACCATCCCTGATTTCGCCCCCGGTGACACGGTGATCGTCAGCGTTAACGTGGTTGAAGGTACGCGCAAACGCGTGCAGGCCTACGAAGGCGTGGTGATTGCCAAACGCAATCGCGGTCTCAACAGCGGTTTCATCGTCCGCAAGATCTCCAGCGGCGAAGGCGTGGAGCGTACGTTTCAGACCTACAGCCCCTTGATTGCCGGTATTGAAGTCAAGCGCCGTGGCGACGTTCGCCGTGCCAAGCTGTACTACTTGCGTGACCGCAGTGGCAAGTCGGCACGTATCAAAGAAAAGCTGCCAGCCAAAAAGACGGCGGCTTAATCTCCTTAACGCCCATGCCGAAAACCGCCCCAGGCACAACCTGCGGCGGTTTTTTTGTGTCCGGCAGTCTCCAGTGATCAAAAGTGCCCTCAGCGCGTCATGACGATTCCCGCAAGTTTTGATCCGCGGGCCGTACCCTTTCGCTTGGACGCATCGGGTCTGCCACCGATTTCAGCGGATCGACTGACACCCCAGGCGCTGACGCGACGCTTCGCCGAGCCTCTTGATTGGGTGCCGGAGTTTCGCAAGGAGCCGCGCTTCTCGGATCGAAACCTGACTGCCGCCTCTGTGCTGATTGGGCTCGTGATGCGCGAGCGCCCGACGGTGCTGCTGACCCAAAGAACAGCGCATTTGTCGAGCCATTCGGGCCAAGTTGCATTTCCCGGGGGGAAGGCGGATGTGGACGACGAGAGTCCTGTTGCAACCGCATTGCGCGAAGCCCAGGAGGAAGTGGGGCTGGGAGCCGAGTTTGTCAATGTGATTGGCACCTTGCCGCACTACACCACCGGTAGCAGCTTTGTGATCACGCCGGTAGTGGCCTTGCTCAGCCCCAATTTGGTGCTCGCCGCCAATGCGTTCGAGGTTGACGCGATATTTGAGGTGCCGCTGGATTTTTTGATGAACCCTGCCCACCATCGCCGCCATCAGATGGCGACACCGAACGGAATTCGCGAGTGGTTGTCCATGCCTTATCACGATACCGGACGGGAGCGCTTCATTTGGGGTGCCACCGCGGGGATGTTGCGCAATTTGTACCAGTTCCTTGCCCTTTAAATTCGTGCGGCTGCGCGCAGTTCGTGCTCGCTATGATGTGTGCTCATGAGCTTTATATCAATCCTCTTCGCTTTATTGATTGAACAAGCCCAACCGCTTAAACCCGTCAATGTGGTGCATGGGCGGTCGCGCGACTGGATCCTGTGGGCGACACGCCAGCTGGATACCGGGGAAGATTCACATGCATGGCTTGGCTGGGCGACGGCGGTGCTGGTGCCCGCCGCACTGAGTGCTGCAGTGCATTGGGCGCTGTGGCTATTGGTGGGCTGGATGGCGGCGTTGGCGTGGAATATTCTTGTGCTGTATTGGACGCTGGGTTTTCGGCAATTCAGTCACCACTTCACCGGTATTCGCGATGCCTTGGAGTCGGGGGATGAAGAACTTGCCCGCCAGTTGTTGGCGCAGTGGATGCGCGTTGACGCAACAGATTTACCGCGCAGTGAAATTGTGCGCCAGGTACTCGCACATTCAGTGATGAGTGCGCATCGCAGGGTTTTCGGAGTTTTCGCGTGGTACTCCTTGTTTTCAGCCATCGGGATGGGACCGGCCGGCGCCGTTGTGTATCGGCTCGCAGAATATTTTTCGCTTGTCGTTGCGCGGCCAGTCAGAGCAACCAGTCCTCTGATGAGCCGCAGCTTGAAAGACGCCGCTTTGCGGGCATGGGGCTTAATCGATTGGATTCCCGCGCGCATCACCGCCTTGGGGTTTGCTTTTGTTGGCAGTTTTGAGGAGGCGATTGAACGCTGGCGCAAATACGAGCTGTCAAGGCCTGGTGACAACGACGGCATCTTGTTGGCTGCAACCGCTGGCGCACTGAACGTGCAATTGGCCCCGGACGACTTGCAAGGTGCGGGCCCAGCAGCGCAAACTGGGCATTTGCGCGCCCTTGTTGGCTTGGTCTGGCGCACGGTGGTGATGTGGATGGTAATTTTGGCTTTGTTGTCGTTGGCCCGCTTGCTGGGATAGCGGCTGATCAATAGCGCGTTTGGGACAGTTCGGCAAACAAGTCGCTGTAAATTTTGTAGCGTGTCGGGCTCATTTCGATACCCGTATTGTTGTCTTGTACCGCAGTGAGAACGCCACATCCTGGTTCATGAAGATGGCTGCAGTTGTAAAACTTGCAGTCGCCGGCTTGCGCCGCGATGTCGGGCATAAGCTGAGCGAGTTGCATGGGTGCGATATGGTGCAGCCCGAACTCCTGAAATCCTGGCGAGTCAATCAACGCTGTCGTTTTGGCCTCGTCCATCCAGTAAAGCGTGGTGCTGGTCGTTGTGTGTTTGCCGGAGTTGAGGGCGGTGGAGATCTCTTGGGTCAGCACCTGCGCATGTGGCACCCAGCGGTTGATAAGCGTGCTTTTTCCGGCGCCGGAGGGACCCAAAATGAGGCTGGTCTTTCCCTGCAGCGCCATGAGCAAAGTCTGGTTGTCATGGAGCAGTGCATCTATCCCCTGGGGCTTGAATGCGGTCGCTAACACCGTATAGCCCATGGCGCGGTAGGGTTGCAAGCGCTGCCAGGCGCGGTCAAACAAGGGTGTCAGATCGCGTTTGTTGAGCACGATGATAGGCTGAATTTTTTCGGCTTCTGCGGCAATCAGGGCGCGTGCGAGCTGGCTCTCTGAAAATTCTGGCTCAGCGCCCAGCAAGATGATGACCTGATCGAGATTGGCTGCAAAAGATTTGGTCCGGATTTCGTCTTGGCGGTACAGCAAGTTCTTGCGCGGCAGCACTTTCTCAATCGTGCCCTCGTCTTGGGTAATTTGCCAAAGCACGCGGTCGCCCACGACGGTTTGGCTTTTCTTGCCGCGCGGATGGCAAATGACTTTGCGGCCGTCGGGCGTTTCAACCCAGACATGGCGGCCGTGGCCGGCGATGACCAAACCTTGTTGCAGGTTCTTGTCTTCAGCCAATGGTAGGCCCTGCCGCGCTGGCGTTGTCCATGAGCGTGTCCACTTTGGCTGCGCATTCGAAGTCGCTGAGCGAGAGGCCTTTCACGTCATGGGTGCGCCAGCGCAGGGTGCAAGTTTTGTAACCCACCTGCAGATCGGGGTGGTGGTCGCATTGCTCGGCCAAAAACGCCACCGCGTTGACGAAAGCGATAGTTTGCAGGTAGCCCTTGAAAGCGTAAGTCTTCTCAATCGCCAAGTCTGTGCCATCACCGGACAGGCGCCAGCCCTGCAATTGCGCCAGTTTCGCCACGATTTGGGGCCCCGTAAGGGCATGACGTACTGCGCGCAAAGGGTTCGCTGGGGCCACCATCACGCCGCGCTCAATGTGCCGACCATGCGTTGGAGTCGCTGAAGGGCCGGCGGGTGGGAGTAATAAAAGCGCACGTACCACGGGTCTGGTGTGAGGGTGGACGCGTTGTCTTCGTAAAGTTTGAGCAATGCCGAGGCGAGGTGGGTTCCGCTTGATTTTTGCGCGGCGTACGCGTCCGCCTCAAACTCGTGGCGCCGAGAGGTCCAAGAAAAAACCGGTCCTATGAAGGTGGTAAACGCCGGCAATGCCAGCATAAACAAGAGCAAGGCCAGCGCGTCATTGGCACCCAGCGCATTGGGCACAAGTCCCAGACCTGTATAAAACCAGGCCCGCGTGCTCAACCAACCCAGCAGCGCCAAGCCCACTAGGCTGAGAGCAAATAGGGAGGCTACGCGCTGGAGGATATGGCGGTGCGCGAAGTGGCCTAATTCGTGTGCCAACACGGCGTCCACTTCATCCGCGTTCAGGCGGGCCAATAAAGTGTCATAAAAAACCACGCGTTTGGCGGCTCCAAAGCCTGTGAAATAGGCGTTGGCATGGGCGCTGCGTTTGCTGCCGTCCATCACGTAAAAGCCCTGCGCGCGAAAACCGCATCGCTGCATCAAAGTATGTACCCGTGTAGTCAATTGGGCGTCGTTCAAAGGCTGGAATTTGTTGAACCATGGTGCGATCCAGGTCGGGTAGATGAGCATGGCCAGCACGTTAAAGCCCATCCAGACAGCCCAGGTCCAAATCCACCAAGACGGACCTGCCGCTCCCATGAGCCAAAGCACAAGCAACAGCAATGGGCCGCCAATTGCCAGGCCTAGGAGCACAGATTTGCCAAGGTCTTGCAACCAGAGCTTGAAAGTCGTTTTGTTGAAGCCAAAGGCCTGCTCGATCACGAAAGTACCATACAGCCCAAAGGGAATGTCGATCAAGGCATTCACCAGTGTGAAAGCGCCGATGAGCGCAACTTGCGCGGCGAGGCTCTGGCCCCAATGTTGCGTGACGCCGTCGTTCAGAGCGCCCAGCCCACCCAATAATGTCCAGCCCAGGGTAACAGCTACTCCCCATGCCAGCTCCAGCATGCCGAAGCGGACTTTGGCGACGGTATAGTCCGCCGCCTTTTGGTGTGCTTGTAAGCTGATGCGGTCGGCAAACATGGCGGGCACGGCGCCGCGGTGCTCCACTACATGGCGAATTTGGCGGGTAGCCAGCCAAAATTTCAGGGCGAGGCTACACACCACAGCGATGGCAAAAGCAAGGGTTAACAGATTGGACGGGTTGGCAGTCGGTTCTAGCATGGGTGGAGTTTAGGCCATCGACGACAATCAAGCCTATGCCTGCAAACAACCCGACCTTACCCAAGTCCGATAAAAACCTCGTCTGGCTCGATTGCGAAATGACCGGCCTCAATCCGGTGGTAGACCGCATCATCGAAATCGCCGTCGTGGTGACTGGGCCTCAACTCGAATGCCGAACAGAGGGCCCGGTGTTTGTGATCTACCAGCCGGACGCTCAATTGGACAAGATGGACGCGTGGAACAAAAGCACGCACGGTAAGAGCGGTCTGATAGACAAGGTCAAGGCGTCAAGCACGAGCGAACAGGACGCGCAAACGCAACTGCTGGCCTTCTTAAGCCAGTTCGTGCCTGCCGGCGCTTCGCCCATGTGCGGCAATACCATTGGCCAAGACCGGCGGTTTTTGGTGGAGTACATGCCGCAGTTAGAGGCTTTTTTCCACTACCGCAATCTGGATGTCAGCACCCTTAAAGAGTTGAGCCGACGTTGGCGCCCTGAGGTGTACGCCAGTTTCAAGAAGCGGCAGCGACACACTGCGCTGGCTGACGTGCACGAATCGATTGATGAGTTGGAGCACTACCGCACCCACTTCCTTAAACTCGCCTGAATTTGGGCCGCGCCCAGGCCGTTAGGTAGAAACCCGTATCCGTGCCATAATCGGCGGCTTCGCTGAATTAATGTTGTTGGCAACAGCAGCGATTTTGTACATCTCCCTTCATTCACCGGGCCCCACGACATGGGCCCCCAGCGCTGATTGAACTCTTTTCAGAGTCAGAGCAGGTTCCGTTTGATGGTTGATGTTTTTTAACCATTGACGGAACGCCCACCTGCCGGGTGGCGTTCGCGTGTGAGTAAATTCATGACTGATACTTTTGAAGTAACGGGCGATTTCGCGCCTGTTGAAAACCTTTCCATCTCGTCCGCTGAGGCCGAAATGCCTTGCGCCGACGCTGAAATTGCCACTGACGTGGTGCAAGAACCCGAAGCGCCCAACGGTTTTGTTGAACTCGCTCTGGCCCCCGAGTTGGTACAGGCCTGCAAAGACCTAGGCTACACCCAACCCACTGCCGTCCAATCCAAGGTAATTCCCCTGGCATTGCCGTCGGCGGCATCCTCCGCCAAGGCGGCCAGCTTTATCGACCTGATGGTTTCCAGCCAGACTGGAAGCGGCAAGACGGCAGCATTTTTGTTGCCGGTGCTGCACACCTTGCTCAAGCAAGCTGCCGACGCCGAAGAGGCCGAGCGACTTGAATACGAACAAGCGGTCGCGGACGCGGCAGCCAAGGGCGAAGCTGCACCCAAGCGCGCCAAGCGCAAAGATCCCACCAACCCACGCAACTTCAAAGCGCCCACTCCCGGCGCGCTGATTGTGTGCCCAACCCGCGAACTGGCACAGCAGGTGGCGCACGACGCCATTGACCTGGTGCAGCACTGCCGTGGCTTGCGCGTGGCCAATATCGTGGGTGGTATGCCCTACCAGTTGCAAATTGCCAAGCTGCAAAACGCCAACTTGGTGGTGGCGACACCCGGCCGTTTGCTCGACCTGCAACGCTCCATGCAAATCAAGCTCGATCAGGTGCAATTTCTGGTGGTGGACGAAGCCGACCGTATGCTCGACCTCGGCTTCTCTGACGACTTGGCCGAAATCAACCAACTCACGATTGAACGCAAGCAAACCATGATGTTCAGTGCGACCTTTGCACCTCGCATTCAGCAGTTGGCCGCGCGCGTCATGCGCGAACCGCAGCGCATCACCATCGACAGCCCGCAAGAGAAGCACGCCAATATCAAGCAAGTGCTGTTCTGGGCCGACAACGCCCAGCACAAACGCAAGCTGCTCGACCATTGGTTGCGCGACACCACCATCAACCAGGCCATCGTGTTTGCCAGCACGCAAATCGAGTGCGACGGCTTGGCCAACGACCTGCAACAAGACGGTTTTGACGCCGTGGCCTTGCACGGCGCGCTGAGCCAGGGCCTGCGCAACCGCCGATTGATGGCGTTGCGCCAAGGACATGTGCAAATTCTGGTGGCGACCGACGTGGCCGCTCGCGGCATTGATGTGCCCACCATTACCCACGTGTTCAATTTTGGTTTGCCCATGAAGGCCGAGGACTACACCCACCGCATTGGCCGCACGGGCCGCGCCGGGCGTGATGGCTTGGCCATTACGTTTGCCGAAATGCGCGATCGCCGCAAGATTTTCGACATTGAGGCGTACACCCGTCAGCCCATCAAGGCCGAAGTGGTGCCAGGTCTGGAGCCGCAGCAGCGCATGCCTGAGTCGCGCCCCAACAGCGGTTTTGGTGGTCGTCCAGGTGGCGGCAACCGCGACAGCCGTCCCCAGGGGCGCAGCTTTGGTGGCCCGCGTGAAGGCGGCTTTAACGGTGGCAATCGCGGCGGCTTTGCGGACAAGCCCGAAGGCGGAAGCCGAGATTACAGCGGCGCAGCGCGTGAAGGCTTTAGCTACGAGCGCAAGGGCGGATTCAACGACCGCTTTGCCGGCCAAGGCGCACCCCGTGGCCCGCGCAATGATTTCGCTCCCCGCGCTGACTTCTCGGTTCCGCGTCCCCATGCCGCGCCCCGCGCTGACTTTGCGCCACGTGGTGATTTCGCCGCACCGCGCGGAGACTTCGCAGCACGCAAACCTGCGTTCGGCAAGCCCACTGGCTTTGCCAAACCAGGCAACGGCGGCAAAGTCTTTGTGCCGCGTGACGCTAAAAAGCGCCCCACGCGCAACGCAGACTGATGCTGCGCTAGCCACTCCCTTGCGATGATTTACCTGCCTTAGGGCAGGGCGACGCTCCAAGTGAAAACGGCCTGTTCCCGAAGGAACAGGCCGTCTTTTTTTAGGCTTTGTGTGCCACCTTCGCGTGGTGAATGCGAACCTGGCAGCGCCCCAGGAACTACATCAGCAAATGCTCGGCCGCGTTGGTGCCGCCCAGGGTGACGTAGTTGACCTTGCGAATATCCATCAGCTTTTTGCCACCGGAGTAGCTGATCGAGCTTTGCACGTCCTGCTCCATCTCGGTCAGCGTATCGGCTAGTTTGCCCTTGATGACTTCGAGGATGCGCTTGCCCTCCACGTGCTTGTATTCGCCCTTGTTGAAGTCGCTGGCCGATCCGTAATATTCTTTGTAGAGCTTGCCGTCCACTTCTACGGTTTGACCGGGCGACTCTTCATGGCCTGCAAACAGCGAGCCGATCATTACCATGGACGCGCCAAAACGCACGCTTTTGGCAATGTCGCCATGGTCGCGGATACCTCCGTCGGCGATGATGGGCTTGGTGGCCACACGCGCGCACCACTTGAGCGCGCTGAGCTGCCATCCGCCCGTTCCAAAGCCCGTCTTGAGTTTAGTGATACATACCTTGCCCGGACCAATACCGACTTTGGTGGCGTCTGCGCCCCAGTTTTCCAGGTCAATCACGGCCTCGGGCGTGCCAACGTTGCCGGCGATGACAAAGCTGGCAGGCAACTTTTCTTTCAGGTAGCCGATCATTTTCTTGACGCTCTCGGCGTGGCCGTGCGCGATGTCGATGGTGATGTAGTCGGGCGAAAGACCCAGCGCCACAAACTGGTCCACCGTGTCGTAGTCGGGCTTTTTCACACCCAACGAGATGGAAACGTACAGCCCCTTGGCCACCATGTCTTGGGCGAAACGCACGTTGTCGAGGTCAAACCGGTGCATCACGTAAAAGTAGCCGTGTTGTGCCAGCCAAGCGCAAATGGGTTCGTCCACCACGGTTTTCATATTGGCCGGCACCACCGGCAGACGAAAGCGCCTTGCGCCGAGCTCGACGCTGGTATCGCACTCTGAGCGACTTTCTACGCGGCACTGGCGCGGTAGCAAAAGAATATTGTCGTAGTCAAAAATTTCCATGTCGCAGGCTCCCAAGCGTTGATTCAGAAGGGGGCACTTGGATTGGAGCCGGTAAAAAAATACCGGGTGCCAATTGCTTGGGCCCGGTGATTGATTTTACGCATGCAATGGCGCTCTGGCGATGGGTGTCACGCCTTGCGTTCGAACCCGGTTTCTAAGAAAGCCGTTTCACCAATACCTGGCTTTTACGATCCCAGTTGTATTTGCGCTTGCGGGCCTCGGGTAACCAGTCGGGGTCTACCAGTACAAAGCCGCGCTTCAAAAACCAGTGCGTGGTACGCGTGGTCAGCACAAAAATACTGTCCAGCCCGGCCGCCTTGGCGCGCTGCTCAATACGTTTGAGGACCCGTTCACCGTCGCCCTGGCCTTGCACTTCGGGCGACACGGTCAGCGCCGCCATTTCGGCCGTTTTGGCCTCGGGGTAGGCGTAGAGCGCCGCGCAGGCAAAGATCACGCCGTCGTGCTCGATCACCGTGTAGTAGCCCGCATCGCGCTCAATCTCGGTGCGGCTGCGCTTGACCAGGGTGCCGTCTTGCTCGAAAGGCTCGATGAGCTTAAGGATGCCGCCCACGTCGTCCTCGGTGGCTTCGCGCAGTTCTTCCAATTTTTCGTCCACGATCATGGTGCCTATGCCGTCGTGCACATACACCTCCAACAAAATCGCGCCGTCCACCGCATAGGGAATGATGTGGCTGCGCTCGACGCCCGACTTGCAGGCTTTCACACAGTGCTGCAAATAAAAGCCCACATCGGTGGCCTGGGTGGCCGGGGGCAATTCGGCCAACAGTTTTTCGGCGGCGGCCAGGGGCAGCTCGGTATCGATCGGATTGTCTTCGCCCGCAGGCTCGGTCGGGCGCATGCGCAGGCCGGGTATTTCGGTCAAGAAAATCAGCTTGTCGGCCTGCAAGGCGGTGGCTACCGAGGTGGCTACCTCTTCCATGGTCAGGTTAAAGGCCTCGCCTGTGGGCGAAAAACCAAAGGGCGAGAGCAGCAGCAGGGCACCCATGTCCAGCACCTTGCTGATGCCCGCCGTGTCCACCTTGCGCACCACGCCCGAGTGCTGAAAATCCACCCCGTCCACAATGCCAACAGGCCGCGCGGTAATGAAGTTGCCCGAAATCACCCGCACCGTGGAGTCCGCCATGGGCGTGTTGGGCAGGCCCTGGCTGAATGCAGCCTCAATCTCGTAGCGCAGCTGGCCGGCTGCCTCTTGCGCGCAGTCCAGCGCCACTTCG
>CANFWT010000001.1 GCA_947450895.1 Comamonadaceae bacterium | reverse complement strand
TTTAAGGAACACACCATGGCAACCAAAGGCGGACGCGAAAAAATCAAGCTGGAATCGACAGCCGGCACCGGTCACTTCTACACGACCAGCAAAAACAAGAAAACCATGCCCGAGAAAATGCTGATCAAGAAATTTGATCCCAAAGCTCGCAAGCATGTGGACTACAAGGAAATGAAGCTGAAGTAATTCGGCGCTTTTCCCCACAAAAAAGCCCGCATCAGCGGGCTTTTTTGTGGGCGCCAGTTTTGTTGGCGCCGGTGTCATCATCCCCAAGCCCGAAGGCTTGGGGATTCTCACAACTTAGGCAGTCACGCCCTTGGCCACATCAGCGTATTCCTCAATCTGGTCAAAGTTCAGGTACTGGTAGATTTTGCTACCGTCCTTGTTGATCACGCCCATGTCGGCCTGGTATTCGGCCACGGTGGGAATGCGGCCCAGCTTGGACGCAATCGCTGCCAGTTCGGCCGAGGCCAAGTAGACGTTGGTGTTCTTGCCCAGGCGGTTGGGGAAGTTGCGGGTCGAGGTGGACACCACCGTCGCACCTTCGCGCACCTGCGCCTGGTTGCCCATGCACAGCGAGCAGCCCGGCATTTCGGTGCGGGCGCCAGCGGCGCCGAACACGCCGTAATGGCCTTCGCGGGTCAATTCCGCCGCGTCCATTTTGGTGGGCGGCGCAATCCACAGCTTGACCGGGATATCGCGCTTGCCTTCGAGCAGCTTGGAGGCCGCGCGGAAGTGGCCGATATTGGTCATGCACGAGCCAATAAACACCTCGTCGATCTTGGCGCCTGCCACGTCCGAGAGCAGTTTGGCGTCGTCCGGGTCGTTGGGGCAGCACAGCACCGGCTCTTTCAGGTCGTTGAGGTCGATCTCGATGACGGCGGCGTACTCGGCGTCCTTGTCGGCCTCCAGCAAGCTGGGGTTGGCCAACCAGGCTTCGACCTTTTGGATGCGGCGCTCCAGGGTGCGTTTGTCGGCGTAGCCGTCGGCGATCATGTTTTTCATGAGCACGACGTTGCTGGTGAGGTATTCCTTGATGGGTTCGGGGTTGAGCTTGACGGTACAACCGGCGGCAGAACGCTCGGCCGAGGCGTCGGACAACTCAAACGCTTGTTCGACTTTGAGGTCTGGCAAGCCTTCAATTTCCAGAATACGACCTGAGAAGGCATTGATCTTGCCAGCCTTGGCCACGGTCAGCAAACCGGCCTTGATGGCGTACAGCGGAATGGCATGCACCAGGTCGCGCAGGGTGATGCCGGGCTGCATCTGGCCTTTGAAGCGCACCAGCACCGACTCCGGCATGTCCAGGGGCATGACGCCGGTGGCCGCGCCAAACGCCACCAGGCCCGAGCCTGCGGGGAAAGAAATGCCGATGGGGAAGCGCGTGTGGCTGTCGCCGCCGGTGCCGACGGTGTCGGGCAGCAGCAGGCGGTTGAGCCAGGAGTGGATCACGCCGTCGCCGGGGCGCAGGGCTACGCCGCCGCGGTTGCTGATGAAGGCGGGCAGTTCGCGGTGGGTTTTCACATCCACGGGCTTGGGGTAGGCGGCGGTGTGGCAGAAGGACTGCATCACCAAATCGGCGCTAAAGCCCAGGCACGCCAGGTCTTTGAGCTCGTCGCGGGTCATGGGGCCGGTGGTGTCTTGCGATCCCACGGTGGTCATCTTGGGTTCGCAGTAGGTGCCGGGGCGCACGCCCTGCCCTTCAGGCAAACCTACGGCGCGGCCAACCATTTTTTGCGCCAAGGTGAAGCCAGCTTTGGTGCTGATGGGCGCGGTGGGCAGGCGGAACGCTGTGGCCGCGGGCAAACCCAAGGACTCGCGTGCCTTGGCGGTCAGTGAGCGGCCAATGATCAGGTTGATACGGCCACCGGCGCGCACTTCGTCAAGCAACACATCGCTTTTGAGGGCGAATGTTTCCACCAACTCGCCGTTGCGCAAGATCTTGCCCTCATAGGGCAGCACGTCGATCACATCGCCCATTTCCAGCTTGGTGACGTTCACTTCAATAGGCAAGGCGCCGGAGTCTTCTTGCGTGTTAAAAAAGATGGGGGCAATCTTGCCGCCCAGGGTGACGCCGCCAAAGCGCTTGTTGGGCACAAAAGGAATGTCCTGGCCGGTGGCCCAGATCACGCTGTTGGTGGCCGACTTCCGGCTTGAACCGGTGCCCACCACGTCGCCCACGTAGGCCACCAGATGGCCTTTTTTCTTCAGGTCGTCGATGAACTGCATGGGGCCGCGCTTGCCGTCTTCTTCGGGCTTGAAGGCCGCGCCTTCGCGCGTATTTTTCAGCATGGCCAGGTAATGCAGCGGAATGTCGGGGCGGCTCCAGGCGTCGGGCGCGGGCGACAGGTCGTCGGTATTGGTCTCACCGGGCACCTTGAACACGGTGACGGTGATGGTGTGCGGCACTTCGGGGCGGCTGGTGAACCATTCGGCATCGGCCCAGCTTTGGATCACTGCTTTGGCGTGCGCATTGCCCGTCTTGGCTTTGAGTTCGACGTCATGGAAGAAGTCAAACATCAGCAGCGTCTTTTTCAGCGCGGCTGCGGCAACAGAGGCCACTTCGGCGTCGTCAAGCAAATCGATCAAAGGCTTCACGTTGTAGCCGCCCACCATGGTGCCCAGCAGCTCGGTGGCTTTGGACTTGGAGACCAAGGCCACGGCAAAGTCGCCGTGCGCCACAGCGGCCAAAAACGAGGCTTTGACCTTGGCAGCGTCGTCCACGCCCGGTGGCACGCGGTGGGTCAGCATGTCGAGCAAAAAGGCTTCGTCGCCCGCAGTGGGGGCTTTGATCAGCTCGATCAGTTCAGCGGTTTGCTTGGCGTCCAGCGGCAGCGGGGGGATTCCCAGCGCGGCGCGCTCGGCAACATGGGCTCGGTAGGCGTTCAACATGGTCTTTTCTCCTTATTCAATCAAACAAAATAATGCTGCAACTCAGCAGGAATGGCTTGGCCGGTCTGGTGCGCGCGCTCCAGCACCTGCCAAAAATAACGGTAGCTGGCCCGGTCGTGTAATGTGCCATCGACCGCAATCGGCGCCCATTCGGCCTGGGATGCCGCTTGCACGATGCGTGCCGCCAAATCCACCTCGGACGCCAGCGGCGCAAAGCCGCGCAGGATGGGGCGAATCTGGTCGGGGTGGATGCTCCACATCCGGGTAAAACCCAGGGCGGTGGCGGCGTAACGCGCCGCGCGCTCCACCGCCGCCGCATCACGCAGCTCGGTGACCACACAATGCGAGGGCACCTTGCCGTGGGCGTGGCAGGCGCTGGCGATTTCCAGCTTGGCCCGGCGCACCAGCGGGTGGTGAAACTGGTCCAGCGTGTCGTGGTCTTGACTGGCGCGCAAACCCATGGCCGAAGCCGGGATAGCGCCACCGTGCGCCGACACAAAATCCATCAAACCAAAACTCAGCGACTGCACCCGGGGATGGGCCGCAATGGCAAAGGCCTGCTGCACCGCCGCCGGGGACTCAATCAGCACATGCAAGGGAACCACGGTGCTACCGGCTGCAACGTCAATCGCCCTCGCAGCCTGCTCGACATCATCCACCGACTCCACCTTGGGAAGCATGATGTAACTCAAAGCTGCGGCCGCTCCGCCCACGATGATGGCTACGTCAGAGGCGAAATGCGCATGGTCCACGGGGTGAACCCGCGCTCCCACGCGAGGCAGAGGCACTCGCACACCGCCACCCGCCGTGGTCGGCAACGGGCTCAACAACTCTCGGATGGTGTGGGCCTGCTCCAGTTCGCCGCCAGCCGGGGCGCCGTCTTCGCAGTCCAGGGTGACATCGAACACGCGGGCGCCGAACTCTTCGATCAGTTCGGCCTGCAAAAGCAAACTCTTGCGCATGCGCGCGGGGGCGCCGCTGTAGTGGTCGCAAACCGGCAACACCCCGGTGCGCGCCTGGGCACCTAAAAGAATGTCGCGGGGGTGTTGCATTGCGCGGCAGCGCCCGCCCACGCACCCAAGCGGTGCACGGGCTGGGGCGCGATCAGAGCAGGTGGGCGACGCCCGCTTGTTCGTCTTGCAACTCTTTGAGCGTTTTGTTGATGCATTCCTGGCTGAATGCGTCCACGGGCAAGCCTTCCACCACTTTGTATTCGCCACCTTCGCAGGTCACGGCAAAGCCGAACATGGTGTCTGCGGGAATGCCGTATTGGCCGTCCGACGGCACGCCCATGGTCACCCACTTGCCATTGGTGCCCAGCGCCCAGTCGCGCATGTGGTCAATGGCAGCATTGGCAGCAGATGCGGCCGACGACACACCGCGTGCGGCGATGATGGCCGCGCCACGCTTGCCCACGGTGGGCAAGAAGGTGTTGGCGTTCCAGTCGTGGTCGTTGATCATGTCCTTGACGCTTTCGCCGTGCACGGTGGCAAAGCGGTAGTCGGCGTACATGGTGGGCGAATGGTTGCCCCAGACTGCTAACTTTTCGATATCGGCCACAGCTTTGCCGGTTTTGGCAGCCAACTGGCTCAGGGCGCGGTTGTGGTCCAGACGCAGCATGGCGGTGAAGTTCTTGCGAGGCAGATCGGGTGCGCTCTTCATGGCGATATAGGCGTTGGTGTTGGCCGGGTTGCCCACCACCAGCACGCGCACGTCGCGGCTGGCCACGGCATTCAAGGCTTTGCCTTGGGCGGTAAAGATTTCGGCGTTCACGGCGAGCAGTTCCGCGCGCTCCATGCCGGGGCCACGGGGGCGCGAGCCGATAAGCAGGGCGTAATCCACGTCCTTGAACGCGGTCATCGGGTCGCTGTGCGCTTCCATGCCCACCAGCAAGGGGAAAGCGCAGTCTTGCAACTCCATCATCACGCCTTGCAATGCTTGCTGGGGCTTCTCAAACGGGACTTCGAGCAAGCTCAGCACCACGGGCTGGTCTTTGCCCAGCATTTCGCCGGAAGCGATGCGAAACAAAATGGCGTATCCGATTTGACCTGCTGCGCCGGTGACGGCAACGCGAACGGGCTTCTTGCTCATAAAAAAACTCCAGGAAGTGTTGTGAAAGCGTGGGCTGCCACGTGCAGCTTGAGAGCGCACAGCAATAGCAGACTGCCTAAGAGTTTACCCTCGATTTTCCCAAAAGGTCAACTTGTCTTATGTCTTATATAAGATATGATTCATTCCAATACGACACTGACTTCGCGCTGACAACACTCCTCCCTTCCATGGCTGCCACGACCTCTTTTGCCAACGACCCAGCGATCCGCAAAACGGGATCGGATGTATCGGTTGCTGAGTCCCTAACCACCACACCAGCCACCGCTGTTCCTGTGGCCCCGGCATTTAGCCCGCTCTACCAGCAAATCAAGGCACTGCTGCTGCAAAGTTTGGAGGCGGGTGAATGGAAGTCGGGTGCAGCCATACCCAGCGAGCAAGAGCTCGCCGCGCGCTACAAGGTGAGCCAAGGTACGGTCCGAAAGGCCATTGACGAACTCTCCACAGAAAACCTCGTCGTTCGCAGGCAAGGTAAGGGGACCTTCGTCGCCACCCACGCGGAACAGCACGTGCAATACCGGTTCCTCAAGTTGGTGCCTGACAACGGCGACACCCACAGTGAGGGTCCTGCGCAGCGGCAAATTATTGATTGCAAGCGCGCGCGCGCTTCTGCCGAAGTGGCGCGCGGGCTGGGTCTTCGCGCCGGGGATGCAGTACTGCAAATCCGCCGCGTGCTGTCATTTGGCGAGGTACCGACCATTTTGGAAGACATCTGGTTGCCCGGTCCGGCCTTCAAAGGATTGACCGCAGAGCGCTTGCGAAATGACAACGGCCCCATGTACGCCATGTTCGAACGCGAGTTTGGCGTGCGCATGGTGCGGGCCGGCGAAAAAATCCGCGCGGTGTTGCCCGACCCAACACAAATGGAACTTTTAGGGGTGACTGCGGACACGCCATTGCTGAGCGTGGAGCGCATCGCCTGCACCTACAACGATGTGCCCATGGAGATGCGCCAATGCGTTTACGTAACCAACACGCACTACTACCGCAATGAACTCCACTGAGATGTCATACCGAGGCCTCCTTGCCTGCAAGGTCAATGTCAGAATGGTGCAGTGCAATAGAATTTGCGCTGAATCAAGCCAGAATAACGAACCGGTTACACCCTAGAAAGAATCCGCCCATGTCTGCGCCCTCCCCCACCACCCGACCCAAGCGGCCCGAATTCCGCAACATCAACGCGCTCACGGATCTGCCGAGCTACCGCCTGCCGGTTGCGGGCATTGTGTCTATCTTGCACCGTGTCAGCGGCGCGCTGATGTTTTTGCTGATGCCTTTCATCATCTGGATGTTTGACACCTCCATTTCGTCCGAAATTTCTTTTGCGCGCTTTACGAGCGTGTTCAACATCGGCGTGGGCCCTGTGCCGGGCTGGTTTGTCAAATTGGTGGCTCTGTCCATCATCTGGGCATTTTTGCACCACCTGATTGCAGGTTTGCGGCACCTTTGGATGGATGCCCGCCACGCAGTGAGCAAAGAATTTGGCAAGTCCTCGGCGGTGTTCACCCTGGTTCTGAGCGTTGGCCTGACGTTGGTGCTAGGCGCCAAACTTTTTGGCCTGTATTAGACCTGCGCGCTGTTAACAGCTCCCGCTCAACCGCACCCCCACATTTCGGAAAGATAAGCACCATGGCAGTTAATTACGGTTCCAAACGCATTGTTGTGGGCGCCCACTATGGCTTGCGCGACTGGCTGGCACAGCGCGTTACCGCGGCACTGATGGCACTGTTCACGCTGGTCGTTTTGGCTCAGCTAATCTTTTCAAAAGGCCCTTTGGGCTATTACCAATGGGCAGGCATTTTTTCCAGCCAATGGATGAAGACGCTGACTTTTTCTATCATCGTGGCGCTGCTGTACCACGTGTGGATTGGCATGCGTGACATCTGGATGGATTACATCAAACCCGTGGGCCTGCGTCTTTCGCTCCAGGTTTTCTCCATCGTCTGGCTGGTCGGCTGCGCCGGTTGGGCTGTTCAGGTTTTGTGGCGCGTTTAAGCCCTCCTATTTCAGAATATCTACCCCATGTCCTATCCAGTATCCAAGCGTAAGTTCGACGTCGTTATCGTGGGAGCCGGTGGCTCCGGCATGCGCGCCTCATTGCAACTGGCCCGCGCCGGCCTCAATGTGGCGGTGCTGTCCAAAGTGTTCCCCACCCGCTCGCACACGGTGGCGGCCCAGGGCGGTATTGGCGCGTCCTTGGGCAATATGAACGAGGACAACTGGCACTACCATTTTTACGACACCGTCAAGGGTTCGGACTGGCTGGGCGACCAGGACGCGATTGAATTCATGTGCCGCGAAGCGCCCAAGGTCGTCTACGACTTGGAGCACATGGGCATGCCGTTTGACCGCAACCCCGATGGCACCATCTACCAACGACCATTTGGCGGCCATACCGCCAACTATGGTGAAAAAGCGGTAGAGCGTGCGTGCGCCGCCGCCGACCGAACCGGCCACGCCATGCTGCACACGCTGTACCAGCAAAACGTGGCGGCCAAAACCAGCTTTTT
Organism: Comamonadaceae bacterium; assembly: GCA_947450895.1. GTDB lineage: Bacteria > Pseudomonadota > Gammaproteobacteria > Burkholderiales > Burkholderiaceae_C > Allorhodoferax. The sequence goes on along the minus strand of CANFWT010000001.1, from coordinate 216,498 downwards.
TGTTGAGTGGCTGGCCATGGACCTGATCCGCGACGCCGATGGCGACGTGCTGGGCGTGACCGCCATCGAGATGGAAACTGGCGACGTGCACATTCTGGAAGCGAAAACCACGCTCCTTGCCACCGGTGGCGCAGGGCGCATTTTTGCCGCCTCCACCAACGCGTTTATCAATACCGGCGACGGCCTGGGCATGGCAGCGCGTGCCGGCATCCCGTTGGAGGACATGGAGTTCTGGCAGTTCCACCCCACGGGCGTGCATGGCGCGGGCGTGTTGCTGACCGAAGGCTGCCGGGGCGAAGGCGCTATTTTGCGCAACGCCAATGGCGAGCGATTCATGGAGCGTTATGCGCCCGCCTACAAAGACCTTGCACCCCGCGATTACGTGTCGCGCTGCATGGACCAGGAAATCAAGGAAGGCCGGGGCTGTGGCCCGAACAAGGACTACATCAACCTCGACATGACCCATTTGGGCGCCGAGACCATCATGAAGCGCCTGCCCTCGGTGCTCGAAATTGGCCACAACTTTGCCAACGTCGACATCACCAAAGAGCCGATTCCCGTGGTGCCCACCATCCACTACCAGATGGGCGGCATTCCGACCAATATCAACGGCCAGGTTGTGGTGCAGGACGCCAACAACCACAGCCAAGTCGTCAATGGTCTGTATGCGGTGGGCGAATGCTCCTGCGTAAGTGTGCATGGCGCTAACCGCCTGGGCACCAATTCGTTGCTCGACTTGTTGGTGTTTGGCCGCGCTGCGGGCAACCACATCGTCGAGTTCGCCAAAAACAGCAAAGAACACAAACCCCTTCCCGCCAACGCCGCCGATGCAACCATTGCCCGCCTGGCCCGCTTGGACAACGCCACTGGCGGTGAATACGCCCAGGACGTTGCCAACGACATCCGCGCCGCCATGCAGCAGCATGCTGGCGTGTTCCGCACCCAAGCCATGATGGACGAAGGCGTGACCAAAATCGCTGAACTGCGCGAGCGTGTGAACAAGATCGGACTCAAAGACAAGTCCAAGGTCTTCAACACCGCGCGCATTGAGGCGCTAGAAGTAGAAAACCTGATTGAGGCGGCACAAGCCACTATCGTTTCGGCCGCCGCGCGGCATGAGAGCCGTGGCGCCCATACCGTAAATGACTATGGCGATACGCCCGAGCACCCCAACGGCCGCAACGACACCGACTGGCACAAGCACACTTTGTGGCACAGCGCAACCAATAGCCTGAGCTACAAGCCAGTGCAGATGAAGCCCTTGACGGTGGAGAGCATTGAGCTCAAAACCCGTACCTTCTGAACCGAAACCAGCGAGCACATCCCATGGCAAAACGCACTTTTTCTATTTACCGTTACGACCCTGATAAGGACGCTAAGCCTTATATGCAGACCATCGAGGTCGAGCTCGACGGCACAGAACGCATGCTGCTCGATGCCCTGATGAAGCTCAAGGCGGTAGACCCCACCATTTCTTTCCGCCGCTCATGCCGCGAAGGCGTGTGCGGATCGGACGCGATGAACATTAACGGCAAAAACGGTCTGGCCTGTCTGACCAATATGCGTACCCTTCCGGGAACCATCGTGCTCAAGCCCTTGCCGGGTCTGCCAGTCATCCGCGACCTGATCGTGGACATGACGCAGTTTTTCAAGCAGTACAACTCGATCAAACCTTATTTGATCAACGACAACGTGCCGCCCGAGAAAGAGCGCCTGCAAAGCCCCGAGGAGCGCGAAGAGCTCAATGGCTTGTACGAGTGTATCTTGTGCGCGAGCTGCTCCACCAGTTGCCCCAGCTTTTGGTGGAACCCAGACAAATTTGTCGGACCCGCTGGCTTGCTGCAGGCCTACCGCTTCATCGCGGACAGCCGCGACGAAGCCACCGCGGAGCGATTGGACAACCTGGAAGACCCCTACCGCTTGTTCCGCTGCCACACCATCATGAACTGCGTCGATGTATGCCCCAAGGGACTGAACCCGACCAAGGCGATTGGCAAGATCAAGGAAATGATGGTTTTGCGTGCGGTCTAAGCGGTGAACCCAGTCGTCCAATCCGGGGACGCTATGCTCGACGAGCGGTCCTTAAGCAAACTGCGCTGGCGCTGTCGGCGAGGTTTGTTGGAAAACGACTTGTTCATCGCCCGGTTTTTTGATCGCTACGGAGCGACTTTGAATAGTCGTCAAGCACAGGCGCTTGGCGTGCTGATGGATCTGAGCGATAACGACTTGCTGGACCTGTTTTTGGCACGCAAATCGCTAGGCCAGGTTGAGGTCGGGCTTGACAGCACTGACTTGCGGGAGATTTTGAAAATGGTGAGAGAAACTCGTTGAAAGGTTCTGAGATGAAATTAGCTGACAACAAAGCGACAATGTCCTTCAGCAACGGTAGCCCCAGCGTGGAGCTGCCGGTATACAGCGGAAGTATCGGCCCCGATGTAATCGACATTCGCAAGCTGTATGCGCAAACCGGTATGTTCACCTACGACCCGGGCTTCTTGTCTACCGCGGCGTGCCAGTCTGCTATCACCTACATTGACGGCGACAAGGGTGAATTGCTGTACCGCGGCTATCCAATTGAGCAGTTGGCCACCCACTGCGACTTCTTGGAGACCTGCCATTTGCTGCTGTACGGCAACCTGCCCGACGCCGCTGGCAAGGCCGCGTTCACCAAAAATGTGACCCACCACACCATGGTCAACGAGCAGATGCAGTTTTTCTTGCGCGGTTTCCGCCGTGATGCGCACCCCATGGCCATCATGACGGGTCTGGTGGGCGCACTTTCCGCCTTCTACCACGACAGCACGGACATCAACAATCCGGAGCACCGTGAAATTTCGGCCATCCGCCTGATCGCGAAAATGCCCACGCTGGTCGCGATGGCGTACAAGTACAGCATTGGTCAACCTTTCATGTACCCCAAGAACGAGTTGAGCTACGCTGGCAACTTCTTGCACATGATGTTTGCCACCCCGTGCGAGCCTTATGTCGTCAATCCCGTGATCGAGCGAGCGCTGGACCGCATCTTTGTGTTGCACGCCGACCATGAACAAAACGCGTCCACGTCAACGGTACGCCTGTGCGGCTCGTCTGGCACCAACCCTTTTGCCGCCATCGCCGCAGGCGTGGCCTGCCTGTGGGGCCCCGCACACGGTGGCGCCAACGAAGCCTGCCTGAACATGCTCGAAGAAATCCAGGCCATGGGCGGTATTTCCAAAGTCGGCGAATTCATGAACCAGGTGAAGGACAAGAACTCCGGCGTCAAGCTCATGGGCTTTGGCCACCGTGTGTACAAAAATTACGACCCGCGCGCCAAACTCATGCAAGAGACGTGCAACGAAGTACTCGCCGCACTGGGACTGGAAAACGACCCGCTGTTCAAACTGGCCAAGGCGCTGGAAAAAATTGCGCTGGAGGACGACTACTTCGTCTCACGCAAGCTGTATCCCAACGTTGACTTTTACTCTGGCATCGTGCAACGCGCCATTGGAATTCCTGTGAATTTATTCACCGGTATTTTTGCCCTGGCACGCACGGTGGGCTGGATTGCCCAGCTCAATGAAATGATTGGCGACCCCGAATACAAAATTGGCCGTCCTCGCCAGTTGTTCACCGGCGCAGAGCGCCGCGACGTGGTGGAAATCGCCAAGCGCTAAGTTCGCCGCGTATTCGCCTCAATGCCCCGCGCTGCGGGGCATTTTTCATGCAGGGCCATGGGCATAAAATGCCCGCCCGCACACAAGGAAGTTTCATGGGCCGCACCCTGTACGACAAGATTTGGGACGAACACGTCGTCCATACCGAAGAAGACGGCACCGCCATCCTCTACATAGACCGCCACTTGGTGCACGAAGTCACCAGCCCCCAGGCTTTTGAAGGCCTGCGTGAGGCCGGTCGCAAGGTCTGGCGCGTCAGCTCCATCGTCGCCACCGCCGACCACAACACACCCACCACCGGCTGGGAATTGGGTTACGACGGCATTACCGACCCGGTGAGCAAAGAGCAAATCACCACGCTCAACACCAATATCGCCGAGTTTGGCTCTGCGGCATTTTTCCCATTCATGTCCAAGCGCCAAGGCATCGTGCACGTCATTGGTCCAGAAAACGGTGCCACCTTGCCCGGCATGACGGTGGTGTGCGGGGACAGCCATACATCCACCCACGGCGCTTTTGGCGCGCTGGCGCATGGCATTGGCACCAGCGAAGTGGAGCATGTGATGGCCACGCAAACGCTGCTGGCCAAAAAAGCCAAGAACATGCTGATTCGCGCCAATGGCACCCTGCCCAAAGGCTGCACTGCCAAAGACCTGGTGCTGGCCATCATCGGCAAAATTGGCACTGCCGGCGGCACTGGCTACACCATCGAGTTTGCAGGAACCGCCATCCGCGCCCTGAGCATGGAAGGCCGCATGACGGTCTGCAATATGGCCATTGAAGGCGGCGCGCGCGCCGGACTGGTGGCGGTAGACGAGAAAACCATCGCCTACGTCCAAGGCCGCCCACTCTCGCCCACGGGCGTGGAATGGGATCAGGCCGTGGCGTACTGGAAAACCCTGCATTCAGACGCCGACGCCCAGTTTGACGCCGTCGTCGAGCTAGACGCCAGCAAAATCGCACCCCATGTCACCTGGGGCACCTCGCCCGAGATGGTTTTGTCGATTGAAGACCGCGTACCGGACCCGGACAAAGAAAAAGACAGCAACAAGCGCGGCGCCATTGAGCGCGCCCTCACCTACATGGGCCTGGCGCCCGGCAAACCGCTGAACGACATTTTTGTGGACAAGGTGTTTATCGGCTCGTGCACCAACAGCCGCATCGAAGACATGCGCGAAGCCGCTGCCCTGGTGCAAAAGTTAGGGCAAAAAGTGGCTAAAAACGTGCGCCTGGCGCTGGTGGTGCCCGGCTCGGGTCTGGTGAAGGAACAAGCCGAGCGCGAAGGTCTGGACAAGATTTTTGTCGCCGCCGGTTTTGAGTGGCGCGAACCAGGCTGCTCCATGTGCCTGGCCATGAACGCCGACCGACTGGAGCCCGGCGAGCGCTGCGCCTCCACCAGCAACCGCAACTTCGAAGGCCGCCAAGGCGCCGGTGGGCGCACCCACTTGGTCAGCCCGGCCATGGCCGCAGCGGCGGCCATCCACGGCCACTTTGTGGACGTGCGCAGGTTCATCTGACGCTTAGCCAAGAAAACACCCCCATGCAAAAATTCAATCTGCACAAAGGGCTGGTCGCCCCCATGGACCGGGAAAACGTCGATACCGACGCCATCATCCCCAAGCAATTTCTCAAATCCATCCGCAAAACCGGCTTTGGGCCCAATCTGTTTGACGAGTGGCGCTACCTGGACCCCGGCCAGCCTGGGCAAGACCCCGCCACACGCCGGCCCAACCCTGACTTTGTGCTCAACCAAGCGCGCTACCAAGGCGCATCTATCTTGCTGGCGCGCAAGAACTTTGGTTGCGGATCGTCCCGCGAGCACGCGCCTTGGGCGCTCGATCAATACGGCTTTCGCGCCATCATTGCGCCCAGTTTTGCCGACATCTTTTTCAACAACAGCTTCAAGAACGGCCTGCTACCCATCGTTTTACCTGAAGCTACCGTGGACCAATTGTTCAACGAAGCACTGGCTTTTCCGGGCTTTGCGCTGACGGTTGACCTGGAGCGCCAAGTGATCGTGCGCCCCCAGGGTGAAGAAATCCCGTTTGAAGTGCAGGCGTTCCGCAAGTTTTGCTTGCAAAACGGGTTTGACGACATCGGTTTGACCCTGCGCCAAGCCGACAAGATCCGCGCCTTTGAGGCACAACGCTTGGCGCAAAAGCCTTGGCTTGCCCGCTCCATGGTGGCCTAGTCTTCTCCGTTACAACTATATAGCTCCCCAAGGATCCCATGAAAATTGCAGTTTTGCCGGGTGACGGCATTGGTACCGAAATCGTGGCCGAGGCCGTCAAAGTTCTCAAGGTTTTGGACCTGGACCTGACGTTGGAAACCGCCCTGGTCGGCGGCGCCGCGTTTGAGGCCCACGGCCACCCACTGCCCGAGTCCACGCTCAAGCTGGCGATGGACTCCGACGCCGTGCTCTTTGGCGCAGTGGGCGACTGGAAATATGACACGCTGGACCGGCCGCTGCGGCCCGAGCAGGCTATTTTGGGCCTGCGCAAAAACATGGGCCTGTTTGCCAACTTTCGCCCGGCCATTTGCTACAAGCAACTCACCGACGCGTCCAGCCTCAAGCCCGAGCTGGTGGCGGGCCTGGACATTTTGATCATTCGCGAGCTGACCGGCGACATTTACTTTGGACAGCCACGCGGCCGTCGCATCGCCACCGACGGGCATTTCCCTGGCAGCGAGGAAGCTTTTGACACCATGCGCTACTCGCGCCCCGAGATCGAACGCATTGCGCACGTCGCTTTTCAAGCCGCGCAAAAACGCAGCAAGCGCGTCACCAGCGTGGACAAAGCCAATGTGCTGGAAACCTTCCAGCTCTGGAAAGATGTGCTCACCGAGATCGGTCTGCAATACCCCGATGTGGCGCTGGACCACATGTACGTGGACAACGCGGCCATGCAGCTCGTCAAGGCCCCCAAGAAGTTTGATGTGGTGGTGACCGGCAACATGTTTGGCGACATCTTGAGCGATGCCGCCGCCATGCTCACTGGCAGCATAGGCATGCTGCCCTCAGCCAGCCTGAACGCCAAAAACCAGGGCCTGTACGAGCCCAGCCACGGCAGCGCGCCCGACATAGCGGGCAAAGGCGTGGCCAACCCGCTGGCCACCATCCTGAGCGCGGCCATGATGCTGCGCTTTAGCCTGAACCAGCCCGAAGCTGCAGCCCGCATCGAAGCCGCTGTGGACGCCGTGCTCAGCCAAGGCCTGCGCACCCCCGATATTTACAGCGCCGGCACTACCAAAGTGGGTACGAGCGAGATGGGGGATGCAGTGGTGAAGGCGCTGGCTTAGGAAATACAAAACGCGCCTCGAACCGAACGCCAATCAGGGCCGGGCCGGGTGGCGTAGGCAAGCCACAAATCCGTCTCGTTACAATACTGGCCATGTTTCACGCCTTCCTGTTCAACTTGAACTGCGCCATCGCCTCAGCGGCGGATGGCGGGGCGCGTGCAAACACTTCCAAAACCACGACCATTAAGGGCTGATCCAGCTCCGGTTCGTCGTGCGCCCCCCGGCCAGACGAGCCGGGCAAACAGCCAGGTCTGGGCATGTTTTAAAACTGAAAGGGCGTTGAAATGAGCAAGTTAGTAGGATTAGTCGGCTGGCGCGGCATGGTCGGCTCGGTGTTAATGGACCGCATGCAGACCGAGGGCGACTTCGACCTGATTGAACCTCTGTTTTTTTCCACTTCGAATGCTGGCGGTAAAGCCCCGGCACTGGCCAAAAACGAAACCACACTGCAAGACGCTTTCAATATCGACGCGCTCAAGCGCTGCGACATCATCATCAGTGCCCAGGGCGGCGACTACACGACGGAAGTATTCCCCAAACTGCGTGCAGCAGGCTGGAACGGGCACTGGATTGACGCTGCAAGCACGCTGCGTATGGAAAAAGACGCAGTCATCGTCCTGGACCCCGTCAATCTGCCGGTCATCCAGAAAGCCATGGCTGCGGGCGGGAAAAATTGGATTGGCGGCAATTGCACCGTGAGCTGCATGCTCATGGGCGTGGGCGCCCTCTACAAAGCGGGCCTGGTCGAGTGGATGAGTACGCAGACCTACCAAGCGGCCTCAGGCGGTGGCGCGCAGCATATGCGCGAGCTACTGACGCAGTACGGCGCGCTCAACGCGGAAGTAAAAGCTTTGCTGGACGACCCCAAAAGCTCGATTCTGGAGATTGACCGCTTAGTGGCCGCCAAGCAACGCAACCTGACTGCCGCTGAGACCGCCAACTTTGGCGTACCGCTGGGTGGCTCCTTGATTCCCTGGATTGACAAGGATCTGGGCAACGGCATGTCAAAAGAAGAGTGGAAAGGCATGGCTGAGACCAACAAAATTTTGGGTCAAGGCCTGGATTTCGGTTCACCCGCCACGCCGGTTGACGGTTTCTGCGTCCGTGTGGGCGCTATGCGATGCCACAGCCAGGCGCTGACTTTCAAGCTCAACAAAGATGTGCCGGTGGCCGACGTCGAAGCGATGATTGCCGCAGACAATCCGTGGGTGAAGCTGGTGCCCAATACCCGCGAGGCCACTGTGCGAGACCTGACTCCCGTGGCGGTGACCGGCACCATGACTATTCCGGTGGGACGGGTGCGAAAACTTGCCATGGGGCCGCAGTACCTGGGTGCGTTCACCATTGGCGATCAGTTGCTTTGGGGCGCCGCCGAACCATTGCGCCGCATGCTGCGGATTTTGTTAGGGGCATAAAGCCAGCGTGGACCTCGCATCCGAGGGCAAGAAACCCCAAGCCCTCGCATGCCTAACCATAAATATTAATACAATCAATATCCATTTGGGCATTTTTCCATCGGATATGGGTCTCACGTCGAAGATAATGCCCAAGCGTCCGAAACACCTCACACAGCCTCTGCGAAAGGCAGGAACCAGCGTTGAATGCAAATAATAGCTTCTGGAGCAAGACGGCAGTACCGCTGACGGCTGCATTGATCGGCTTGGGAACATGGGATGCCCACGCCGTTTCACTGGGCTCGGCCCGTATTCAGTCGGGCATCGGGCAAGCCTTGGTAGCCGAATTTGACCTGGCGGACATTAGCGACGAAGACTCCAAGGCCCTAAAAGTAAGCTTGGGATCGCCGGCCGCGTTTTCAGCGCTTGGATTGAATTACAACTCCGCCCTGTCTGGCGCACAAATCGAACTGCTTCGGCGGGGCAATGGCAACCGTTACCTCAAACTGGTGGGCAACCGCAGTGTCAATGAGCCCTTGGTGGATGTTCTGATAGAACTAAACGGCTCCGCAGGGCGAATCTCCCGCAGCTACACCTTGTTGCTGGATCCGCCACGTGCCAATGATGGAGCAGCACCGGCAACGTCGCGCACGGAAGACGTGCGCACAGAAGCCCAGCAGGCCGGCGAAGCGCCTGGCGCAGCGCGTACGTCAAACCTTGCGACAAGCAAACAAAAGCCTGCCAAAGGGAATGTTACGCAGCGTGACGCATCGGGACAAAAACAAATTCATGTGACCAAAGGCGATACCGCAGGTAAATTGGCGCTGACCCATTTGCCAAATGGTGTATCCGTTGAGCAGATGATGCTGGCGATACTGGCGGCCAATCCGGAAGGCTTCGTCGAGGGCAACGTCAATCGCCTGCGCGCAGGCGTAGATCTCGTCTTGCCGGATGCCGATGTGATAGGTCAGCTGTCCCACAGCGAGGCGCAGCAGTTATTTGCCAAGCAAAATCAAGACTACAAATCGCTGCGCGAGCGGCGCACAGGCCCATTGGGTTCAACCGCCGCATCCCAGCCCACGGAAAAGAAGCCGGCCGTGGACACCCATGCCGGGAGCGCCAACAGCCAAAGCGAAAATGCAAGCGACAAACTGACCTTGTCTAAGGATTCGGTGCAGGATAAAGCGGCAAAAGCCAGCGTAGAACAAATCGCTCGCCAGCGGGCCACGGACGAGGCGAAGGAACGCCGCTCCGAATTGTCGAAAAATATTGAAGAGCTCAAACAACTGGCCACAGTCGCGGCGCAACCTGCAAGTTCGGCAGCCCCTGTGCCTCCAGCGTCTCAGACTTCCACCGCCGCTGCCGCTATTGCGGCCTCCGCGCCACCACCGGCACCTGCGGCTTCAACACCGTCCAGCACGAAACCTGTCGCCTCAGAGTCTGCAATACCCACAGATCTGCTTGCACTTGCGGCAGCCGTGTTGGCAGCGCTGGCCTACGGCTGGTACCGTTTGAAGCGCCGCCCCGACCCGGTCCCCGCCAGTTTTCAATCCCCTGGCGTTGCGGCCTGGGAAACCCGAACCAACACAATTTTTGAATCTCTAGACACGCCACGAACCGACCCCAAGGAGGGAAGTTCTGTGGCATCCTCCACCATGGTGTACCCAGAGAGCCAAATGGAAGTTGCCAATGAGCTCGATCCGGTGGCTGAGGCGGAAGTCTATTTGGCCTATGGCAAGGATGTGCCCGCGGAAGAAATTTTGCGGGAAGGTTTACAACAAGATCCCACACGCTTGGCCATTCACCAAAAGCTACTGGGTATATTTGCCAAGCGCTCGGACCTGGCCAGTTTTGAGGCCATGGCGCGTCAAGTGCGTGCGCTGGCGGCAGAGGACAGCGCCGATTGGGCCCAGGTACAGGAATTGGGCAAGTCGATTGATCCGTCCAACCCTTTGTACAACCCCAGGGATTTGCCCCCGACTGCACAGGCCGACGCGGCTCCGACCGCTACCTATGCGCAGTCCATGTTTACGCTCGACACGGGTGCACAAGCGCCTATCAATCAGCCCGCAGGGCCGACGTTCAATCCGCCGGTGTCCGGTCCCCAGGAGGTCGATCTTTCAGAGGCACCGCCAGCGGCAACATCATCTGACATCGCATTTTGGGACGAAAAATCGGCATCGGTTCCCGCCATTGGAAGCGCATCGCCAGGAGAGTTTCCACTTTCTTCTGCCGCCTCGCTCGTGCCACCCACCGACGCGGAAGCAGCACGGCGGCAAACCCTGGACCGTCTTGACGCCACTCTTGCGCTTGCCGGGCAATTTCTTGAACTCGGCGAAAAGCAGGGTGCGATTGTGTTGCTGGAAGAAGTCATTGCCCAGGGGGACGAGGCATTGCGCGCGCGCGCCCACGTCCTCCTGAAGCAGGTTCAATGACCTTGCGACATGCCGCGAATGCTTGGCAAGGTTGCGTGTGCGACTTGCGTTAGGCGTTAGTTACAGCGGCCACGGTTACCAAGGCTGGCAAAGCCAGGCATCGGGCCTGACGGTACAGGACCGACTGGAGTCTGCGCTCAAGCAGTTCACCCAAGAAAAAGTTTCCACGCTGTGCGCTGGTCGCACCGATGCGGGTGTGCACGCCCTGATGCAGGTGGTGCACTTCGATACCGAAAAACTGCGCAGCACGCACGCCTGGGTGCGCGGCACGAATGCGCATTTGCCACAGGATATCGCCGTAGAGTGGGCTATGCCAGTGACGCAAAGCTTCCATTGCCGTGCCAGCGCCACATCGCGTCGGTATGCCTATGTACTCCGTCAGTCCGAAGTACGCCCCACCGTCGATGCGGCCCGCGTGGGCTGGTCTTTTTATCCTTTAGATGGCGCCGCGATGCGCGATGCAGCCCGGTACCTTCTAGGGCAACACGACTTCAGCTCATTTCGTGCAGCACAATGCCAGGCGCAGTCGCCGATCAAACATGTGCATTCCATCTCCATTACCCAACGCGGGGCTTATTGGCGCTTTGAGTTTGAAGCCAATGCGTTTTTGCACCACATGATTCGCAACATCATGGGCTGCTTGGTCCAAATCGGCCGGGGGAAACGTCCGCCCTCTTGGATGCACGAGGTGCTGCTGGCCTGCGACCGGGATGCTGCCGCGCCGACTTTTGCGCCTTCTGGCCTGTATTTTCTGGGCCCGCGCTATCCAGAGGCCTACGGCATTCCCGAGCGCACGCCTGCGTATGATTGGCTGCCATGAGCCTTCTCACCCCCGCCAAGGTACGCACACGTATCAAGTTGTGTGGAATGACGCGCGAGCAAGATGTGGACGCTGCCGTTGCGGCTGGGGCGGACGCTGTCGGTTTTGTACTGTATGCGGCGAGTCCGCGTGCGGTCAGCATGCAGCGCGCCGCCGAGTTGGCGCGGCGCCTACCGCCGTTTGTGGCACCGGTACTGCTTTTTGTGAACCACAGCCCCGCCGAAGTGGCCGCTGCCTGCGCAATGGTTCCCCATTGCACGGCGCAATTCCACGGTGATGAGAACCCGCAAGCGTGCTTTGACATGGCGGGCGCAGGCCTGAGGCCCTACCTGCGCGCAGCGCGCATTCCCTTGGGACCGGATGCTGCGGGTTTTGACCTTGTAAACTACGCACACCTTTATTCCAAGGCCCAAGCCATTTTGCTCGACGCGCACGTCGACGGATATGGCGGCGGCGGCAAGGCATTCAATTGGTCACTTCTTCCTCCAAACGTCAACGCTCACCTCGTCTTGAGTGGTGGACTCGACTCTGCAAACGTGGGCGATGGCATAGCCCAACTGCGCCCGCGCTGTAAGTCGCTGTCCGTCGACGTCAGCTCCGGCATAGAAGCCGATGCACCGGGGGGCGGAACCCTCAAGGGCATCAAAGACCCCAAAAAGATCAACCAGTTTGTCGCTGCGGTTCGCGCAGCGGACGAACGCCTTGCAAGAATGCCATAAAGACCATGTTTTCCTACCAACAACCTGACTTCAGTGGCCACTTTGGCAAATACGGCGGCAGCTTTGTGTCTGAGACCCTGACGCACGCCATCAATGAGCTCAAAGACGCCTACGCCAAGTACCAGCACGATCCGGCCTTTGTGGCCGAGTTCAAATCCGAGCTGGCGCACTTTGTGGGCCGCCCCTCGCCGATCTACCACGCCGACCGCATGAGCCGCGAGATGGGCGGCGCGCAGATCTACCTCAAGCGCGAAGACCTGAACCACACCGGCGCGCACAAAATCAACAACACCATCGGCCAGGCCATGCTGGCCAAGCGCATGGGCAAGCCGCGTGTGATTGCCGAAACCGGTGCCGGCCAGCACGGCGTAGCTACCGCCACCATTTGCGCCCGCTACGGGTTGGAATGCGTGGTCTACATGGGAAGCGAAGACGTCAAACGCCAAAGCCCCAATGTCTATCGCATGAAACTTTTGGGCGCCACCGTGGTACCTGTCACCAGCGGCAGCCGCACCCTGAAAGACGCCTTGAACGAAGCCATGCGCGACTGGGTGGCCAATGTGGACAACACCTTCTACATCATCGGCACGGTGGCAGGCCCGCACCCCTACCCCATGATGGTGCGCGACTTTCAAAGCATCATCGGCACCGAATGCATCGCCCAAATGCCCGACATGCTGGCCCGGCAACATGCCGCCAACACCCAACCCGACGCGGTGATCGCTTGCGTGGGCGGGGGCAGCAACGCCATGGGTATTTTTCACCCTTATATTCCGTTCGAGAACACCCAGCTCATTGGCGTGGAAGCGGCCGGCGAAGGCCTGGACAGCGGCAAGCATTCGGCATCGATCCAGCGCGGCAGCGCAGGCGTTTTGCACGGCAACCGCACCTATGTGCTGCAAGACGACAACGGCCAGGTCACCGAGACCCACAGCATCAGCGCCGGTCTGGATTACCCTGGCGTGGGCCCCGAGCACGCCTTTTTGAGCGACATGGGCCGCGCTCAGTACGTGGGCATTACCGACAAAGAGGCACTGGCGGCCTTCCATTACCTGTGCCGCACCGAGGGCATCATTCCTGCCCTGGAATCCAGCCACGCTGTGGCCTACGCGATGCAATTGGCCAAAACCATGCGCCCCGACCAGTCGATTTTGGTCAATCTGTCTGGTCGGGGGGACAAAGACATTGGCACTGTCGCTGACTTGAGCAATGCCGACTTCTACTGCCGCCCGAGCTGCCAGGGCCAGGGGGTTAAAGGCGGTGATCAGCCCATCACGATGTTTAAAGCGGGGGCAACAGCATGAGCAGCCGCATTGACGCCACCTTTGCCAATCTAAAAGCGCAAGGGCGCAAGGCGCTGATTCCCTTCGTCACCGCTGGATTCCCCTACGCCGATGTCACGCCCGAATTGATGCACGCCATGGTAGCGGGCGGCGCCGATGTGATTGAACTCGGCGTGCCCTTTTCCGACCCCAGCGCCGATGGCCCGGTGATTCAGAAAGCCGGGGATCTGGCGCTGTCGTTCGGCATTGGCCTGTCCCAAGTGCTGGAAATGGTGCGCGAGTTTCGCAAAGCCAACAGCCAAACTCCCGTGGTGCTGATGGGCTACGCCAACCCGGTGGAGCGTTACGACCAAAAACATGCCCGAGCGGGCGTTTCCAGCCCGTTTGTCCAGGACGCGGCGCAGGCTGGCGTGGACGGCGTGCTGATCGTTGACTACCCGCCCGAAGAATGCGAGGCCTTTGCTGCCGACTTGCGCGCGCACCAGATGGACCTCATCTTTTTGCTGGCGCCCACCAGCACCGATGAACGCATGGAGCAGGTAGCGCGCGTAGCCTCAGGCTATGTGTACTACGTGTCGCTCAAGGGCGTGACGGGCGCGGGCACGCTCGACACCGACTCTGTGGCCGCCATGCTGCCGCGCATCCGCCAGCACATTCAAACGCCGGTGGGCGTAGGCTTTGGCATCCGCGACGGAGCGACGGCCAAAACCATCGCCCAGGTGGCCGACGCGGTCGTCATCGGTAGCAAAATCATCCAGTTGATTGAAAATGCGCCCCGCGCGCAGGTCGCGGCCACCGCGCAAGCGTTTTTGCACGGTGTTCGCACGGCGATGGACGCCTGAGTGCTGGCACACCAGGCTTCGCAACCACCCCTTCAAACCCAAAGAGGCACCCTATGAGTTGGCTTGAAAAACTGCTCCCCCCAAAAATCCAGCAAACCGACCCCGCCGACCGCCGCTCGGTGCCGGAAGGCCTGTGGATCAAGTGCCCTAGTTGCGAAACCGTGCTCTACAAGGCTGATCTGGAGCAAAACCAGAACGTCTGCCCCACCTGCGGCCACCACCACCGCATCGGTGCGCGCGCGCGCCTGAACGTGTTTTTGGACAATGAAGGCCGGTTTGAAATCGGCCAAGAGGTGCTGCCTGTTGACGCGCTCAAGTTCAAGGACAGCCGCAAATACACCGAGCGTCTTAAAGAAGCCCTAGAGAACACCGGCGAGACGGATGCCCTGATCGTCATGGGAGGATCAGTGCACGGCGTGGGCCTGGTGGCGGCGTGTTTTGAGTTTGAGTTCATGGGCGGCAGCATGGGCAGTGTGGTGGGCGAACGCTTTGTGCGCGGTGTGGAAGCGGCCATCGAACAAAAAGTGCCTTTTTTGTGCTTCACCGCCACTGGCGGCGCGCGCATGCAAGAGGGCTTGCTCAGCCTGATGCAAATGGCCAAAACCAATGCCGCCCTCACGCGACTGGCGAAAAAAGGCCTGCCCTACATCAGCGTGCTGACCGACCCGACCATGGGCGGCGTGAGTGCGGGTTTTGCGTTTTTGGGTGACGTCGTGATTGCAGAACCCAAGGCCTTGATTGGTTTTGCGGGCCCACGCGTCATTGAGTCCACGGTGCGGGTGACTTTGCCTGAGGGTTTTCAGCGGGCCGAGTTCTTGCAGTCCAAAGGCGCCATCGACTTTATTTGTGACCGCCGCGAGCTGCGCAAAACTGTGGCCGAAACGCTGGCCATGCTGCAGCGACAACCCACCGACGCGGTGCTCTGACGCTTAAGCCGCCGCCATCAAGGCGATGCTTTGCAGGCCGCCGGTGAGCAAGGACACCACTTGCAACAGTAACAACAGCGCCAGCGGCGACAAGTCCACCCCGCCCATCAAGGGCAGGTGACGCCTTATGGGTGAAAGCAGGGGCGCCACCAACCGGTCTAACAGGTCCGTTACAGGTGAGCGTGCCTGCACCCAGGACAACAAAGCATAAATCATCACCAGCCCCGTAAGCCCTGAAACGGCCACGCGCAACAAGCCAAACAGCGCCAGCACCGCCACAACGCCCGGGCCTTGCGTGGCACCTTGAAGGAGCCACAAAACCAGGTATTGCGCCAACTGCAAGACCATTGCCGCAACCAAACTGGCCCCGTCCAGCACGGCCAACTTGGGCAAGACCCGGCGCAGGGGCAGAACCAGCCAATCGGTAAGCGCAAAGATAAAAGGCCCCACCGGATTACCAGCCCGCGCCGACATCGGAATGCGCTGCTGCTGCATATAGAGCCGCAGCAAGCACGCACCGCACACCAAACCTGTCACGACATCCAGCACGAGTGAAATGATTTGGTAAAACATGAGTGGGTGGGTGCCATACGGGGGTTGGGATGCAAGGGGTAGTCAATATGTACCCCCGCGACGGCATGGATCATAGCTTTAGCGGCCCTCTTAGAATGCAGGACTTCGCCGCTTGGCTGCACGCGCCCCTGCGTGCCCGCGTGGTGCCCCATGAACCGCAGCCCCATTCCATGTCCGACGCCCATCCCCAATCTACCGCCCTCCCCGACGAAAACCAGCTGATTCACGAGCGCAGGGAAAAGCTCAAGGTCTTGCGAGAGCGCCAAGCAGCGGGCTTGGGCGTAGCGTTTCCCAACGATTTTTCTCCTAGCAACACCGCTGCAGACTTGTTTGCCACCTTCGATCCACAGAGTGCAGAGGCGCTGGCCCAGATCGCCGCCACGGTCCGGGTGGCGGGGCGAATGATGCTCAAACGGGTGATGGGCAAGGCCAGCTTTTGTACCCTGCAAGACGCCTCGTTTGGCCCCAGCAGCGGACGGATTCAGATCTACGTCAAGGGCGAGGACGTGGGCCAGGCCCTGTATGAAGATTTCAAACATTGGGACCTGGGCGACATCGTCGCCGCCGAAGGAACAGTGTTCAAAACCAAGACGGGCGAACTGTCCATCCACGCCACCAGCGTGCGCCTGCTGACCAAAAGCCTGCGGCCCATGCCCGACAAGTTCCACGGCATCGCCGACCAAGAGGTCAAATACCGCCAGCGCTACATCGACCTGATGACGGACGAGACCTCGCGCAAGCGCTTTGTGGCGCGCAGCAAAGCAGTCAGCGGCATCCGCGAATTCATGGTGCACCACGGCTTTCTGGAAGTGGAGACGCCCATGCTGCACCCTATTCCGGGGGGCGCGAACGCCAAACCGTTTACCACCCACCACAACGCGCTGGACCAGCAAATGTTCTTGCGCATCGCGCCCGAGCTGTATTTGAAGCGCCTGATCGTGGGCGGCTTTGACCGGGTGTTCGAGATCAACCGCAACTTCCGCAACGAAGGCATCTCGGTGCGCCACAACCCCGAGTTCACCATGATGGAGTTCTACGCGGCCTACTGGAATTACCAAGACCTGATGGGTTTTACCGAAGATTTGGTGCGCGACGCCGCCCTCAAGGCCACCGGCAGCCTGCAAATGAGCTACGGCGGCAAGCCCGTCGATCTGGCGCAGCCTTTTGAGCGCCTGACCATCATCGAAGCCATCCAGAAATACACCGACGCGGGCGAGCACGTGTTTGACGCAGAGTGGCTGAGCAACGCGGTGCGCAAACTGGGCATGACCGAGGCCAAACACCATTTGTCCACCCGCAGCCTGGCCAGCCTGCAGGTGCTGTACTTTGAAGAAACCGTAGAAGACAAGCTCTGGCAGCCCACCTTTATTTGCGAGCACCCAGTAGAAATTTCGCCGCTGGCGCGCGAGAGCGATACCAAACCGGGCGTGACCGAGCGCTTTGAGCTGTATATCACCGGCCGTGAATTCGGCAACGGTTTCAGCGAACTGAACGACGCACAAGACCAAGCGGCTCGCTTTCACGCCCAGGTGGCGGCCAAAGACAACGGCGACGACGAAGCCATGTACTACGACCACGACTTTGTGCGTGCGCTGGAATACGGCATGCCCCCCACCGGCGGCTGCGGCATCGGCATCGACCGGTTAATGATGCTGCTGACCGACAGCGCCAGCATCCGCGACGTTATTTTGTTCCCGGCCCTGCGGCGCGAGGTGTGACACCCCTGCCCTACCTGCAGGCCTATTCTGATGCCACCCGCGCGCAGGTACAGGCACTGTTGGACCAGGGCCGCGTAGCGCAGTGGCTGACCGACAAATACCCGCAAGGCCACGGCCTGCGCACCGACCGCGCCTTGTACGACTACGTGCAAGACGCCAAAAACAGCTTTTTGCGCGGCGCCGATCCCCTGAGCAAGGTGGCTTTTGACAGCAAGCTGCACGTGGTGCAAAACGCTTTGGGCACCCACACCACGATCTCGCGGGTTCAGGGTTCACGCCTGAAAACCAAGCACGAGATCCGCATTGCCAGCCTATTCAAGGACGCGCCGCCCGAGTTTTTGCGCATGATCGTGGTGCACGAGCTGGCGCACTTGCGCGAACGCGCGCATGACAAGGCCTTTTACAAACTATGCACGCATATGGAGCCCGACTACCACCAACTGGAGTTTGAAGTGCGCGTCTACCTCACGCACCTGGAGGCCTCGGGCCAGCGCCTGTGGGCTAAGCCCTGAGCTGCAGCAGGGCTTGCGCTATGTCGGCCTGCAGGTCGGCCACGGCTTCCAGACCGACCGAGAATCGCACCAGCGTGCCCTGGGTGATTTCTTGGGGCCAGGTGCTGCGCATGGTGCGCAACTCATAGGGCACAACCAAACTGATCGGGCCCGCCCAGCTGTAACCCAGGCGAAACAGTTTGAGGGCATCGCAAAAGGCGTCTACCTGCGCCTGGGCGTACTGGGGCGCCACCACCACACTGAACAGGCAGGCCGCGCCGCCGTCTGGGCGGTCGCAAAGCGCTTTCCAGAATTCGTGGCCGGGCGAACCCGCCAAGGCCGGGTGCAGGACCTGCACAAACTGTGGCTGCGTCTGGCACCAGGTGGCCACGGCGCGGGTGGCCTCGTCGTGCGCGCGGTAGCGCAAGCCTATGCTGGGCAAGGAGCGCAGCACCAGTTCGGCGTCGTTTGCGCCTACGCCCAGGCCTAATCGCATGTGGCAGAGCTTGATCTGCATGTGCAAATCAGGGTCACGGGTGATGACGCTGCCCATCAGCACATCGCCGCCACCGCTGGGGTACTTGGTGAGCGCGTGGGCTGAAACATCGACCGCCAGCGCTTCCGAACTGCCAGGCGCCAAGTTAAAGGGCTTGAAGGCAATGCCCGCGCCCCAGGTGTTGTCCAGCGCCACCAGGGCGCCATGCTGCTTGATGATGCGCACCAGGGTCGCCAGGTCTGGAAATTCCAGGGTGACTGAACCCGCCGCCTCCACCCACACCAGGCGGGTTGCGGGGGACAGCTTGGCAGCGAGGTCCTGCGGGTCCATAGCATCGTAATAGCGGTGGCTGATGCCCCAAGACCGCAATTCGCCCTCGACCAGGGCTTTATTCGGACCATAGGCATTGTCTGGCAGCAGCACCTCGTCGCCGGTTTTCAAGAGTGCCAGGGCTACCAGTGCCAAAGCCGCCAATCCGCTAGGCACCAGCACGCACTGCAAGCCACCCTCCAGGGCGCACAACCGCTCTTCTAGCGCGTAGGTGGTCGGCGTTCCGTGCAGGCCGTAGGTATAGGCCGACTTGTTTTTCCAGTCCCGGCTGCGCATCGCGGCAACGGTAGGAAAGAACACGGTGGACGCCTTGTGCACCGCATGCTGGGGCGCAGCAAAGCCTGCTGGTGCCTCATACGGGTGGTGAATAAGCGAAGTGCTGAGCTCAGGCATGGCGAGTCTGGTCGTGCGTCAGACGCTCCACTTTTGAATCAGTTGCTCGGGACGCAAAGAGTCATAGCTCTCAAAAGGTTGGTGGATCCAGGGGTTGGTCGGCAAAAATTCCACTGAATAATCGGGCGTGAAGGTAGACAAGGCCTTGGTCCAGATGACGGCGCTGCGCAACTCGGTAATCGGCGTGTAGTTGTTGCGCAGTTGGTGCATGACGGCATTGAGCGTATGGCCCGAGTCGGCCAAGTCATCGACCAGCAAGACCTTGCCAGCAATTTCACCCTTGGGCGTGGTAATGAATCGGGCGATGTCCAGGTTGCCCTGCACCGTACCAGCATCGGAACGGTAGGAGCTGGTCGACATGATGGCCAACGGCTTGTCAAACACCCGCGAGAGGATGTCGCCCGGCCGCATGCCGCCGCGCGCCAGGCACAAAATGGTGTCGAATTCCCAACCGGACTGGAACACCTTGATGGCCAGTTTTTCGATCAGATTGTGGTACTCGTCGTAGCTGACGTAGAGGTGTTTACCGTCTTCAGTAAGCATGCGTGCTCCTTGGGTTTGGGACTGAATCAGGCCGCCAGATAGGGGTGGCGCATCATGATGGTGTGGTCGCGGTCGGGGCTGGTGGACACCATGTGGATCGGCACGCCAGTCACCTGGGCGATGCGCTCCAGGTAACGGCGCGCAGCCTCTGGCAGATCATCGTACACAGTCACGCCCACCGTGCTGTCGCTCCAACCGGGCATGGACTCGTAAATGGGCTTGCAGCGGGCAATGTCGTCTGCGCCCATGGGCAGGATATCGGTAACCTCACCATCGAGCTCATAGCCAGTGCATAACAGCAGCTCGCTCAGGCCGTCGAGCACGTCGAGTTTGGTGATGCAAAGACCGCTCAGGCCATTGACCTGGGCCGAGCGCTTGAGCAGCGCCGCATCAAACCACCCGCAGCGGCGCGAGCGCCCGGTGGTCACGCCTTTCTCAAAGCCAACCGTACTCATGTGGTAGCCGGGGGTGCCCGGCTTTTCCCAGTCCAACTCGGTGGGAAAAGGGCCGCTGCCCACGCGGGTGCAATACGCCTTGGTGATGCCCAGGATGTAATGCAACATGCCAGGCCCCACACCCGCACCTGCAGCGGCGTTGCCCGCGACGCAGTTGCTGGAAGTCACAAACGGATAGGTACCATGGTCCACGTCGAGCAATGTGCCTTGCGCGCCTTCAAACAGCAAGTTTGCACCGGCATGGTGGGCGTCGTTCAACTCGCGCGACACGTCGGCCATCATCGGCTTGAGTAATTCGGCGTGGCGCATGGCCTCGGCGTATACCGGCTCAAACAGCACTTTGCCATCGGCCATGTAGGGTGCCAAGGTCGGGCCGAAGTCAAAGGCAACAGAACCTAGGTAGGTGGTCAATACATGGTTGTGCAAGTCCAGCAACTCGCGCAACTTACTGGCAAAGCGCTCGGGGTATTTCAGGTCTTGCACGCGCAGGGCGCGCCGGGCGATTTTGTCTTCATAAGCCGGGCCAATGCCGCGCCCGGTGGTGCCGATTTTGATGTTTCCGCCCTTTTCGCGCGCCGCTTCACGCGCCACGTCCAGCGCGGCGTGAAACGGCAAAATCAGCGGGCAGGCTTCACTGATGCGCAGGCGTGAGCGCAGCTCTACACCCACTTTTTCCAGGCCCTCTATCTCTTCAAACAGCTTGGCGGCCGAAAGCACGACGCCGTTGCCGATGTAGCACTTGACGCCTGGGCGCATGATGCCACTGGGGATCAGATGCAAGGCCGTTTTGACGCCGTTGATGACCAAGGTGTGGCCGGCATTGTGACCACCCTGGAAACGCACCACGCCCTGGGCACTTTCGGTAAGCCAGTCCACCAGCTTGCCCTTGCCCTCGTCGCCCCACTGGGTGCCTACGACCACTACATTTCGACCAGCTTGTGTATTCATTAACGTATTTCTTTAAATGGCAGTGACGCGCCAGGCAGCATCACGCTGCACCAGCTCGCGGTCACATTGGAATTCATCGACTTCGCTCTCGTGGCCAGGCAAAACACAAACCACTGTTTCTCCCGCCGCGCGCAGCACAGCGATGGCTTCGCGCAGTGCCTGGCCCTCACCCCATGGCGCGCGGATCGCAGCCCGCAGCTTCACTGGCCGCGCGACAGCGACCATCGCCTTGATGTCCAGGCTAAAGCCCACCGCAGGGCGCTTGCGTCCAAACACCGAACCCACCGCGTCGTAGCGGCCACCGCGCACCAAAGCATCCGGTGCACCGGCGGCATACACCGCAAAACGGGCGCCACTGTAATAGGCATAACCCCGCAAATCAGCCAAATCAAAAGACACCTTAGCGCCCGATATATGGCTGGCCAGCCACTGGAGTTGGTCCAGCGCAGCATGGATTGCAGGCAGGGGCGGCAACAAGCGTCGGGCCTCGTCGAGGATGGCGACGTCACCATACAGTTGGGTCAGCTGCACGAGCGCACCAGCAATATCTGCTGGAACCTGAGAAGTCAGCTGTGCTAAGGCACTGGCGTCCTTGGTCGCCAGCGCAGCGTGCACGTCGGCGGTTTGCTCAGGTGTGAGTGCGGTTTGCGCCAGCAAGGCGTTGACGATGCGCACATCACCCAGGTCTACCGTGAGTTCCCCCACATGCGCCGCGCGCAGGCTGTCAAGCGCTAACTCCAAAATCTCCAGGTCCGCCTCCAAACCCGCGTGGCCATAGATTTCAGCACCCAACTGCAAGGGTTCGCGGCTGGCGTGGGGGGCTGCCGGACGGGTGTGCAATACCGGGCCGCAATACGAGAGCCGGGCCACGCCCGTGCGGTTGAGCAAATGGGCGTCAATGCGGGCCACCTGCGGCGTGCTGTCGGCACGCAAGCCCATCATGCGGCCCGAGATTTGGTCCACCAGTTTGAAGGTTTGAAGGTCCAGGGCCTCGCCCGTGCCGGTGAGCAGCGACTCCAGGTGCTCAAGCAGCGGCGGCATGACGAGTTCGTAGCCATAGCAGCGCGCCATGTCCAGCAAATTGCGTCGGATTTCTTCGATGTGGCGCGCCTCGGACGGCAGCACATCGGCAATATGATCCGGAAGGACCCAAGCGGACATGGAATGAGGGAGTTTGTTAAAACACAGATTTTACCGGCCTGACCACCGGTAAAAAAGGGGCGAGCCCGAGAAATCGGGCCGCTTGCATGGCAGCTTATTTCTTGGCGCCGCCCACGGCAGAACCGCCACCACGGAAAATTTTGAAAAATTCGCTCGACGATGGATCAACCACCATCACATCGCTCTTGTTGGCAAAGCTGCTTTTGTAGGCTTCAAGGCTGCGGTAAAACTGGGCAAATTGTGGATCGCGGTTGAAGGCATCGGCATAGATGCGCGCGGCCTCGGCATCGCCCTCGCCTTTGATCTTCTGAGCGTCACGGTAGGCGTTGGCAATGGTTACCTCACGCTGACGGTCAGCGTCGGCACGGATTTTTTCGCCCTCTGCCGCACCCGTTGAGCGGAGTTCGTTGGCTACCCGCTTGCGCTCGGCCTCCATGCGACGGTAAACGGATTCGGTAATGGCTTCCACATAGTCCACGCGGGTAATACGCACGTCCACCACATCCACGCCCCAAGGCTTGGCGCCGCGCACCTTGGCCAGCACTTCGGCCTTCACGTCCGCCATCAGGTCTTCGCGCTTCAAGGAAAGTAATTCCTTGACGGTGCGCTTGTTAATGGCTTCTTGGAAGGCGTTGCGCACCACACGGCTGAGTTGGCTGGCACCGGCACCTTCGTTCAATCCGACATTGCGGATGTAGTCCGACGGCTCAGAAATACGCCAACGCACATACCAGTCGATCACCACACGCTGCTTCTCCGCGGTGAGCATGGGCTCTGCGTCGGTACTGTCCAAGGTAAGCAAACGTTTATCAATATAGGAGACGTTTTGAAAGGGCGGCGGCAGCTTCCAGTTCAGGCCCGGCTCGGTGATGACCTCCTTGATTTGTCCCAAGGCATAGACGACGCCAAACTGGCGCTGATCGACCACGAACAAGGTGGAACTGGCCAGTAGCAACAGCACCAGCAACGACGATAAAACCAATCCAATACGGTTCATAGTGATCTCCTAGCGCACATCGCGTTCGCGGGTGCGCGCCGCATCCCGGCTTCGCGAGTCCGCACCAGGCGTGACAGGGGTTGACGGGCTTGGGTTGGGTACAGGCACTGGCGCAGGGACCGCAGCCGCTTCCCCTGTGCTGCCTTGCAGCAACTTCTCCAGCGGCATGTTCAGCAGGGTCGCACCCTGACGAGAGTCGACCAGGACCTTGGTGACATTGGCAAAGATTTGCTGCATGGTGTCGAGGTACATCCGGTCCCGGGTGACTTGGGGGGCCTTTTGGTACTCGTTATAAACCGATCGAAAACGCTGCGCATCGCCCTGGGCCTGCGCGACCACCCGGGCTTTGTAGGCGTCAGCCTCCTCTTTGAGGCGTGAGGCCGATCCGACAGCACGGGGAATCACGTCATTGGCGTAAGCCTGGGCTTCATTTTTGGTGCGTTCGCGCTCCTGGCCGGCCTTGAGCACGTCATCAAACGAGGCTTGAACCTGCTCAGGCGGACGCACACCACCTTGCTGCAAGTTGATGCCCACCACTTCAATGCCGACTTTGTAGCGGTCCAAAATTTCTTGCATCATGGCGCGGACTTTGGGGGCAATCTGGTCGCGGTCTTCCGACAAAGCGGCGTCCATGTTCATTTTCCCGAGTACCTCGCGTACCGAGGTTTCAGCCGCCTGCACCACAGCGTCGGTAGGGTTTTTGCTCTCGAACAAAAATGCCCGCGCATCGTTGAGTCGGTATTGCACAGCAAACTTGATGTCCAAAATATTCTCGTCCTGCGTCAGCATCGCCGATTCCCGTAAGCCAGTGGCCTTGAGCACGTTGTCGCGGCCCACATCGACCGACCGGATTTGGGTCACAAATACCAACTCATGGCGCTGTATCGGGTAGGGCAGTCGCCAATTGAAACCTGCATTCACCGTGGACTTGTAACGCCCAAACTGGGTGATGACCGCCTGTTGCCCCTCCTGGACGATAAAAAAGCCGGTTCCCAGCCAGACCAGGAAGACCACTGCCAACACAAGCCCTCCACCGATACCGGCATTCTTGAAGTCTGGAATGAACCCACCAGGTCCGCGGCCCTGGTTACCAGCCGGCTTTTTGCCGCCGCCCAGCCAGCCATTGAGCTTGCGATTGAAATCACGCCACAGCTCATCGAGATCTGGCGGGCCCGATGGCGCGCCCGGGCGCGTGCCCGGCCGGGGCTTCGCGTCTTCATGCGGTGCGCCGTCTTTCGGTTCAGCGCTTGACTCGGGCTTGGTTTGCCCTGTGGACTCGGGCTTGGCGTCGTCGCCGCGGCCCCAGCGACTGTCGTTGAGGTTGAACATACCCCCAACGCGCCCGGCCAAGCCGCCAAGATTAAAGTTTGGAATAGAAAATTTCATGGTCTTAGCTTTCGCACACGGTGCCCCATTGTCCACATTTACGATTCAGCCTCAGGGGTGCCAGGGTGATCTGTGCCATTGGCCAAGGCGTCACGCGCCACGATGGACGCCAACTCCGCGCGCAGAGCGGCAATACCGGTCCCCGCACGGGCACTGGCGAAGAGGCGTGGCGTTTGTACGCCGTCAATCTCACAAAAGTCCTGTTCCTGCAGCGGGAGATGGGCAGCGTCCATGGCGTCCACCTTATTGAACACCAGCAGCTGAGGGATATCCTGCGCTCCAATTTCCTTGAGCACCTGCTGCACCTGGCGGATTTGCAGGACATGGTCTGGGTTAGATGCGTCCACCACGTGCACCAGCAAGTCCGCATCGATGGCTTCTTGCAGAGTGGCCTGAAATGCATCGATCAAGCCGTGGGGAAGATCCCGAATGAATCCCACCGTATCCGACAGCGAAACAGAGCGCCGCGCTTCGCCCAGATACAACTGCCGCGTAGTGGTGTCAAGCGTGGCAAAGAGCTGGTCGGCGGCGTAAGCGCGGGCTTTGACCAAGGCGTTAAACAGCGTGGATTTACCGGCATTGGTGTAGCCAATCAGCGAAATATTGAAGGCACCACGCCGATCACGCTGCTTGCGCTGTGTCTGGTGCTGGCGCTTGACTTTTTGCAACTGCTCTTTGGTGCGTTTGATGGTGGTGGCGATCATGCGCCGGTCCAGTTCAATCTGCGTCTCCCCCGGTCCTCCACGCGTGCCAATGCCGCCACGTTGGCGCTCCAGATGCGACCAACGCCGCACCAGGCGCGTACTCAGGTACTGAAGGCGGGCCAGTTCTACCTGGAGCTTGCCCTCATGGCTGCGCGCGCGCTGGGCAAATATTTCCAGGATCAAGAAGGTGCGGTCGTTGACGGGCAACTCCAGCCGACGCTCGAGATTGCGCTGCTGGCCCGGGCTCAGGCTTTGGTCGAAAAGGATTTCTTCAGCCCCATATTGCTGGGCCAGTAACTTGATTTCATCGGCCTTACCCGTACCGACGAACAACGCGGCGTCTGGGGCGCGTCGCTTACAGGTAATGGATGCCACCGGTTCCATACCGGCAGTTTTTGCCAGCAAACCGAGCTCTTGCAAGGCGCTGTCAAAATTCGGCAATCCCAAATCCACACCGACCAAGATGGTTCGCGGAGCGGCGGTGTGGACGGTGGAATTCAAAGAAAAGGCAGGTAATGGAAAGCGGGCGCACGGCGCGACCCGCAAAATAAGGCTTACGGCGCGGGCGCCTCATCCACAGTAGCAGCAGCGAGGTTGACTGCACGCCCGGGGACTATGGTGGAAATGGCGTGTTTGTAGACCATTTGGGTGACGGTGTTGCGCAGAAGCACCACGTATTGGTCAAACGACTCAATCTGCCCCTGCAACTTGATTCCGTTGACCAAGTAGACCGACACAGGAATATGCTCACGGCGCAAGGCGTTCAGAAAGGGATCTTGGAGGAGCTGGCTTTTGTTGTTCACGATATTCTCCGTGTTGGAAAGTTAAGGCGGGGAAGATACCACAATGGCAGCAAGCCACCCGCCTGCGAGGGCAGGTAAAGGGCTTAGACCTAAGGCAGGCGGGGCCGCTTAGTCCTTGTCTGAGTAGGGGTTGGACGACGACTTCATTTGGATCAGCAAGGGCGTACCCACCAGGTTGAATTCCTTGCGAAAGCGCCCTTCCAGAAAGCGCTTGTAGGCGTCGGTCACCTGCTCAAGTGAATTGCCGTGGACGATGATGATGGGCGGGTTCATGCCGCCTTGGTGGGCGTAGCGCAGTTTAGGGCGGTACATGCCAGTTTTCTTGGGCGTTTGGAATTGCACGGCTTCTAGCAGCAATCGCGTCAGTACAGGCGTGGGCATTTTGCAATTGGCGGAGCGGTGCGCCTGGGCAATGGAATCCCACACCGGTCCCAAGCCCTGGCGCTTGGTAGCCGAAATGAAATGCACGGTCGCAAACTTCAAAAATCCCAGGCGCGTTTCCAGCGAACGCTTGACCAGCTCGCGCTGGTATTCGTCTACCGCGTCCCACTTATTGACGGCAACCACCACTGCGCGCCCTGATTCGAGTACGTAACCCGCGATATGCGCATCCTGGTCTGTCACGCCCTGAATGGCGTCAATCAGCAGCAAGACCACGTTGGCCGACTCAATGGCCTGCAGCGTTTTGACGACCGAGAACTTTTCGATTGCCTCAAATACCTTGCCTTTGCGGCGCAGACCGGCGGTATCAATGAGCTCAAAACGTTGCCCACCTCGTTCAAAGGGCACGGAGATAGCGTCACGCGTGGTCCCTGGCATGTCAAACGCCACCAAGCGCTCCTCGCCGAGCCAGGTGTTGATCAGTGTCGACTTACCCACATTGGGTCGTCCCGCGACTGCCAACTTGATGCTGCCGGGGTCACTCTCGTCTTCCGGCTGCGCCATCGCCAGCGCCAAGGGTTCGAGCACCTGCTCGATCAGGGGGCGGATACCCTGTCCATGGGCCGCACTGATGGGTATTACTGCGCCCAGGCCGAGTTCAAAAAACTCGGTGAATTGCACGCCGTCTGTCATTCCTTCGGCCTTATTGGCCACCACTACCGCTGATTTCCCAAGGCGGCGCAGGTACTTGGCAATCTCGTGGTCTTGTGCCGAGACTCCACCGCGTGCGTCCACCACAAACAGCACCACGTCCGCTTCAGCGACAGCCTGGCGAGTCTGCTTGGCCATTTCTTTGTAGATACCGCTGGCCGCATCGGGCTCAAAGCCGCCGGTATCGACCACGATGTACTCGTGTTTTCCGTGCTTTGCATTGCCGTAATGGCGGTCGCGCGTGAGACCCGCGTAATCTGCAACGATGGCGTCACGCGTTTTCGTCAGGCGGTTGAACAGGGTCGATTTGCCCACATTGGGTCTGCCGACCAGGGCGATGACAGGTTTCATGAAGTTTTAGCCTAATTATTCAGGCCGAAACCCAATTACCGTGCCGCGCGTTGTTACCGCGACCAATATTCCATCCACCCAGGCCGGTGCCAAGGCAATAGCAGAGCCATCCGTGGGGACGCGGGCGAGCAAGGCTCCGTCCTGGGGGGAAATAAAGTGAAGAAACCCCTCGGAGTCGCCTAAAACCACGGAGCCCGCCATGAGAATCGGGCTTGAAAGCCCCCGAAAACGCAGTTTTTCGTTGGTCCAGAGCTTTTCACCATCACTGCGGCGCCATGCGATCAACTTTCCATCGGACTCTGCGCCCATCACGCTGTTGGCGTCGCCCGCAATGCCACTGGCACCTGTGGCGGTCTTTGTCCATACAGTTCGCCCCAACTGCGCATCCACGCAAGCCACGGCCGACTGAAACGCCCTCAGGCACAGGTTATCTCCCACCCGGCTGACCCCAGACACCAGATCCACCAACCGCTCCACTTCATTCACACCACGGCCGACCGCCACCGCGGCATCCCAACGGGTGGCGCCATTTTGCGGGTTCAAACCCAGCAATCGACCACTTTGGCCGCTGACCAAAGTGTCTCCCACCGCCATCAATATCCCCGGTTGGCCAAGCACCAATGCGTCGCCTGGCCGCTTTTGTACCCACAATGGCCGCCCCGATGCGGCATCAAAGGCAGACACGGTTCGGTCTGCCGTCTGCAAAAATACGCGCCCCCCGGCTACCAAAGGCGGGGTCAGGGTGAGTGACGGCATTTTTTGTCGCCATACTTCTTTGCCACCAAGCAAGGCGATGAGCTGGTTTTCACGGCTCACAACGGCGCTTGTTTCACCGTCACCACCCACTCCGGCGCTCAAGGAGGTGCCCACGCTGGTGCGCCACACCAGCTTTCCGCTGCGCGCCTCGATAGCGACCAAGTCTCCCTGGGATGAGGCGACAAGAACTTGTGCACCCACTGCACGCGTCTCCAGCGGCAGCGCCGTGGCACCAATGTTTACGCGCCAGACTTCTTTCACTGCCAACCGTGAGGTAAGGGGCTCTAAAGGGGTGGGTTTGGGTTTGTCGCTGCTGGCGCATGCCTGAACTAACAGCGCCAAAGCAAGCGCCGAAGTGGCGCGCATCATGGATAAAACCCGCGGTGTGAAGCGCATTAACGCTCCCCGTCCGCAGCCGATTGGGCAAGGACTTTGGCTGGTTCAGGCTCCAACCCCAAGGCATTGAGTTTCACACGCACCAGGCGGCGGTATTCAGATCGCTCATCGAAGGATTTATATGCCGCAAGGTAGGCAGCCTTGGCAAGATCGCGCTGGCCTTGTAGGAACAACACATCCCCCTTGCGGTCAGAAACCAGCGAACCAAAGGCCTCACTCTTGACCGCGTCCAGAACCTTGAGCGCCTCCGGGTACTGTTTGGCATCCATATAGATATTGGCCAGGCGAAGTTGCGCGATCGCCACATAACCGTCGTCACTCGCCTTGTCAGTCACCCACTGCAGAGCAGCTTTCGCAACCTCGGCCTGTCCCGCATCCGACGCCATTTTCGCCAGCGCCAAGCCTGCTTGGTGGGTGTAACTTGCCCTGGGGTAGCGTTCCTTCATGTCATTGAAAGTACGTTCCGTCTTGTCCAAAGCACCACTGGCGACTGAGCGGGTCATTTCGTCAAACATGGCTGCGGCCTGCGCCGCCTGGCTGCGCTGCCAGTAATGGTAGCCATTCCAGGCCGCAACAGAAAGCACCACAGCGACCAGCACTGCGCTGATAAAGTTGCCGTATTTGCTCCAGAAATGCTTGATTTCTTCTAGCTGTTCTTGTTCTTCGAGGTCGAGGTGGTTTGCCATGTCGGTATTCGTTTAAGGGGCGGATTGTAGGCTCTGGGCCCAACCGGCCCATTGATCCAGCGCCAAAGTGCGTTGCGGTGCAGCGGGGTCTCGCAGGGCTTTGACAGTAACGCAGCCCTGCGCAAGTTCATTGGCCCCAAATACCAGCGCATACCGCGCCCCTGAGGCGTCGGCTTTCTTAAATTGCGACTTCATGCTGGCCAACCCCGACTCGCCACTGGCATGCATGAGCGCTGAAACTCCTGCGCCCCGCAGGTCTTGCAAACAGGCAGCGGCCAGGGGCAAGGCCGACGCATCGGGGATAACCGCGTAAACGTCAAGTACCGGCATGGCAAGCGACTCCTCTTGCGCACGCAACAGCTCCAACACCCGCTCTATGCCCATGGCCCAACCCACGGCGGGAGCGGGCTTCCCCCCAATTTGCTCGATCAGGTAGTCGTAACGCCCCCCCCCGCAAATCGTGCCTTGCGAGCCCAATTGCGTCGTCACAAACTCAAACACCGTCAGGTTGTAATAGTCCATGCCACGCACCAGGCGCGGGTTCATGACATACGACACCCGGTTAGCGTCCAAGATGGCCAGCACTGTGTCCAAGTGCGCCTTGGACGCCGCGCCCAGAAAATCCATCAACTTAGGCGCTGCCTCAATCACTTCTTGCATCGCGGGGTTTTTGCTGTCGAGCAGGCGCAGCGGGTTGAGGTGCAGGCGTCGGCGTGATTCGGGATCCAGGGCGTCGGCGTTCGCCTCAAAGTGGGCAATGAGCGCAGCGCGGTGCAAGTTGCGCTCGTCGGGCTGGCCCAGGCTGTTAATTTGCAGTTCCACGCCACCAATGCCCAGTTCTTTCCACAGGGCATGCGCCATCAGTATCAACTCGGCATCCACTTCGGGGCCGCCAAACCCCAGTGCCTCGGCGCCTACTTGGTGGAATTGCCGGTAGCGTCCACGCTGTGGCCTCTCATGGCGAAACATGGGGCCAAAGTAATACAGGCGTTTTCCACCGTTGTAGAGCAAGGTGTGTTCGACCACCGCCCGCACTACGCCGGCGGTGTTTTCGGGCCGCAGGGTCAGGGCTTCGCCATTGAGCCGGTCGTCAAACGAATACATCTCTTTTTCGACGATATCGGTCACCTCCCCCAAGCCGCGCACGAACAAGGCGGTGGGCTCGACGATGGGGGTGCGGATGTTTTCATAGGCATAGCGGCGCATCAGCGCACGCACGCGCTCCTCGAGCGCCTCCCAGCGCGCCGAGTCCGGCGGCAATATGTCGTTCATGCCCTTGACGGCCAAGAGTTTTTCCGCCTTGCGTGGCGCGTTTGCTTCAGTCATAAGGGAATCAGTCGTGCGCTTGCGTTGCCGCTGCGCCAAAACGTTGTTGGATGTAGTTCTCAACCACCGCCTGAAAGTCGGTGGCAATGGCGTCTCCGCGCAGGGTCATGCGCTTTTCGCCGTCTATGAATACGGGCGCGGCAGGGGCCTCGCCGGTGCCGGGCAGGCTGATGCCAATGTCAGCGTGCTTGCTCTCACCAGGACCGTTGACGATGCAGCCCATGACAGCGACCTTGAGACCTTCCACGCCGGGGTAGCGCACGCGCCACACCGGCATTTGCTCGCGCAGGAAATTGTCGATTTGCTGCGTCAATTCCTGGAACGTGGTGCTGGTGGTGCGCCCGCATCCCGGGCAGGCGGTCACGCTGGGCACGAAGGCGCGCAAGCCCAGGGCCTGCAAAATCTCGGCCGCGACCACGACTTCCTGGTTGCGCGACTCACCTGGTGCAGGCGTGAGCGAGACGCGAATCGTGTCGCCAATGCCCTCTTGCAGCAGCACCGAGAGCGCGGCGGTAGAGGCCACCGTACCCTTGGTGCCCATGCCCGCCTCGGTCAGGCCCAAATGCAGGGGGTAGCGCGTGTTGCGGCCTAATTCGCGGTACACCGCAATCAGGTCCTGCACGCCACTGACCTTGCACGAAATGATGATTTGGCTGGCCTGCATCCCCATGGACTGCGCCAACTCGGCCGACCCAACAGCCGAACTGATCAAAGCCTGGTACATCACCTGTTTCACGCCGAGCGGCTCGGCCAACTGGGCGTTGGCGTCCATTAGGCTGGCGAGCAACTCCTGGTCCAGGCTGCCCCAGTTCACGCCGATGCGTACTGGCTTGTCCCAGCGCAGCGCCGCTTCGATCATCTGGCCGAACTGGCGGTCTTTTTTGTCGCCCTTGCCCACGTTGCCGGGGTTGATGCGGTACTTGGACAGGGCCTGCGCGCAGTCGGGGAAGTCGGTCAGCAAGCGGTGGCCGTTGAAATGAAAATCGCCGATCAAGGGGACCGATACACCCATGCGGTCCAGTTGCTCCCGGATGTAAGGCACGGCCTGTGCCGCCTCGGGCGTATTGACGGTGATACGCACCATCTCCGATCCCGCCAATGCCAGCTCCTTCACCTGGATCGCCGTGCCCACGGCGTCCACAGTGTCGGTGTTGGTCATGGACTGGATGCGCACCGGCGCGCCACCACCGATGGTGACGATATTGCTGCCCCACACCACCCGGGCTTGCAGGCCTTGGCGCGCTGCGACGCCATTGGAATTAAATTGTGTCTGGTTTGCCATCACTGCACCTTGAATCTTGCTACGTTGTCTGCCGATGTAGTTTCCAGCTTCAAAGCCTGGCCTCGCACCTCTACGCTGGTGTGGTCAGCCCGCCCGACCACGACGAACACCGGCAGTGCGCCACTGGCCACGGCAGCTTCCCCAGTGGACATGGTTTTACGCAACAGAACAGTGCCTTTGGCATCTGTAACGTCAATCCACGTCAACCCATTGACCTTGAACAACAGCAAGGGGTGGGCCGGCGCACCCACCGCCGTAGCCGCGGTAGCGTTGCCCGGGACGCGTCCGTCTTCCTTGCTTCCATCACGGCCTGGCTCCGCGCTTTGCGCTTTCTCCACGCCAGCACTGGCATCGGAACTGGGCAATTGCGCCGCCAAACGGGTATCTGTAGGCCCTGCATCGGGCGGAAGTACAGGGTCAGCCGGCACAACCGAGTCTGGCGCGCGCAAGGGCGCAGCCACGCCGGGAGCAGACCACATGGGACCACGCAAGAAAGCGTAAAGCGCAAACGCTGCTACGCCGATCACCAGCACCAACATCGCAAGCGACCACCGACCCAAGCCCTGGGGATTGCGCAGCTGGAACCCCCCACTGTCGCGAAAGCGTACTGCGGGATGGGCGCCCGAGCCGGAAAAAACGGGTTTTACCAATTTGGGCAGCCGGGCCAAAACGATCTCTGGGTCCAGTCGCACGTGGCGACAAACACTCGCCGCAGTGGCACGGACGACGTTGGCATCTGGCCAGCCCTCCAACCGGTCTTGCTCCAAAGCAATGAGCCGATGGACCGGTACTTTGACGCGATCGCTGAGCTGTTCGATCGACAAACCCGCCGCCCGGCGCGCGGTGTTGAGTAAAGCGCCTGCGGTAGGCGTCGCGCCTGCTGCGGGGTGCACCGGCGCTGCTACTGCAGCATCTGACGGGCCTTCGTCCGGCGCGCAGAGCCTTGGTTCACTCATCAAAATTCCCCCTCTCCAGCCAGAGCCGTTCTTTGGATCCCTGGAAGCGCTCAGCCAAGACCTGCCCCAAGCGCTGCATACCTGGCAAATCTCCCTGTGCGCGGGCAAGCTTCACGCCCAGCCAAAGCGATTCGGCATTGGCAAGGCCGGAGGCATTGAGTGGCGCCAGAAAGCGCTGGGCCTGGATGTACTCGCCGCTCTTGAAAAACAAGGCCCCTAGGTGGTAGGCAACCACAGGGTTGAGGGGATCAAGCTGATAGGCGTTGAGTAAACTGGTCTCAGCGGCCTTGGCCTGGCCCGCCTTGGCTTGGCACAGGCCCAGAATCATCCAGGACTTGGCACGTTCACCGTAGGTTGGATCGGCCAAGGCGGCCTTCAGCATGTCGGCTGCCGCGGACATTTGGCCTTGCTGGCACAGCAGCAAGCCGTAATTGTGTTGCACGTTGGCGGCTTTGGGATTGAGTACCAGTGCCTGGCGAAAGCTGTCCTCCGCCAAGGTCTGCTCGTTCAAGCGCATGTAAATCAGTCCACGCAGGTTATGCGCCTCATACAAACCCGCGTCCACCGCAATCGACTGCTTGAGCTCATCGAGTGCGATCGCAGTTTTGCCCTCGTTGAAATAATTGATAGCGAGTTCAAGCCGTATGCGCGCCCGTTTGCGCGGCGCTGTTTCATCAGACTCCGTCATCAGGTCTGGCATACCAGTGCGCTGCGCGACGCCGGTGCAAGCGACCAGCGCCAAGAGCAAGGCTGTGGTCAGCCAGCGCAAGGTCCAGCGCAGCGATAGGCCTATACGCACAGCAGAACCACCTTGGCACAAAGACAACGCTGGCATGGCATTACAACGCGGGGGCCAGCCCTGGGACCTGCAGCGTGCCAAGCCCTGTTTGAGAGGCACCAATGCGCTGCTTGTGCATGCGCACCACCACGCCAGTGCGGTCTTTCACGTCACCGGCCAACTGGCCACAGGCTGCGGCAATGTCGTCGCCGCGCGTCTTGCGCACCGTGGTAACGACGCCAGCGCGGCTTAACACCTCAGAAAAAGCCTGCACCTGCGCCGCAGATGACCGCGTCAGGCCCGAGGCCGCAAATGGATTGAAGGGAATCAGATTGACCTTGCACCAATTCAGGTTGCCGCCCGAGGTGCGCAAGAGTTCGACCAACTGCGCGGCCAGCTCAGGCGTGTCGTTGACGCCATCGAGCATGCAGTATTCAAAGGTAATGAAGTCGCGCGGCGCCACCACCAGGTAGCGCACGCAGGCCTGCAACAGTTCGGCAATGGGGTATTTTTTGTTCAGGGGCACCAGGCTTTCACGCAAGGCGTCGTTGGGCGCATGCAAGGACACCGCCAAAGCCACCGGACAGTCTTGGCCCAGCCGGTCCATCATCGGCACCATGCCAGAAGTCGACACCGTGACGCGGCGGCGCGACAGGCCGTAGGCGTGGTCGTCAAGCATCACCTTGAGCGAAGGCACGAGCTCGGCATAGTTTTGCAGCGGCTCGCCCATGCCCATCATCACCACGTTGGAGATAACACGCTCGTCGCGCCCTAAGTGCCTGCGCAAAAAGTGCTCGGCAAACCAGAGCTGCGAAACGATTTCTCCCGCTGTCAAATTGCGGCTAAAGCCTTGGTGGCCGGTGCTGCAAAAGCGGCAACCCACAGCGCAACCGGCCTGAGACGAAATGCACAGGGTGCCACGGTCAGATTCGGGGATAAAAACCGCTTCTACCGCGTCACCGGCGCCCACGTCAAACAGCCACTTGATGGTGCCGTCGCTGGATTCGTGCTGGGAGAGTACGGAAAGAGGCCTGACCTCGGCGCAGGTCTTGAGCTTTTCGCGCAAGGAC
Organism: Comamonadaceae bacterium; assembly: GCA_947450895.1. GTDB lineage: Bacteria > Pseudomonadota > Gammaproteobacteria > Burkholderiales > Burkholderiaceae_C > Allorhodoferax. The sequence goes on along the minus strand of CANFWT010000001.1, from coordinate 181,435 downwards.
TTGGCCAGGTCGGTCATGGCGTCAAAGTCAGACGCGCCTTTTTGGTGGATCCAGCGAAACAGCTGGACCGCGCGGAAACGCTTCTCGCCTAGACGCTCACAAAAAAGGGCCAAGCCCTCGAGGTCATAGTCGAGAAGATTGGCCGCCATGGTGCAAATTAACGCGAATAGACGTTCATGCCAGCAAAGAAGAACGCGATTTCAACGGCAGCGGTTTCTGCGGCGTCGGAGCCGTGAACGGCGTTGGCGTCAATGCTGTCAGCGAAATCGGCGCGGATGGTGCCGGGGGCAGCTTTCTTCGGGTCGGTAGCGCCCATCAGGTCGCGGTGGGTCAGGATCGCGTTCTCGCCTTCCAGGGCCTGGATCATCACGGGACCGGAAATCATGAAATCAACCAGGTCTTTGAAGAACGGACGAGCCTTGTGCACTGCGTAAAAGGCTTCGGCTTCACCGCGGGACAAATGGGCCATGCGCGCAGCCACGACTTTGAGGCCAGCGGCTTCAAAACGGGCGTAAATTTGACCAATCACGTTTTTGGCCACTGCGTCGGGCTTGATGATGGAGAGTGTGCGTTCGATAGCCATGGTGTTACTTCAACCTTCGTAATGAATGATTCGCCACCCTGCGTGGCAAAGCGTGCGAGTTTAGCAGTTAGCCCTAGCGGCTGCGCCCTGTGCGGCGTTGGCCACCGGGGCCGCTGCGCTGGCGCTGCGCCTCTTGTTTTCGCTGGCGTGACAGGCTGTCGGCGCCGATGTAGCCCACCGATGTTTTCAGGGGATCGGGCTGCGCCGCGCCACCACCCGCTTTGCCGACCGGTGATGGGGCGCCACTGCGCCCAGCGCCCGGCCCGCGACCCGCGCCAGCGCGTTGGGCACCGCGCGGCGTAGGCGGCCCGCCCCGACGGTTGCCGGGGCCTCGGGGAGCGGGACGGCCTGCGCCTTCGGCTGTGCGCACGCGCTCTACGCCGTCATTGCCGGCACCCGCGCTGCCAGCGGCCTGCACCAGAGCCGCGATGTCGGTTTCGTCCAGCTCCATCCATGCGCCACGCTTGAGGCCGCGCGGCAGCAGCATGGCGCCGTAGCGAATGCGAATCAGGCGGCTCACCGCGTGGCCCACGGCTTCGAGCATGCGGCGCACTTCACGGTTGCGCCCCTCGGAAATGGTGACGCGGTACCAGCAGTTGCTGCCCTCGCCGCCACCGGCTTCGATGGAGCCGAACTGCGCAATGCCGTCGTCCAACTTGACGCCGTCGAGCAGCATCTGCGTTTCTTCTTTGCTCAGCGACCCCAGCACCCGCACCGCGTATTCGCGCACCAGGCCAAAGCGGGGATGCATCAAGTTGTTGGCCAATTCGCCCGAGCTGGTGAACAGCAACAGGCCTTCGGTATTGAGGTCCAAGCGCCCGACCGACTGCCATTTGCCGTGGTTGAGCTTGGGCAGACGGCGAAACACCGTGGGGCGGTTTTGCGGGTCGTCGTGGGTGACGACCTCTCCTACCGGCTTGTGGTAAGCGATGACGCGCGGTGGCGGCGGGTCGATGCGAAAGCGGATCGGCTTGCCGTTGACCTTGATGTGGTCGCCAAACTGGATGCGCTGGCCGATGTGGGCCGGCTCGTTGTTGACCGAAATGCGGCCTTCGAGAATCAGCTGCTCCATCTCCAGGCGCGAGCCCATGCCGGCTTGGGCCAGGATTTTGTGCAGCTTGGGTGTCTCGGCCATGGGCGTCAGGATGCGCTTGGGCGGGGTGACTTCCAGCGCTGCGTCTTCCGCGTCAAATGCACCGGATACCACCTGGTCAAACAGGCTGGCGTCTTCGCTGCGCCCTGCTTCTTCAGGGACTGCGAGGGCCGCAGGCGCAACAGCTGCTTGCACCTCGAAATCTTCATTGGGCGCTACCACGGCTGCGGGAATTTCCGTGGGCGTTTGGGGCTTGTGGCCCGGGGTGTCGGTGTCGTTCATAAGGTGCTTGGCGCGCTGGGGCTGTCAAAAATGTCGGGGTACGCGGTTGGCTTTGCGTCTTGGTCGGGGGGTGGCGGTGGGGGCGCCTGGAGCTGCGCCAGCGCATCAGGCGCCTCCAAAGCCAGCTCTGGCGCTGCGGCGTCTTCGAGCAGGCTCGTCAAGGCGTCCATAGCGCCGCCGCTGCGCTGCTCACCCACCGGGTCAAGTTGGGGCAACTGGCTCAGGCTTTGCAGGCCCAGGTCATCCAGGAACTGGCGCGTGGTGGCAAACAGTGCCGGACGCCCGGGAGCCTCACGATGGCCGATGACCTCGATCCAGCCGCGGTCTTCGAGCTGCTTGACGATCAATGAATTGATGGTGACGCCCCGAATGTCTTCCATATCCCCCCGGGTGACCGGTTGGCGGTAGGCGATGATGGCCAGGGTTTCCAGGGTGGCGCGGGTGTAGCGCGGGGGCTTTTCCGGGTGCAGGCGGTCCAAGAATTCGCGCATCTCGGGGCGGCTCTGAAAGCGCCAGCCGCTGGCCACGTTGACCAGTTCCACACCGCGACCCGTCCATTGCGCCCCGAGGTCACTGAGCATTTGCTTCAAGGTGTCGCTGCCAATTTCGTCCCGGAACAAGGCGCGCATGTCCCGCAACGGCAAAGGCTGCTGGGCGCAAATCAGGGCAGTTTCCAAGACGCGCGTGGCTTCAGCGGTATTGATCATGCAAACGTTTCCGGGCGAGGGGCTCAGCAAAAAGAGCGAGCGGTGCGGGTTGGACGGGCTACCCCGGTAGGAGCGTAGCTGTATCCCTAGCAGCTAAATCGGTCGCAGCACGTGCCGAGACTATGCGCCGCAAGGCGACTTCAGAGGGGGAGCGCCATTGTAGCTGAGGCCCAGAAAATCCAGCAAGCGCTCAAAATCAGGCGGCACCGGCGCTTCAAAGGCCAGCGGCTCACCTGTCATAGGGTGCGCAAACGCCAGCCGAAAAGCGTGCAGCGCCTGGCGCGTCATGTCGCCGCTGGCGCTGCCGCCATAAACCGCGTCGGCCACCAGCGCGTGACCGATAGACGCCATATGCACGCGTATTTGGTGCGTGCGACCGGTGTGGAGCACGCAGCGTACCAGGCAGGCGTCCACGGCATTGGCCAGGAATATGAAGTCGGTTTGGGCCGTCTTGCCGGGTGATTTGAGCAAATCCACCACCGCCATGCGCAGGCGGTTGCGTGGGTCGCGGCCGATGGGCGCCTGTACCGTAACCTTGGCTGCACCGCTCCAGGCCTTGTGGCCGACGGCCAGGTACTGGCGGCTCACGGTGCGTGCGGCAATGGCTTGCACCAGCGCATCCATGGCCAGACGGCTGCGTGCCACAACCATCAGGCCACTGGTGTCCTTGTCGAGCCGGTGAACAATGCCCGCCCGGGGCACTTCGGAAATTTTCGGGTCAAGCGCCAGCAAGCCGTTGAGCAGCGTGCCGCTCCAATTGCCCGGCGCGGGGTGCACCACCAGCCCGGCGGGCTTGTTGATCACCATCAGGTGCGCGTCCTGGTAGACCACCTCTAAATCCATCACCTCAGGCTTGAATGCCTGGCTTTGCGGTGTGGGCTGCAGCTCCAACTGCAGTGCGTCGCCCACTTTGACCTTGTGCGACGGCTTGGTCACTACTTTGCCGTTCAGCTGCACCCAGCCGGCGTCCACCAATTGCTGCAAGTAACTGCGCGAGAACTCAGGCGCCAGCGGAACCAGGGCGCGGTCCAGGCGCTCCCCGTGCAGGCTGACGGACACGGCACCCTGGCGAAGTTCGGGGTCCTGAACCAAGGCGTCAGCTTCGTCCGGCCCCAGCCCGTCTTCGCCGGCTGCGTCGGATTGGGGGTCGGTCGATATAATGGTTTTGCCTTGGTCTAAGAAAGATTGCATGATGTTGAGAGTCAAATTATCGGTCGTTTACGCGCTCGTGCTCCCGCTGGCGGCCGCGTTGATGGCAGGCTGCTCCAACGCACCCGTGGACAAAACGGCGGGCATGAGCCCCGCCACCTTGTACGCCGAGGCCCAAGACGAGATGAAATCGGGGCAGTGGGACAAGGCAATTCCTTTTCTCGAAAAGCTCGAAGCCCGCGCCGCTGGCACGCCGCTGGCGCAGCAGGCCCAAATAGACAAGGCCTATGCCCATGTCAAAGCCGGGGAACCCGTGATGGCGGTTGCCACCTTGGAACGTTTCATGCGCTTGCATCCTGCCAGTCCTGCGTTGGACTATGCGCTTTACCTGAAGGGAATAGCGAACTTCAACGAAAATCTCGGCATTTTTGGCAGCTACACCGGCCAAGACTTGGCCGAACGGGACCAAAAAGCCTCCAAAGAATCGTTTGAAGCGTTTCGCGAACTTACGGTGCGCTTCCCTGACTCTCGATACACCCCGGACGCGCTGCTCCGTATGGCCTATATCGTGCAATCGCTGGCGAAATATGAGGTGCACGTTGCGAAGTATTACTACAAGCGTGGCGCCTTTGTAGCGGCCATCAACCGAGCGCAAACCGCGGTCACCGATTACCGCAATGTGCCCGCTGTGGAAGAAGCTCTTTTCCTGATTTACAAGTCCTATGACGCACTGGGTATGGAACGCCTGCGCGACGACGCGAAGCGCGTGCTCGAAGGAACCTACCCTAACTCGAAATTCTTGGTCAGCGGCGGCTTGGGAGATTCCGGCAGCTGGCTTAAGCTGTTCTAAGACGGCGCCTCACGCAAGCCTGCGAGCGCCTGCAGCCAGGCGCGGTCGTCGCTGAGCCGGCGCATGGGTGGCAAGCTAGCCAACAACGTCTTGCCGTATCCCATCTGGCCTAGCCGCACATCGCACACCACCAGAATTCCCCGGTCTTTTTCGCTGCGGATGAGCCGTCCGGCACCCTGCTTTAGCGCGATAGCGGCATGGGGCAAATGCAAACTTTTGAAAACATTGCCCCCCGCGGCGAGCATCGCAGTGGCCCGTGCCTGTACCAGAGGGTCGTCAGGTGGCGCAAAAGGCAACTTGTCAATCACCAAAAGTTGCAAAGCGTCCCCCGCAATATCGATACCCTCCCAAAATGAGGCTGTCGCCACCAGCACGCAACTTGCTTGTCTTGCATCCGAGCTGGCCTGGGAAAATCGCTCCACCAACTCCCGCTTGGGTGCCTGTCCTTGTACCAACACCTCTAAGGCCAGACCTGCATCACGAAACTGCTGGCGCAAGGCGTCGGCAATCGCCCGCATGGCTCGCAGTGTGGTGGTCAGCACCATCGTCCGTCCACCCAAGGCACTGGCGCCTTGTGCCGCCAAAGCCGCCACCGCTGAGCTGTGGGCCCCTTCTTGGGGCTTGGGAAAGTGCGCGGGAACGTACAGGGCGGCCTGGTTGCCATAGTCAAACGGGCTGGGCACACGCAGCACTTTTGCGCCTTCAAGACCACAAGAATCCACAAACCAGCTCAGTTGGGCGTCGGTGCCCAGGGTAGCCGACGTGAAAATCCACGACTTGGGCTGGCTGCCCGGCGCCGCATCGGGGCGTGCCAAGGCCCGCATGGGCTCGGCGATGGTCAAAGGCGACTGGAAAAGTTGCACCTGGGCCCCCACTTCGAGCCAGCGCACTTCACCTTGTGGCGCGGGGCAGGCGAAGAGCTGCAAGTTGGCGAGCAAGCCGTCACAGCGCTCGGCTATGACCGTGAAGTCCGGGCCCAGTTCAGCCATGGCGCGCAGGGCAGCCAGCGCTTCACCCAAGGCGCGGGTGCAGCGTTCCAGCGCACCCTGCCAGCGGACGCCGGATACACCTTGCGGCGTGGCTTCATCCCACGGACGCATGGCTTGCAGGCCCTGGGCTGAAAAGAGATCCTTAAAGTCCTGCACGCTGTGGGCGATGTCGGCTTGCAAGCCCAGCCAGTCGGCCAAGCCGCGCGCCGGCCCCTGCCCCAGCGCGGCCACGTCGCTCCCCAAAGTCAACACCTGGCCGGTGCTCCAGCGGCGGGCAAAAAAGTGCACGCCAATGTCGTTGAGCTGGTGGGCCTCGTCAAACACCACGGTGGTAACGCTGGGCAATAGCTCGGCGACACCCGAGGCGCGGACCCCCAAGTCGGCAAAAAACAGGTGGTGGTTGACCACCACCATGTCGGCTTTCATGGCTTCCTGGCGCGCCGCATTGGTATGGCAATTGCGGATCTGCGGGCAGCCGCTGCCCAAACAGTTGTCGCGCGTGGACGTCACCAGTGGAATGACGACCGAGCGTTCGTCCAACTCGGCCACCTCGGCAATGTCCCCGGCCACCGTGGACATTGCCCAGTCTTCCACCCGGGCCAAGAGGCGCAAGTCGGCAGCGTCCAGGGTTTGCGTTGTGTGGCGCGCACTCTGCAGGCGTTGGGTGCACAGGTAGCTGCTGCGGCCCTTGAGCAGTGCCACGCGCACCGGAAAACCAAAGGCTGCCAGCAGGCGCGGAATATCGCGCAGGTACAACTGCTCTTGCAAGGCTTTGGTGGCGGTGGAAAAAAGCACTTTTTCGCCGCCCAGCAAGGCAGGAACCACATAGGCCAGGGTCTTGCCGACGCCCGTGCCCGCCTCCACCACCAGCACACCGCCTTCCTCAATGGTGCGGGCTACAGCCTGCGCCATCTGGGTTTGGCCGGAGCGGCTGCGAAAGCCGGGCAGAACGCGCGCCAGCAGGCCTTCGGGTGAAAAGGCGGCCTCGACCGCAGTGTGCAGCGTCACTGCACAGGCACAGGCAACGAGCGTGGCGCCGACGCCGCCGAGGCGGCAGCTTTGGCGCGCGCTTGCTCGCGCTCGGTCACGCGGCGCTGTGCTTGAGCTTGTTTTTTCTCAAATGCAGCCTGGTTGGCAGCACGCTCTTGGTCGCTGGGGCCGGTTTGCAGTTTGGGCGCCCTGGCTGGACTGGGTTGCGGCGAAGCGGGCGCATCGCTTGCCGCGCCCGATGGGCCACCGCTGGGCGCAGGCGCTGCCTTTGCCGCATGTTCACGCAGCTTGTCGTCGCGCTCGGTCTGCTTTTCGCGCTGGGCCTTTTCAATGGCGGCAGGATCGATCGCCAGTAACTGCGCCTCATGCGCTTGCTGCTTTTCCTTGAGCTGCTGCAACTCCTCTTGCGCGCGCTGCTGGCGGTCTGCTGCATCCAGCGCCGCCTCTTGGCGCTTGATGTCGGCGAGCATGGCGCGTCTGGAGCGCGCCACTTCGCCCAGGCAATTGCTCGTAAAAAACCGCTCAAAGCATGCGCGTTCGGCGGCGTCAAAACCCAGCGTCTGGCGTTCCCTCTCAGCGCGCAGGGCGCTGCGCCGCCCCTGGGATGATTCGCCCTCGGTTTGCGCCAATAGCGCAGCATGCGCGCCCAGCAAGGCCAATACCCACGCAAGGGAGAACCGGGCGAACTTCATGTCAGGCGCGTATCCACGTCACGGCGCTCCAGCGCCAAAAACTCGGCCGACTGCATTTCGTTCAGGCGCGAGACGGTGCGCGGAAACTCGTGCGCCAGCGGGCCACTGGTGTACAGCAGCTCGGGCGCCACTTCGGCAGACACCATCAGCTTGACGCGCCGGTCGTACAGCACGTCCACCAGCCAGGTAAAGCGCCGCGCCTCAGAGCTGCCGTTGGCCTGCATCTGCGGCACGTCGCTCAGCAGCACGGTGTGGAATTGGCTGGCAATTTCCAGGTAGTCGTTTTGCGAACGCGGTCCTCCACACAGCTCTTTGAAGTCAAACCACACCAGGCCGCCGGCACGCCGCCGGGCGCGGATCTTTCGCGCCTCAATCTGCAGCACCGGCTCGCCGTCCGGGCATTCGGCCAGGCTGTTGAACGCTTCTGTCATGGCGGCGTCGGCGGCGGGACCATTGGGCACCTGGTACAAATCCAGCCGCTCCAGGGTGCGGCGGCGGTAGTCCACGCCGTTGTCCACGTTAACGACTTCCATCTCTTGGTTGAGCAGCGCAATCGCGGGCAGCACCCGGTCGCGGTGCATGCCACCGGGGTAAAGGTCGTTGGGCTGGAAATTGGAGGTGGTGACAAAGCCCACGCCATTGTCGAACAGCGCCTGCAACAAGCGGTGCAAAATCATGGCGTCCGTGATGTCGGCCACATGGAACTCGTCAAAACAGATCAGCTTGTAGCGCTGGGCCATGCGCTGGCCCAGTACGTCAAGCGGATTTACCGTGCCTTGCAGCTCATGCAGTTCCCGGTGGACCTCCCGCATGAATTCGTGAAAGTGCAAGCGCGTTTTGCGTTGGATGGGCACTGCCTCAAAAAAACAGTCCATCAAAAAACTCTTGCCCCGCCCTACCCCGCCATACATGTAGACGCCGCGCGGAATGGGCGGGCGGTTAATCAGTTTTTTGAGCTTGTTCGACCGCTTTTCCTTGTAAGCCGCCCACTCGGTGGCGCAGCGCTCCAGGGCGGCTACGGCCCGCAGCTGCGCCGGGTCGCTGTGGTAGCCGCGCGCCTGGAGTTCTTTTTGGTAGTTTTCTAGTACTGACATATCTGCAGGTATTGTGCCTTGCCGAGGCTCGGATGCTCGTTGACGGAAGGCAATCGCGCCGCAGGGCGGCCCGGCTTCGGTGGGGATTGAGCGCAGGCGTCCAGGCACCGACGGGAAGCCAAAGCACGACGTCTGCGGTTGATGCGTTGGCGCAGCCACCGAAGCATTGCGGTTCAGGCGGCCAGGGCACGTGCGGGGTGTCGCGGCTTGCATTGCATTTCACCAGCCGAAACCACACCGAGCCCGACGCATGGCCAACCTTGGGGTATTGGTACCCATTGCGCAAATACCCATAAAAAAATGGCCTGCGAGTTGCAAGCCATTTTTCGGGGTAAAAGGCAGCTCAAAAATTCAAGGTTCGTTTGTTCACCGCCAAGGCTGCCTCTTTGGTGGCCTCACTCAGTGACGGGTGCGCGTGGCAAATGCGGGCAATATCTTCAGCGCTGGCTTTGAATTCCATGGCAACCACCGCCTCTGCGATCAACTCGCTCGCCATCGGACCCACGATGTGCACGCCCAAGATCTCGTCGGTGGCGGCATCGGCTAAAAATTTCACCATGCCGGTGGTGTCGCCCAGAGCGCGGGCGCGTCCGTTGGCCAAGAAGGGAAAGGTTCCTGCCTTGTATGCCACGCCATCGGCCTTGAGCTGCTGCTCGGTGCGGCCAACCCAAGCGATCTCGGGGCTGGTGTAAATCACCCAGGGCACGGTGTTGAAGTTGACGTGCCCGTGCTGGCCCGCAATGCGCTCGGCCACGGCCACACCCTCCTCTTCGGCCTTGTGCGCCAGCATGGGGCCGCGCACCACGTCGCCCACGGCCCAGATGCCTGGAATATTGGTTTTACAGTCACCATCCACTACGATGGCGCCGCGCTCGTCCAGGGCCAAGCCCACAGCGGCGGTGTTCAGGCCGGTCGTATTGGGGACCCGCCCAATGCTGACAATAAGTTTGTCGGCGTCGAGCACCAGTGACTCGCCCTTGGCGTTGGTATAGGCAACCGAGACCCCTTTTTTAGCGATCTTGATATCGCCCACCTGCACGCCGAGCTCGATTTTCAAGCCCTGCTTGTCAAAGGCTTTTTTCGCTTCCTTGGCGATTTGCTGGTCTACCGCGCCCAGGAAGGTAGGCAGGCCTTCCAGAATCGTTACATCCGCGCCCAAACGGCGCCAGACCGAGCCCATTTCCAGACCGATCACGCCCGAGCCAATCAGCACGAGTTTTTTGGGAACCGCATCCACGCGCAAGGCGCCGTCGTTCGACAAGACGTTCACTTCGTCAAACGGCGTGCCGGGCAAAGCGCGCGCGCTCGATCCAGTGGCGACGATCACGTGTTTGGCCGTCAAGGTTTCTTCGGCTGCACCGCTCACCTGAACCGTGTGGCCCGCATCCGACGATCCCGCAAAGGCGCCCCGTCCGTGGAAAAACGCAATCTTGTTCTTCTTGAAAAGGTACTGGATGCCATCGTTGTTTTGCTTGACCACCATGTCTTTGCGCGCCAGCATTTGGCCCACATCCATTTCCACCTTGCCCACCGAAATTCCGTGTTCGGCGAAGTGGTGGTTGGCATGGTCAAAATGCTCGCTGGACTGCAGCAGGGCTTTGGACGGAATACAACCCACGTTGGTACAGGTGCCCCCCAGCGCGGGGCCACCCGTTGCGTTCTTCCACTCGTCCACGCAAGCGACCTGAAAACCGAGTTGCGCGGCGCGAATGGCCGCGATATAGCCGCCAGGGCCGCCGCCGATCACGACGACATCAAATGATTTGGACATGTTTCGCCTATCTTTCAGATGTCAAACAGCAGACGGGAAGGATCTTCCATCGCCTCTTTCATGGCCACCAGGCCCAAGACCGCTTCGCGTCCGTCGATGATGCGGTGGTCGTAGCTCATGGCGAAGTAGTTCATGGGGCGTACCACGATCTGGCCGTTTTCGACCACGGCGCGGTCTTTGGTGGCGTGCACGCCCAAAATCGCCGACTGGGGCGGGTTGATGATGGGGGTCGACAACATCGAACCAAAAGTGCCGCCGTTGCTGATGGAGAAAGTGCCGCCAGTCATGTCGTCCATGCCCAATTTGCCGTCGCGCGCCTTGGCGCCGAATTCGGCGATTTTTTTCTCGATGTCGGCAAAGCTCATCTGGTCGGCGTTGCGCAGAATCGGCACCACCAGACCACGGGGCGAGCCCACGGCAATGCCGATGTCAAAGTAGCCGTGGTAGACGATGTCGTTGCCGTCCACCGAGGCGTTGAGCACCGGGAATTTTTTGAGCGCGTGCACCGCCGCTTTGACGAAAAAGCTCATGAATCCGAGCTTGATGCCATGTTCTTTCTCGAACCGGTCCTGGAACTTCTTGCGCATCTCCATGACCGGGGCCATATTGATCTCGTTGAAGGTGGTCAGGATGGCGTTGGTGGACTGCGACTGCAGCAAGCGCTCTGCCACGCGCGCGCGCAGACGGCTCATGGGCACGCGCTGTTCGGGGCGCTCGCCCAGGCCCATGCTGGCCGGGGCCGACACCTGGGGCAACACACTTTGCGGTACACCGGTGGGAATCTGTACCGCAGCCACCACGGGCGCTGGCGCCTGCATGGCGGCCAGCACATCGCCCTTGAGCACGCGGCCGTCTTTGCCGCTGCCCGCCACCGAGCCCGCGGCCATTTGGTTGTCGGCCATCAGCTTGGCGGCTGAGGGCATGGCGACCGAGGCTTTGGCTTGAGAAGCAGCCGGGGCCGCAGCCGCCGGGGCCGACACTGCGGGTGCCGCTGCTGCAGCCGGAACTGCGCTTGCGCTTGGCGCCTTGCCATCGGTGTCGATACGGGCGATCAGCTGCTCGGCAGCCACGGTGCCGCCATCGGCGACCAAAATTTCGACCAGCACGCCGGCCGATGGGGCCGGCACTTCCAGCACGACTTTGTCGGTCTCAATGTCGATCAGGATTTCGTCCGCAGCGACGGTGTCGCCGACTTTTTTCTTCCACTGCAACATGGTGGCTTCGGCCACCGATTCAGACAACTGGGGAACTTTTACATCTACGAGAGCCATGGTGTGTTCTTTCAATACGGGTTAGCGGTTGGGCTTATTTGGTCAGCACAACGCCTTTGATCTTGGCAAAGGCGCCATCCACCAGCGCTTTTTGCTGCTCCTGGTGCAAATGCGAATAGCCCACTGCGGGCGAGGCAGAGGCCGCGCGGCCGGAATAGCCCAGCTTTTGGCCCTCAGCCATGTTCTCGTGGATGTAGTGCTGCACGAAAAACCAGGCTCCCTGGTTTTGCGGCTCGTCCTGGGTCCACACGATCTCGGCGGCGTTAGGGTACTTTTTGACCTCATTGCCAAAAGCCTTGTGGGGAAACGGATACAACTGCTCCACCCGAACAATGGCCACGTCGTCCGCGCCTTTTTCTTCGCGCTTTTTGACCAGGTCGTAATAAACCTTGCCCGAGCAAGCCACGATACGCTTGACCTTGTCGGCCTTGAGTTCTTTGTTCTCCGGAATCACCGTCTGGAAACCGCCCTTGGTGAACTCGCTCAAAGGCGAGGTCGCGTCCTTGTTGCGCAACAAAGACTTGGGCGTCATGATGATCAAGGGCTTGCGCAGATTGCGCACCATCTGGCGGCGCAGCACGTGGAAAATCTGGCTGGCCGTGGTCGGCTGGACGATTTGCATATTGGTGTCGGCAGCCAATTGCATGAAACGCTCCAAACGCGCCGAACTGTGTTCAGGGCCCTGGCCCTCGTAGCCGTGCGGCAGCATGAGTGTGAGGCCATTGACGCGGCCCCACTTCACTTCGCCGGAGGCAATAAACTGGTCGATCACCACCTGCGCGCCGTTGGCAAAGTCACCGAACTGCGCTTCCCAGATCACCATGGTGTTGGGGTCGTTGGACGCGTAGCCGTACTCAAAGCCCAGCACCGCCTCCTCAGAGAGGATGGAGTCAATCACAACAAACGGCGCCTGGTTGTCCGCCACGTTTTGCAGCGGAACGTAGGTGCCAACGTCCCATTTTTCGCGATTTTGGTCGTGGATCACGGCATGGCGGTGGGTAAAGGTGCCGCGTCCGCAGTCTTCGCCCGACAGGCGCACCGGGTAGCCGCTGGCCACCAGGGACGCAAACGCCATGTGCTCACCCATGCCCCAGTCCACCGGAATATCACCACGACCCATGGCGGCGCGGTCGTCGTACACCTTTTTTACCAACTGGTGCGGAGTGACTGATTCGGGCAACTTGGTCAAACGTTCAGCCAAACGTTTCCACTCGGCCATGGGAATAGCGGTATCCCCCACATCGGTCCATTTTTTGCCCAGAAACGGCGCCCAGTCCACGGTGAACTTGGTCTTGAAGTTCGTCAGTACCGGGTCAGCGGCGTGGCGGCCTTCGTCAAGGGCTGCGCGGTAGGCCTTGACCATGTCCTCGCCAATCGTGGTGCCAAACCCTTGGGCCACCAGCTTGTCCGCAAACAGCTTGCGGGTACCGGGATGGGCACCAATTTTTTTGTACATCAGCGGCTGGGTCAGGCTGGGCGTGTCCTGCTCGTTGTGGCCGAGTTTGCGGAAGCAAATAATGTCGACCACCACGTCTTTGCTGAACTGCATGCGGTATTCCAGCGCCAATTGCGTGGCAAGCACCACCGCCTCGGGGTCGTCGCCATTGACGTGCAATACAGGCGCTTCGACCATCTTCACGATGTCGGTGCAAAACACGCTGGAGCGCATGTCGCGCGGGTCGGAGGTGGTAAAGCCAATCTGGTTATTGATGATGATATGCACCGTGCCGCCCGTGGTGTAACCCCGGGTCTGCGCCAGCGCCAGCGTCTCTTGGTTCACGCCTTGGCCGCCAAACGCGGCGTCGCCGTGCACCAGCACCGGCAACACCTGTTTGCCGTGGGGGTCGGAGCGGCGGTCCATGCGGGCGCGCACCGAGCCCTCCACCACCGGGTTCACAATTTCCAGGTGCGAGGGATTGAATGCCAAACTCAGATGCACCGGGCCACCCGCGGTGCTCACGTCGGAGCTGAATCCCTGGTGGTATTTCACATCGCCGGCAGTGAGCTCTTCGGGCGCCGTGTGATCGAACTCGGCGAACAGGTCTTTGGGCACCTTGCCCATGGTGTTGACCAGCACGTTAAGCCGCCCGCGGTGGGCCATGCCAATCACAATTTCCTGCACGCCTTTGGCGCCGGCGGACTGGATCAGTTCGTCCATGGCGGCGATGAAGCTTTCCCCGCCCTCCAGCGAGAAGCGCTTTTGCCCCACGTACTTGGTATGCAGGTAGCGCTCCAGCCCTTCGGCGGCTGTCAATCGGCCCAGAATGTGTTTCTTCTTTTCCGCATTGAAGTTGGGCTTGCTGCGAATGCTCTCCAGCTTTTGCTGCCACCACCTTTTTTCACCCTGGTCGGTGGCGTACATGAATTCGCCGCCCAGCGTACCGCAGTAGGTTTCGCGCAACGCATTGAGCAGTTCGCGCAACGGCATCCGGTCTTTGCCAAAAAACGTGTTGCTGGTGTCAAACACGGTTTCCTGGTCCGCGTCGGCAAAGCCATAGAACGACGGCTCCAGATCCGCAATGACCGGGCGACCGGTGCGCTTTAAGGGATCGAGGTCAGCCCAGCGCTGGCCCACGTTGCGGTATGCGGCAATGAGCTGCTGAACGGCCGTGCGCTTGCGCCCCATTTCTTGGTCGGCGCTGGCCAGTACAACGCGGGTGCCACCGGCCTTGGCGCGTTCAGCAAACGCGTTGACCACGGGCAGGTGGGGCACATCCTTGGCGTTGCTGCCGTCCGTGGCGGGCACGTGCTGCAAAGCATCAAAGTACTCGCGCCAGGTGTCGGGCACGCTGCCGGGATTGGCCAGGTAGTTTTCGTACATCTCTTCGACATAGGGCGCGTTGCCGCCGAAGAGAAAGGTGTTGCCTTGGTAGGCGGTGTAGACAGATGGTGTCGTGCTCATTTTTCGCTGACCTCCGTTTCCCTCTGGGAAACATAAGCTGGTTGATATACCTTCCGCTCCACGGCTTGACCGGTTGGCGGATGCGACTGCGGCAGGAAGGGCCTAAGTAACAGGGTGCATTCTGCCATCCCTTCGGGGTGGCAGAACTTACACGCAGCCAAACGGTGTGGGAGCCTCAGGCCTGGTGGGCGACCATATCCTTGATTTGCTGCAAAGCTGTCGGGTCTTCCATGGTGGTCAGGTCGCCTGGATCGCGCCCTTCGCACACTGCCTGTATGGCGCGGCGCAGCAATTTCCCGCTACGGGTTTTGGGCAACACGGTCACAAAACGCACCCGCGCAGGGCGGCCAATGGCGCCGATGGAGTGGTCCACCAGCTTCATGATCTCGGCCTCCAACTTGGCGCGCGCAGCGTCGTCAGGCAGGCTGTTGGCATCTTTGACAATGGCAAACGCCATGGCGACCTGGCCTTTGAGCTTGTCTGCCACGCCCACCACCGCCACTTCCGAAATATTCGGGTGGCCGGAAATGCTTTCCTCAATCTCGCGGGTGCCCAGGCGGTGACCGGCCACATTGATCACGTCGTCGGTGCGGCCCAGGATGAAGTAGTAGCCGTCTTGGTCACGGGTGGCCCAGTCAAAGGTGTTGTAGACCAGCTTGCCGGGAATGCTCTTCCAGTAGGTGTTCACAAAGCGCGCGTCGTCTTGCCACACGGTTTGCATGCAGCCGGGTGGCAAGGGGCCTTCGATGGTGAGCACGCCTTTTTGGTCGGCGCCCATCAGTTCGTCACCGGTGTTTTCGTCAATCAGCTTGGCGTTGTAGCCGTACATAGCCACGCCGGGGCTGCCAAACTTGCTGGCGGCTTTTTCCACGCCGTTGGCAATGGTCAGGATGGGCCAGCCACTTTCGGTTTGCCAGTAGTTGTCGATGATGGCTTTGCCCAAACCGGCGCTGATCCATTGCGCGGTGGGCTCGTCCAGCGGCTCACCGGCCAAAAACAGGGCGCGCAGGCTGCTGAGGTCGTACTTGGTCAGCAGCTCAGGATCTTGCTTTTTCAGCACCCGAATAGCCGTGGGCGCGCTGAACATCACGGTGACCTTGTACTTTTCGACCAGGCTCCACCAGATGCCGCCGTCTGGGCGAATGGGCAAGCCCTCGTAAAGAATCGTCGCCATGCCGCCTATCAACGGGCCGTAGACGATGTAGCTGTGGCCCACCACCCAGCCAATGTCGCTGGTGCAAAAATAGGTTTCGCCGGGCTTGCCGCAAAAAATGGTTTCCATGCTGGCGGCCAACGCCACGGTATAGCCACCGGTGTCGCGCTGCACGCCTTTGGGTTTGCCAGTGGTGCCGCTGGTGTACAGGGTGTAGCTGGGGTGGGTAGATTCCACCCATTCGCAGGGCACCACTGCATTACGGTGCTGCTGACGCAAATCGGCCCACAAGTGGTCGCGCCCGGCCACCAGGTTCATGGGAGCGAGGTGGCGGTCCACCATCAGCACGGCGGCGGGCTTGTGCGTGGACGTGGCAATCGCCTCATCGAGCAACGGCTTGTATTCCACCACCTTGCCGCCACGCGAACCCGCCTCGGCGCTCACGATCACCGTGGGTGAGGCGTCTTCAATGCGCGTGGCCAGCGAGCCAGCCGCAAAGCCACCAAACACCACCGAGTGGATGGCGCCGATGCGCGCGCAGGCCAACATGGCAAACACCGCCTCAGCAACCATGGGCATGTATATCAGCACCCGGTCGCCTTTTTTGACACCCAGGCCCAAAAGCGCCGCCGCCATGCATTGCACCTCAGAGTGCAATTCGGCAAAGGTGTAAGCGCGCTCGGTGTTGGTCTCGGTGGACACCGCAATCAGCGCATTCTGGTTCGCACGGTCGTGGAGGTGGCGGTCCACCGCGTTGTGGCACAAGTTGGTGGTGCCACCGACAAACCAGCGCGCAAAAGGCGGGTTGCTGTAATCGCAGATTTGGGTGGGCGGCGTGTGCCACTCGATGCGCTGGGCTTGTTCGGCCCAAAAACCATCCCGGTCTTCGATGGAACGGCGGTGAAATTCGGCGTATGCGTTCATGGGTTTGTCTCCAAGCGGGTCCTGAAATCAGGTTAAAACTGAATTCATAATTATGGACATCCAACTTGCAATAGCCTGACTTACCCGCCAAGCAGCCTGCGCGCTGGCAGGCGCGTGACTTACTTAACCAGCGCTTGCACGTCCCTGAAAGCCGGGTGTTCCGCGCTGCGCAGCCACTCGAACGCCACCATCTCTGTAGTAACCAATTCCGCTCCGGCACCGGCCAGCCGATCAAAAGCTGCATCCCGATTGCGCTCGGTGCGCGAACTACAGGCATCGGTGACGACCCAGACCTCAAACTCGTCTTCGAGCAAGTCCAGCGCGGTTTGCAGGAGACAAATATGAGCCTCGCAACCCGCCAGCACGATGCTTGCGCGGGCCTCAGCGTCACTTGA
The DNA here is from genome assembly GCA_947450895.1 of Comamonadaceae bacterium. Lineage (GTDB taxonomy): Bacteria > Pseudomonadota > Gammaproteobacteria > Burkholderiales > Burkholderiaceae_C > Allorhodoferax. The sequence goes on along the minus strand of CANFWT010000001.1, from coordinate 164,590 downwards.
TGCTTTTTGCAAGTGCTTGGGCAAGCTGCGCGCGTTGCCTTGCACGGGTTTGGGCGGGGGGCGCAGCCAATCGCCCAAACCTTCCTCAACCGCACTGAACTGCATTTTTGCCAGGGTTCGCACCCCAGCGCCAGGATTTGCGCGCAATGCCACGTGAATTTCCGGCAAGCTCGCACCCAACTTGGACGGAGCTTGCTCGGTAAGCACCACGGGCACAGACATCAGTGCCGCCAGGCGCGCCAAGCGTACCGCGTTGGCAATCACCGCCGGCGCGTCCAGCATGGCAGGCATGAGTTTGATTTGGTAGTCCACCAGCACCAGCTGGCTGTCGTCGGCGTCGAGCAGCATGTGTTTTCTTTCGGTTTTAAGACGGTTGGGAGCATAACCACTGCGCTCGTGCGGACGCTGCCCAAACGCCCCTTACCACGCAAAATGACAGCCGCAACCGCTGTTTTCGATGCGATCAATATGAAAAATATTAAGCAAATCAAGTACTTAGCGCGTTGCACGCAAGTAAAGTTACTTGACATCATGTGCGTACGAACGCTATGCTCTTCGCATGCGCGCGTACCTAGCTTTGGCCCTTCTTCTTGTGTTCGGCAGCCCCAACGCTGTGGCCCAAACCCAAGCGCCCAACGATGAACTCGCCACATTTTTAGCCGAAAAAGGCCTGCTTGCCCGGATTGGCGAAGCGGGAAGCCAGGTCAGCGCCCAGGCTTCTGACCTGGTGGTGGGCGCCATGGGTTTTCTAGGCGTTCCCTATCGGCGCGGCGGCACCACGGTGGAGTCGGGCTTCGACTGCAGTGGTTTTGTCAGGGCCATGTTCGAGCAAACCATAGGCTTGGTGCTGCCTCGCAATGCCGCCCAGCAAGCAGCAGCCACCCAAACCATCGATCGTGCCGAATTGCGCCCCGGCGACCTGGTCTTTTTCAACACCATGCGCCATGCCTTCAGCCACGTAGGCATCTATGTAGGCAATGGCAAATTCATCCATTCCCCCAAGCCCGGTGCGGAAGTACGGGTCGAAGACATGGGGGGATCCTACTGGGCCAAGCGTTTTGACGGCGCACGGCGCGTGGACACGGAGGCCAACAACCCCAAGCTGCGCTAAAAAGCGCACCACCGCCGCGCGGCGGCCCTATGTCGCCCTGGCGAATGAAAATTGGCCCGGGGCACGGATCGGGTCCACGTCGACCACAATCACATCCTTGGGCATGAAGTGCCCCTCCAACAGCTGCTTGGACAGCGGATTTTCCAGCCGCTGCTGGATCGCCCGCTTCAAGGGCCGTGCGCCGTACACCGGGTCAAACCCCACCTTGGCCAACTCAGCTACCGCAGCGTCCGACACTTGCAGCGTGTAGTCCATGCGGGCCAAACGTCCCGACAGCGTTTGCAGTTGAATTTTGGCGATATCGGCAATGTGGGATGCATCCAAGGCATGGAACACCACGGTCTCGTCGATCCGGTTCAAAAACTCCGGTCGGAAGTGGTTCTTCAGCTCCCCCGTCACCGCTTCTTTGATGTCTTCGCTGTCTTGGCCCACCATGCTTTGAATCATGTGCGAGCCAATATTGCTGGTCATCACAATCACCGTGTTTTTAAAGTCCACCGTGCGGCCCTGACCGTCGGTCAGGCGCCCGTCGTCCAGCACTTGCAAAAGCACATTGAACACATCAGGGTGGGCCTTTTCCACCTCGTCGAGCAGCAGCACGCTGTAGGGCTTGCGGCGCACCGCCTCGGTCAGGTAGCCACCCTCCTCGTAACCGACGTAGCCCGGGGGCGCACCAATGAGCCGCGCCACCGAATGCTTTTCCATGAACTCGCTCATGTCGATGCGAATCAAATGGTCTTCGCTGTCAAACAAAAAGCCGGCGAGCGCCTTGCACAACTCGGTCTTTCCCACGCCCGTGGGCCCTAGGAACAAGAAGGAACCGGTCGGGCGGTTGGGGTCAGACAGTCCTGAGCGCGAACGGCGAATCGCGTTGGACACCGCAGCAATCGCCTCATCCTGGCCCACCACGCGGTCGTGCAAACGGCCTTCCATCAGCAGCAGCTTTTCGCGGTCGCCTTGCATGAGTTTGGCAATCGGAATGCCCGTGGCGCGCGCCACCACTTCGGCAATTTCTTCCGCTCCCACTTGGGTGCGCAGCAGTTGCGGCGCCACGCCCTCACCGCCTTTGGCGCGACCGGCCTCGGTGTCTTGGGCGTCTTTGAGGCGCTTTTCCAGCTCGGGCAATTTGCCGTACTGCAATTCAGCCACCTTGGCCAGGTCGCCTTTGCGGGTGAGGGTCTCAATTTGCTGGCGCAGCGAATCGATCTCCAGGCGCACTTGCGCGCTGCCTTGGGCGGTGGCTTTTTCGGCCTTCCAAATTTCGTCCAGGTCAGCGATCTCTTTTTGCAGACTGGAAATCTCTTCGTTGATGAGCGAAAAGCGCTTGATCGAGGCTTCGTCCTTCTCTTTTTTGACCGCTTCACGCTCGATTTGCAGCTGAATCAAGCGCCGGTCCAGCTTGTCCATGACCTCGGGCTTGGAGTCCAGCTCGATCTTGATCTTGGCTGCCGCTTCGTCAATCAGGTCAATGGCCTTGTCGGGCAAAAACCGGTCGGTGATGTAGCGGTGGCTCAGTTCGGCGGCGGCCACGATGGCCGGGTCGGTGATGTTGACGCCGTGGTGCACCTGGTAGCGCTCTTTGAGGCCGCGCAAAATCGCCACCGTGGCTTCCACGGTGGGTTCACCGACCAGAATTTTTTGGAACCGGCGTTCTAAGGCCGCGTCTTTTTCAACATATTTGCGGTATTCGTCCAGGGTAGTGGCGCCCACGCAGTGCAGCTCACCCCGCGCCAGTGCGGGCTTGAGCATATTGCCGGCATCCATAGCGCCTTCGGCCTTGCCTGCACCCACCATGGTGTGCAGTTCATCAATGAACACAATCGTCTGGCCTTCGTCTTTTGCCAGGTCTTTAAGCACGTTTTTCAGCCGCTCTTCAAATTCCCCACGGAACTTAGCGCCCGCCAGCAGCGAAGCCATGTCCAATGACAAAACCCGCTTGCCTTTGAGCGAATCGGGCACCTCGCCCGCCACAATCCGCTGCGCCAAGCCTTCCACAATCGCCGTCTTGCCCACGCCGGGCTCGCCGATGAGCACCGGATTGTTTTTGGTGCGGCGTTGCAGCACCTGGATGGCGCGTCGAATCTCGTCGTCGCGGCCAATCACCGGGTCGAGCTTGCCTGCGCGGGCGCGCTCGGTCAGGTCTACGCAGTATTTTTTGAGCGACTCGCGCTGGTCCTCAGCGTCCGCACTGTCCACGTTTTGGCCGCCGCGCACGGCCAAAATGGCCGTGTCCAGGCTCTTGCGCGTCAGTCCCAGCGCCTGCACCTGTTTCGCAAAGTCGGACTTGGCATCGCTCAAGGCCAGCATGAACAACTCGCTGGCAACGAACTGATCGCCCCGCTTCATGGCCTCTTTTTCTGAGGCCTGCAGCAGGCTGACCATGTCACGCCCCACCTGAACCTGCTCCTGGCCCTGCACCTCGGGCAGCTTTTTCATCGCAGCGTCTGCAGCGCCCAGCAATGCCAGCACGTTCACACCGGCGCGTTGCAGCAAGGCCTTGGGCCCGTCCTCCTGGCGCAGCATCGCAGCCACCACATGGGCGGGTTCGATGTAGGCATGGTCCTGGGACAACGCAGAGCTTTGGGCATCCGCGAGGGCTTCTTGAAATTTGGTGGTCAGTTTGTCTATACGCATGGCTTTCTCCGTTGAATCGCAGCTTGGGGGGGCCATGCAATTTTCAAGCGCAGGCCCCGCATTGCCCTTGTCTAAAATCAAGCACATGAACATTCACCAGCTCAGCGTGCTGTTTGACGAGCGGCAGGACCGGCTGCTCATGCGGGTCAACACCCAAGAGGGCCACGAGGTGCGCCTGTGGCTCACCCGACGCATCGGACTTCGGCTGGTCAAGCCATTGCAAGTCGGCATTGCGAAGATGGAGTCGCTCAACGCATCCATCGCCCTTGCAGACCCCCAGGCGCAGGCCATGCTGCTTGAGCTCAAGCAGGATGATTTTTTGAAAAATGCGGACCTCAAAACTCCGTTTGCCAATCAGAGCACCGTCTTTCCTCTGGGAACGGATCCCATGGTGGTTACCGACATCACATTGCACATTCAAGGTAAAGGTGGCGCCCACATCGTTTTTCAGGACGCCGGCGATGCCCATTCGGCCGCCCGCTCATGCACCCTACAGATGCAGCCTCAGATGGTGCATGGCTTGATGCATTTGCTGCGAAAAGCGATAGACGCCTCCCAGTGGAACGCCCCGAATCCTACTTTGGAGTCCCTGGCTGCCGACGATCGCAACGCGCAAGACGACCCTCCGGGTGCTGGCCACGCCAAACGGCTGTACACCCACTAAGCAAGCACTTAAGCCCGGCGCGGGCGATCGCCTCTGCGTCTGGGGAATGCCAGCCCGACTGTCTTTAGACGTTGCGGGCAGTGATACCCCAGCGCGCTAGGGCTGCATCGTCTGACACGCGCGCATCGACCCACTGCGCGCCCTGCGGGGTTTGCTCTTTTTTCCAAAATGGCGCCTGGGTTTTGAGGTAATCCATCAGAAACTCGCAGGCTTGAAAGCTCTCACCCCTGTGTGCGGACGTCACCACCACCAACACCACCGGGTCCGTGGGCGCCAGCACACCCACGCGGTGCACGACCCGGGCGCCCAAGATGTCAAAACGCTGATGCGCCTGGTCCACCATCGACTCGATGGACTTCTCTGTCATGCCAGGGTAATGTTCCAACTCCAGCGACTGCACGCTACCGGCGTGGGCCTGACCCGGCGCATTGCGATCGCGTACCGTGCCCAAAAATGTGCAGACAGCACCGACGCGCGGGTCATTGGCCTGCAACTCGGCAATTTCTTGCGCAATATCAAAGGTGCCGTGTTGAATGCGAACGCGGGATGCCACCATGGCCTTATCCCCCCGTTACCGGTGGAAAAAACGCAACCTCGCTGCCGGGTGCCAGCGCCGCATCTTCCTCGCACATAACTTGGTTCATCGCGATGCGTACCGCCCTGCCCGAAGCCAACGGGTGCGCAGGCGTCGCATCGCGCGCCACCAGCGCTCTACGCAATTCGCCCAGAGTGAGGGCGTCCGTATCCCAGGTCTCGCTGCTGCGGCCTAAGGCCTCACGAATGGATGCGAAATATTTGATATGAACTTGCACTGGCATAGGCCTCACGCCAAGAGCTCGTTAAAAGCCACGAACTGGACCCTGTCCCCCGGCGAAATCGTTTGCCCAGACGGATTGTCCACAAAGCCATCTCCCCAAACCGCCGAACTCAAAACACCTGAACTCTGGTTGGGGAACAGATCCAAGCCCCCAGTCGCATTGCGACGCACACGCAAAAACTCCTGGCGCCGGTCCGCGCGCGGCCAGGCAAAATCTGCGCGCAAGGTCTGCCTGATCGGTGCCAGGTCGCTCGCACCCTGCATGCACAACAAAAAGGGACGCACTAACAGCAAAAAAGTCACAAAGCTTGACACCGGGTTGCCCGGCAAGCCGATAAAGTGCGCTCCACCGACTCGCCCATGCGCAAAGGGCTTGCCCGGTTTGATGGCAATTTGCCACAGGTCGAGCTTGCCAAGCGCCTGCACTGCCGGTTTGATATGGTCTTCCTCACCCACGGAGACGCCACCACTGGTGAGAATCACATCGTGCGCCTGCGACGCGCTGCGCAAAGCCTCCACCGTAGCGTCCAAGCGGTCGGGCACGATGCCCATGTCTGTGACAACACAGCCGATGCGTCGCAGCAGACTGGCTAAGAAAAACCGGTTGGAGTTGTAAATCGCGCCCGGTGGCATGTCCGCCGGTTCGCGCTCGCCAGGCATCACCAGTTCGTCACCTGTTGAAAACAAGGCTACGCGTGGTCGCGGGGCCACTTGCAACTGCGCCATTCCCACGCTGGCTGCCATCCCCAAGCCGGCAGGGCCCAGGCGCTGGCCAGCACGCAGCACCACCTGCCCTGTGGCGACGTCCTCCCCCTGGCGGCGAATCCACTGCCCGACCGCAGGCGTGGCGTTCACCACGATGGCCGGATGCCCCTCGACGCCGCTTTCGGTACAGTCTTCCTGCATCACAACGGCGTCTGCGCCCGCTGGAATGGGCGCGCCGGTAAAGATGCGCGCCACGGTTCCCGCTGCCAACGGCGCGCCACTGGCACCCGCCGCTATGCGCTGGGACACCTGCAACGCGGCACCGGGTGCGCAATCGGCCACGCGCAGCGCGTAGCCGTCCATGGAACTGTTGTCCTGCGGCGGCACCTGCAAGGCCGACACCACGTCCTGCGCCAGCACGCGGCCATCGGCTTCAAAAGTAGAAACCGTCTCCAAGACCGGCGCACGGTCCGCCAAGGCGCCGAGCAACTGGCCCAGCGCGTCGTTCAAGGAAATCAGGGGCTTGCGCGGCGACGGTGCGTTCATACAGCGGCCCGCATCAAGCGCAGGCCTGCGCGATCAGGTTTTTGATGGCTTGCACATCGGGCGCCATCACGCGCACCTTTTTCGGCAAGGCTTCAATGCCCACAAACTGGGCCGGGCGTTCGGGTTCGCGCCCCAGGGCCTCGACGATGGTGGCGGCAAACTTGATAGGCAAAGCGGTTTCCAATACCACCATGGGCACGCCGGCTTGGCGGTGTTCATGCGCCACCTTCAAGCCGTCGGCGGTGTGGGTGTCGACCACCACGCCGTACTTTTGCCAAGTGCTGCGGATGGTGTTCAAGCGGTCCTGGTGCGTGCTCTTGCCGCTGGCAAAGCCGTAGCGGCTGGCCGCCTGTGCAAACACCGGGTCAGGGCCCAGATCAAAACGGCCCTGGCGCGGAACCTGCGCGCCAAACAAATCGGCGGTACGCGCGCCGTCGCACCCCAATAGGTCAAAAACAAAGCGCTCGAAATTGCTGGCCTTGGAAATGTCCATGGACGGGCTGGACGTCTCGTGCGTATCGGCCGTGCCCCGCACACGGTACACGCCCGTGCGGAAAAACTCGTCGAGCACATCGTTTTCGTTGGTAGCCACTACCAACTGGTCAATGGGCAAACCCATCATGCGCGCCACGTGGCCGGCGCAGACATTGCCAAAGTTGCCGCTGGGGACGGTGAAACTTACACGTTCATTATTGGCTTGTGTCGCCTGGATATACCCTGCGAAGTAATACACCACCTGCGCCATCAAACGCGCCCAGTTGATGGAATTGACCGTGCCAATCTTGTACTTGCGCTTGAACTCCAGGTCGCCCGACACGGCCTTGACCAGGTCCTGGCAATCGTCAAACACGCCGGTGATGGCAATGTTGTAAATGTTCTCGTCCAGCAGGCTGAACATTTGCGCCTGCTGAAACGGGCTCATGCGGCCGTCCGGGCTGGTCATGAAGACGCGCACGCCTTTTTTGCCGCGCATGGCGTATTCGGCGGCACTGCCCGTGTCGCCGCTGGTGGCGCCAAAGATGTTGAGTTCTTCTCCACGGCGGGCCAGTTCGTACTCAAACAGATTGCCGAGCAACTGCATGGCCATGTCCTTGAAGGCCAGCGTAGGGCCGTTGGACAGGGCCTCGAGGTACAAGCCGTCTTCGAGTTGTTTCAGCGGCACGATGGCTGCGGTGCCAAAAACGGCTTGGGTATAGGTCTTGCGGCACAGGGCGCGCAAGTCCTCTGCCGGAATGTCGTCCACGTACAGCGACAAAATCTCGAAAGCCAGGTCGGCGTAAGACAGGCTGCGCCAGCGCGTCAAGGTGGCATCGTCCACCTGCGGGTAAGTTTCGGGCAAGTACAGCCCGCCGTCGGGCGCCAGGCCTTCGAGCAGAATTTCGCAAAAGCGCTTGCGTTCGGACGGGGGCGTGGCAGTGGCACGGGTGGAGATGTAGCGCATCAGGCCAGCTCTTCCTTGCGGATGCGCACAATGGGCTGCAGCACAGTGGTCAGCGCCTGCATGCGTGCCAGCGCGGCGTCCATGCGCGCCTCGGCGCAATCGTGGGTCAGGATGATCAGGTCGGTTTGGTTGGCATCCGCGCCGCTCACTTCGTCGGCCTCGCGCTGCAAAACGGCGTCGATGCTGATCTGCGCGTCGGCCAGGATGCCGGTCACCGTGGCTAGCACGCCAGTCTGGTCCGCCACACGCAAGCGCAGGTAGTAACTTGTGACCACATCGGCCATAGGCAAGATCGGCAAGTCACTCATCGCGTCGGGCTGGAAGGCCAGGTGCGGGACGCGCTGGGCGGCATCGGCGGTGTGCAGGCGGGTGATATCAACCAGGTCGGCGATCACTGCGCTGGCGGTAGGCTCCGAGCCTGCGCCCTTGCCGTAATACAAGGTGGTTCCCACGGCGTCGCCTTGGACCATGACCGCGTTCATGGCGCCTTCGACATTTGCAATCAGGCGTTTTGTCGGTACGAGGCTCGGGTGAACGCGAAGCTCGATGCCTTCGGGGCGGCGCTTGGCGATTCCAAGCAGTTTGATGCGGTAGCCCAGCTGTTCGGCGTATTTAATGTCTTGGCTGGAAAGCTTGGTAATTCCTTCCACATAGGCCTTGTCAAACTGAACCGGAATGCCGAAGGCGATGGCCGACATGATGGTTGCCTTGTGCGCGGCATCAATGCCCTCAATGTCAAAGGTGGGGTCCGCCTCTGCATAGCCAAGTCGCTGCGCCTCTTGCAGCACGGCGGCGAAGTCCAGTCCTTTGCTGCGCATCTCGGACAGGATGAAATTGGTCGTGCCGTTGATGATTCCGGCAATCCACTCAATTCGGTTGGCCGTCAGGCCCTCGCGTAGCGCCTTGATGATGGGAATACCCCCCGCCACCGCCGCCTCAAACGCCACCATCACGCCCTTGGCCGATGCTGCCGCAAATATTTCGGTGCCATGCACCGCGAGCAAGGCCTTGTTGGCCGTCACCACGTGCTTACCCGCAGCAATGGCTTCGAGCACCAGCGTTTTGGCAATTCCGTAGCCACCAATGAGCTCAATGACGATATCAATGTCCGGATTAGCGATCACCGCCCGCGCGTCACTGACAACAGTGGTGTCGGGCCCTACCGCAGCGCGCGCGCGCGCCACGTCCAGGTCGGCCACCATGGTGATTTCTATTGCACGCCCGGCGCGTCGCTCGATTTCGCTCTGATTGCGCCTTAGGACGTTGAAAGTCCCCGTGCCCACGACGCCAATACCCAACAGCCCTACTTGAATCGGTTTCATAAAGTTTTTCGTAATTAAATCTGTTTGCAGTGCCGCACCCATGTGAGCTTCAAAGCACTGACAACCCATCCATTCAGTTGCTATGCCGTCTGCGGTAAGTGTCCAAAAACTTAGCGACGCGGCCAATTGCTTCGCGCAAGTCGTCCTCGTGCGGCAAGAACACAATCCGGAAGTGGTCAGGCTGCGCCCAGTTAAATCCGGTTCCCTGCACCAGCATCACCCGGGTTTCCTGCAGCAGCTCTAGGAAAAATGCTTGGTCATCTTCAATCGGATACACCACGGGATCCAACCGGGGAAACATATACAAGGCCGCACTGGGCTTGACGCAGCTCACGCCGGGAATGGCCGTAATCAGCTCATAGGCTAAGTCGCGCTGACGGCGCAAGCGGCCGCCCTCACACACCAAGTCGTCAATGCTTTGGTAGCCGCCCAGCGCAGTCTGGATGGCGTATTGGCCAGGCACATTGGCGCACAAGCGCATATTGGAGAGCATGTTCAGGCCCTCAATGTAGTCTTTAGCCCGACGCTTGTCGCCCGAGACCACCAGCCAACCCGCGCGGTATCCACAAGAGCGGTAGCTTTTGGAAAGCGAGTTGAAGGTCAGCGTCAGCACGTCATCACTGAGCGAGCCAATGGCCGTGTGGTGCACACCGTCGTACAACACCTTGTCGTACACCTCATCGGCAAAAATGACCAGCCCGTGCTCGCGCGCAATCGCCACAATGCCCATTAGTAACTGGTCGGAATACAGCGCACCCGTCGGGTTATTGGGGTTGATGACCACAATGGCCTTCGTGCGCGGTGTGATTTTGCCGCGAATATCGTCCAAATCAGGCATCCAGCCCTTGGACTCGTCGCACAAATAGTGCACCGGCGTGCCGCCCGATAGGCTTGCAGCCGCCGTCCACAGCGGGTAGTCAGGGGCTGGCAAGAGCATTTCGTCGCCATCGTCCAGCAGGCCGTTGGTGGCCATGACAATCAGTTCACTGGCGCCATTGCCGAGGTAAATATCATCCAGCGTGACGCCATGGATGCCTTGCTTTTGCGTCTCGTGCATCACCGCCTTGCGTGCCGCAAATATGCCCTTGCTGTCCGAGTAGCCAGCCGAATTGGGCAGGTTGCGAATCATGTCCTGCTGAATTTCTTCGGGCGCGTCGAAGCCAAAAACCGCCAAATTGCCGATATTGAGCTTAATGATTTTCTGGCCCTCTTCCTCCATCTGCCGCGCGCGGTCCATGATGGGGCCGCGGATGTCGTAGCAAACATTGGCCAACTTGGCAGATTTGTGTATAGGTTTCAAAGCCCCTCCGAGGGTGAACCGCATGGCGCGAAACCTATAATTTGACCACAGTTCCGCACCCGCTTGGTGCCCTTCGGCCGCCGACACGCACTACCTCCCCATGAAACTTCAACCCGACAACACCTCAGACACCACCCTGACTGGCTATGGCGATGGCTGGGTCGCGCTCAATGGTGAACGGATTACGACAAGCCTGCTTGTCAGTAGCATGGGCCACCGCAAGGAATGGCGCTGCGCAACGTTTGAAGAACTCAGTGAGGCCCAATTTATGCCCATCGTGGAATGGGATGCGGAGCTGGTCCTATTTGGAAGTGGCGCAAGGCTGCGTTTTCCTAATCCGCAATGGCTAGCAGCCCTTTACGCACGTCGTATCGGGGTGGAAACCATGGACACGCAAGCCGCGTGCCGTACTTACAACTTCCTGGCCGGCGAGGGCCGTAGAGTGGTTGCAGCCTTGCTGATGTAGCCGTCGGTTGGCGCAAAGCGGAGCCGGGTAGGCGCCTTTTCAGGGTAAAATCCGAGGTTGCCGTTGCTAGTCGCCATTGCCTCACAGTGCGCCATCTACCAACCTGAATGACACATCCAGCACGAGAGATTTAATACCCCATGGCGATCGTTGTCAATAAGCCCCTGCCCGAATTCGAAGCCAACGCCACCGGCGGTTTGCGCGTTACCAATACCTCCCACACGGGTCAAACTCTGGTTCTGTTTTTCTACCCCAAGGACAACACGCCAGGGTGCACCACAGAAGCTATGCAGTTTCGTGACCACTACCAAGACTTTGTTGATGCAGGTGCGCAAGTGTTTGGTGTCTCCCGGGACAACATGAAGTCACACGACGAATTCAAGGCCAAATTGGAATTACCCTTTGAGCTGATCGCAGACACCGAGGAAAAAATGTGCCACATGTTTGGCGTTGTAAAAAACAAAATCATGTACGGCAAAAAAGTCAAAGGAATCGAGCGAAGCACCTTTTTGGTGGGTGCCGATGGACTTCTCAAAGAAGAATGGCGCGGCCTCAAAGTGCCTGGGCATGTGGAAGAAGTTTTGACTGTAGTCAAGGCATTGAGCCAAACTGCCTGAAGCACCCCAGCAGGTCATCGTCCGTTCGTTTGGCTCATGCATAATGACCTGATGGAACTGACGTTCGTTCACCTACGCAATACCAAGGCCACCTTTTTCGAAGGTGGCTTTTTTTATTCTTGCCTGTTTTGCACCCTTGAACTTCTCACGAGCTAGACCTCATGCCCCTGCCTCCCGCGCCGACCAAAAGAGCTGACCGCATTGCTCCCGCGGCATTTGATGGAACACGAAAATCGCCGCGACGCGCACGCCCGAAGTCGCCCGATTCCCAGAAACACGACGAAGTGCTAACAGCACCAGGCAGCGCAGTCGCCCAAAAACCCACCGCAGCGCCCCGCCAGGCAGCGTTATTGAGCAAGGCACGCACACCTGAGCTAGAAACGCCAGAAAACCCGGCGCACAGCGCGCCACCATGGTCGCCGCAAGCGCTGCCATCCGCCCCCGCTCTTACGGCTGGGACCGCCGCAGAAAAAGTAGCGCCAACGCGCAGCAGAAAGGCCGCGCGCACCGGACCCAGCAAGCTGTTTGTTCTCGACACCAACGTGCTTATGCACGACCCCATGTGCCTCTTCCGTTTTGAAGAGCATGACATATTCTTGCCAATGATCGTGCTTGAAGAGTTAGACGGTCACAAAAAGGGGATGACAGAGGTAGCCCGAAACGCGCGCCAAACCAGCCGAACGCTTGATGCATTGGCGGGAGCGCCAGGCGCCGATATTGCCCAAGGATTTCAACTCAATAGCACGGGTCAGCGTGAGGCCAAAGGCAAGTTACTTTTCCAGACCCAACCGCTGGACTACAGTCTTCCCACCAGCTTGCCCCAAGGCAAAGCGGACAACCAGATTTTGGGTGTGGTGGAAGCGTTACGCAAAAAATTCGCCCCGCGCGAAGTGGTGCTGGTGTCCAAGGACATCAATATGCGCGTCAAGGCGCGTGCACTAGGTCTGGCCACGGACGATTACCAGAACGACAAAACACTGGAAGACGGAGACCTGCTGTATTCGGGCGCCATGGCGCTACCGGCAGATTTTTGGGCGACCCATGGCAAAACTGTCGAAAGTTGGCAGCAGGGTCAAAACACCTTCTATAAAGTGAGTGGACCCGCAGTTCCCAGTATGCTGATCAACCAGTTTGTCTACTTTGAGGCGCCCGGCGAACCCAGCCTGTACGCCCGGGTGGCAGAAATCCGGGGCAATACCGCGGTGTTAAAAACTCTGCGAGACTTCAATCACCTGAAAAATTCGGTATGGGGCGTCACCACACGCAACCGAGAGCAGAATTTCGCCATGAACCTGCTAACCGATCCAGAGGTGGACTTCGTGACCTTGACCGGCACAGCCGGCACCGGCAAGACACTGATGGCGCTGGCTGCAGGTCTAACCCAGGTGCTCGATGACCGACGCTACACCGAGATCATTGTCACCCGCGCCACCGTCAGCGTGGGAGAGGACATTGGATTTTTGCCCGGCAGCGAAGAAGAAAAGATGGGCCCATGGATGGGAGCACTGGACGACAACCTCGAAGTGCTCGGCAAGACCGATACCAACGCCGGCGAATGGGGGCGCGCGGCTACCAGCGAACTCATTCGCAGCCGCATCAAGATCAAAAGCATGAACTTCATGCGAGGACGCACTTTTTTGAACAAGTACGTCATCATTGACGAGGCTCAAAACCTCACGCCCAAGCAGATGAAAACGCTTATTACCCGGGCCGGCCCGGGCACCAAGATCGTATGTATGGGCAACTTGGCCCAAATCGACACGCCCTATTTGACAGAAGGCTCATCGGGCCTGACTTTTGCGGTGGACCGATTCAAGGGCTGGCCACATGGCGGTCACATCACATTGGCGCGCGGCGAACGCTCGCGCCTGGCAGATTTCGCCAGCGAGGTCCTCTGAAGCGGCATCGCTACGGGGGTCCAGCCTTACGGCGCCAGGTAGACGGCGATATTTCAGTAGTCCCCGCCTCCACCATTGGCCAAGCTCTCAAACTTGGTGATATTGCGCAAGAAGGCTAACTTAACAGTGCCGGTGGGACCATTGCGCTGTTTAGCGATGATGATTTCCGCGACGCCTGGCTCCTTGCAGGCTTCTTTGGTGTAGTACTCGTCGCGGTAGATGAACATGATGATGTCGGCATCTTGCTCAATCGCGCCGGATTCACGCAAATCGCTCATCATGGGCCGCTTGTCCGGGCGCTGCTCGACGCTGCGGTTGAGCTGCGACAGAGCAATCACCGGGCATTGAAGTTCACGCGCAAGCATCTTCAGGCCGCGCGAGATCTCGCCGAGCTCAGTTGCTCTGTTTTCACCATCGCCGCTGCCGCTCATCAACTGCAGGTAATCGACCACAATCAGTCCGAGCTTTCCACACTTGCGTGACAGGCGCCTCGCGCTTGAGCGCAAATCGCCCGAAGTCAGACCTGCACTTTCGTCAATATGCAGCGAAATGGTGCGCAACTTTTCAATGGCCTCCGAGAGGCGGGGCCACTCTTCATCGGTCAACTTGCCGGTTCGCAGGTGCCCTTGGTCGATACGACCTATCGAACCTACGATGCGCACGGCCAATTGTGCGGCGCCCATTTCCATGGAAAAAACCGCGACTGGCAACTCCTCCTGCAGGGCCACATGCTCGGCAATATTTATTGCCAAGGCGGTCTTCCCCATGGAAGGTCGCGCAGCCAAAACGATCAAATCTCCCGCTTGTAGTCCCGCAGTCATGCGGTCAAGGTCATAGAAACCGGTGCGAACACCCGTCACATCATTAGGGTTGTCGGACAGCTCCTGAACCCTGTCCAGCAGTTTGACCACCAAGGTATCCATGGCCTGGAAACCTTCACTGTTGCGCTTGCCCTGTTCTCCGATATTGAAGATTTTTTGCTCGGACTCGTCGACGATCTCGGACACCGCACGGCCTTTGGTGTTGAACGCGTTGGTGGCAATTTCGTCGCTCGCAGTTACCAGTTTGCGCAGAATCGAGCGGTCGCGCACGATTTCTGCATAGCGGCGTATGTTGCTGGCACTAGGTACGTATTGCGCCAGCGAATTGAGGTACGCCAGTCCACCGACATCGTCTGCACGCCCCTGGCTTTGCAGATGCTCGAACACGGTGATGACGTCTGCGGGCCGGCTGTTATTGACCAAGGCGCCAATGGCGGCATAAATCAGGCGGTGCTCGTAGCGGTAAAAATCACTGTCTGCCAGGATATCGCCCACCCGGTCCCACGCATCGTTGCTCAATAACAGGCCTCCAAGCACACTGGACTCGCCTTCAATGGAATGAGGCGGTATGCGCAGCTGCGCGACTTGGCGGTCTTGCACGAATTCATCCGTGATGGAAATTTCATCTTGCATTGTTTGATCCTGCTTCGCACAAAACGCGTGGAACTTGCCCGCCCGCGGGCATCATGCTCGCACCATTAGAAAAAGCCGCGAGGGCGTACCCCGGCGGCTTTTGGATGCTTGCGCATGATAGGGCCGTGTGCCGGCTCTATTGTGACCCTCTGGCGAAGGTCTGTGTCGCTTAGGCCGACTCTCCGTACACCGACACTGTAATGTCGACTACCACATCTGTGTGCAAAGCCACACTGACAGCGCTGTCGCCAACGACCTTGATCGCTCCATGCGGCATGCGAATATTGGACTTGACCACCTTGTAACCGGCTTTGACCAGTTCCTCAGCGATGTCAGCATTGGTCACCGAGCCAAACAGCCGTCCGTCAACACCCGCTTTTTGGGTCAGCTTGATGGTGGTTCCACCGAGCTTTTCACCCAGCTTTTGGGACTCAGCCAGCTTGGCGGCTGCGGCCTTTTCAAGTTCGACGCGGCGGGCTTCGAATTCAGCCTTGGCAGCTTCGGTGGCGCGGCGGGCGCGGCCAAAAGGAATCAGAAAGTTGCGTGCGTAGCCGTCTTTGACCTTGACGATTTCGCCCAGGTTGCCGAGGTTCACGACCTTGTCGAGCAGAATAATTTGCATGTTCGGCGCTCCTTAGATCTTGTGTTGGTCGCTGTAAGGCAGCATCGCCAAAAAGCGAGCGCGTTTGATAGCGGTGTTGAGTTGGCGCTGAAAAATCGCGCGGGTGCCGGTCAAGCGAGCGGGAATGATTTTGCCGTTTTCCGCGATGAAATCGCGCAAAGTGTCGATGTCTTTGTAATCAATCTCTTCCACGCCAGTCACGGTAAAGCGGCAGAAGCGCTTGCGCTTGAACAGCAGGGACTGTGTATTGCGCTTGGGGCGCTTGTCTTTATTGAACTTTTTGAACGTGGCCATAAAGCCTCCTAAATCGAATCGGGTAAAAAAATCTTACGAGAAATTCTGGATGTGCAACACGACAGACTTGCTTCGGGTGGCATTGGCGAGGAAACCCTCGAATTTCCAGTGACTGCCGATGGCCTGAATAGCCAAACGTTCTGCCACCGAACCAAACGCCATAGCCTTCAAACTGGTCACCACCTGCCTCGCTACGCCTGCTTCTTGCATCTCGGACGCGTGGTCCAGGATGAGGTTCAAGGCCGGTACGCCCGCTGGCGTAAACCGCAAGGCTTGCGCCTCAGTGATTGATGCAGTAATTACCAGTGAATTGACAGCCACTCCCGAATTAGCTCTGTTGTCCTGCTGTCAAGAATCAAGCTTGGTATTCAGCTTGCTGCGTTTTGCGCGCGTCTTCGCGCTCTACAGACTTCATCATGGAAGATGGGCCGGTATCGGCTTTTTTCTTGGATACTGTGAGGTGACGCAAAACGGCATCGTTGAATTTGAACGCATGCTCCAATTCGGCCATCACAGCTTGGTCGGCTTCGATGTTCACGCACAGGTAGTGGGCTTTGGCCAGCTTATTTATCATATAGACCAATTGGCGACGACCCCAGTCTTCGACACGGTGCACTTTGCCACCGCCGGCAGTAATCATGCCTTTGTAGCGCTCCAGCATGGCAGGAACTTGTTCGCTCTGATCCGGGTGGATCATGAGAATGATTTCGTAGTGACGCATTGATACTCCTTTTGGATGAGCCCTTAGTGGGCCGGATAAAGCCGCCCCCAGCGTCTAAGTGAGGTGCGGCAAGGCGAAGCCCTCGATTATAGCTTGGGAGCGGACTCAAAAAAAGTTTCGTGACCCCAACGTCCTATTGCGCCGGGCAGCACCTCATGCGACACGCGGTGTTTCGCCTGCTGTGCGCCTTCGTGGAGTGCGCAAACCTGAACCTAAACTGAGCAGCACAGTGACCAGCAGACCCGCAGGCACTCCGAAAACCCCGGCGCAAACCGGCTGAATTCCCCACCATAGTCCCCAGCCAGCGCCTGGTAAAAAACCGCGCACCGCGGGTATGTTGGTAACCATATAGAACAAGGTCACTCCCAGCCCTGCCAGCATGCCACCCACTGCACCTGCGCGGGACGTGGACGGCCAAAAAATGCCCAGTACCATGGCCGGGACCAACCCCGCGCCAGCCAAAGAAAAGGAAGCTGCGACCAAATGAAGAATTCCAGCAGGCCGCTGGGCTGCCGCATACGCCGCCAACAAAGCCACCACCAACAAGGCAAATTTGGACCACATGACAGGACGCATCGCGTGCTTCCTTTCAAGCTGACCCTTAAACACCAAATCATGCGCCAAGGCATTACCGATCGTCAGCAATAGCCCGTCGGCGGTCGACAAGGCTGCTGCCAAACCGCCTGCTGCGACCAAAACCGAAAACACGACGGGCAGTCCAGCAATTTCCGGACTGGCCAGCATAACCAAGTCAGCGCCCAACTTCAATTCGGAAAATTGCAAAACACCATCTCCGTTTACATCCATCACAGACAAAAGCGATGGGTCGCGCGACCATTGGGCGATCCAGGCTGGCAGGCTGTCCATAGGTTGGCCCACCAAATGCGCCATGATTTCGTACTTGACCAACACCGCTAAGGCGGGTGCCGACAGGTACAGCAATGCGATGAAGAACAAGGACCAGGCAACGGACTCTCGCGTTTGAGCCACGTTGGGCGTCGTGAAAAAACGGGTCAACAAATGCGGCAGCCCCAGCGTTCCCAGCATCAAACAAAACATCAAAGCCAGAAAATTGTTGCGCGAATCGCGGAATTGCACCTGTTGGGTGGGAGAACCCTCCGGGTCTCCCGCGAATGGCATGGTGTGCAAGGGCATCCCCCCCAAGGGCTCAGCCCGGGTTCGGCTATCAGCCAACTGGCGGGACCAGCTCTCCTGCGCAGCAGCGGTGTCCTTGGGCAAGGCCGCAATGTGCTGGCGCAAAGCGATAACCCGGAGGTCATCGGCTGGGGCGTCACCGAGATCGCGCAACTGGCGACGCAATTCCGTTCGGTCAACCCGCAGCGCCTCCTCCACGTCCTGCAACTTCAGCTCGAGCACCTCGGCCCGATGCGCATAGATGGCAAGAACCTGATTTTCCGCGGGCGAAGCCAGAATTTCTCGCTCCATGGCCGCAATTTTTGGCAACTGCTGGCCGTATGAGAAAGCCGCAAAAGGGTTACCGACCTGCTGGTAGGAGAGCCAAGACACCGGCAAGGTAAATCCCAAAATGATCACGATGTACTGGGCGGCTTGCGTCCAGGTCACCGCCCTCATTCCGCCCAGGAACGAACACACCAGCACCCCCCCCAAACCCAACAATATTCCAATTTCAAAATGCAAACCGGTCAGCCGGGATGTAATTAGCCCCACACCGTATATTTGTGCCACTACGTAAGTGAAAGAGCACAAAATAGCGGCCCCCGCAGCAATGCGGCGCGGCCACTGACCACCAAACCGCAGCGCAAAATAATCGGGTAGCGTGTAGAGGTCCAAGCGACGCAAATGCGGCGCCACCAGCATGGCCAATAGGCAAAATCCGCCGGTCCAGCCCAGCACATAGGCCAACCCACCGGGCTGGTCACCACTGCCGGAAAAGCCCTGAAGGTACAAACTGCCCGAAAGACTGATGAACGAGGCCGCGCTCATCCAATCCGCTGCCGTGGCCATTCCGTTGTAGACGGCCGGAATACGGCGCCCCGCCACATAGTATTCCAAGGCATTGGACGTTCTGCCGTGTACCCCGATGCCAGCGTACAACACCAGCGTCAAGGACAAAAAAACGCCGGCAATCCACACTTTGGGAAGCCCAGCCCGCTCTGCAAAACCCAGCGCCACAAGGCAAGCAAGCAAGCCAAACAGATAAATTCCAAAGCGCCGGTGTATGCGTCTGGCGTAGCCGCTCATCGCCTCGGCATCGGAATGCACCCCAAGGTCTGGAGACAGGTTGGCGCGCCACGCAAAAGCCACCACAATGGCGATAAAAATCACCACAGTCCCCTGTGCAGCAAACCAAAAGCCCACCGGCCATCCAGCGACCAAGGTTTGCAGATCGCGGGCAAAAAAAACAACCCCGAAGGACGCCGCAAACCACAGCGTCAGCAAGGTCGCATGGAGCGACCAGGAGACACGGGGTTGCGCCTCGTTCATGGCGCGGCGAGTTGCTGCCAGGTAGCGATCACCGAGTCCGGATTGAGTGATATGGAAGAAATCCCTTGTTGCTCAAGCCAAAGCGCAAAGTCCGGATGGTCGCTGGGGCCTTGGCCGCAAATACCAATGTACTTACCCTGCGCTTTGCACGCTGTGATGGCCATGCTGATGAGGGCTTTGACCGCCGGATCTCGCTCATCAAAGTCGGCTGCCAGCAGTTCCATCCCGGAGTCGCGGTCCAAACCCAAAGTCAATTGCGTCAGATCGTTGGATCCGATGGAAAAGCCGTCGAAATAGGTCAAAAACTCGGTCGCAAGAATCGCATTGCTGGGTATCTCGCACATCATGATGAGCTGCAAACCGTCGCGTCCGCGCTGCAGGCCGTGTCGAGCCAACAATTCGGTCACCTTGCGCGCCTGTTCCAGCGTTCGTACAAAGGGCACCATGACTTGCACATTGTGCAGACCCATGTCATTACGAACACGCTTCAATGCCTCGCATTCCATGGCAAAAGCTTCGCCAAAGTCGGTGCTGACATAACGCGCAGCACCCCGGAATCCCAGCATGGGGTTTTCTTCTTCGGGCTCGTAACGGCTGCCTCCGATCAGTTTGCGGTACTCGTTGGATTTGAAATCCGACAAACGCACGATGACCGGCTTGGGCCAGAAAGCTGCAGCAATCGTGGCAACGCCCTCGGCCACCCGGTCGACATAAAAGGCGCGGGGCGAGGCATGGCCACGGGCGACCGATTCGACGGCTTTTTTCAGGTCCGCGTCAATGTTCGGGTAATCCAAAATCGCCTTGGGATGTACGCCGATATTGTTGTTAATGATGAACTCCAACCGCGCCAGCCCCACGCCTTGGTTGGGTAACTGGCAAAAGTCAAAGGCGAGCTGCGGATTGCCCACGTTCATCATGATTTTGACCGCAATATCGGGCATCAGACCGCGCTGCACCTCGGACACTTCGGTCTCCAGCAAACCATCGTAAATAAAGCCGGTATCCCCCTCGGCGCAGCTGACCGTGACCAGCATGCCGTCCTTGAGCTCCTCGGTGGCATTGCCACAGCCGACCACGGCGGGAATACCCAGTTCGCGCGCAATGATCGCCGCATGGCAGGTGCGGCCACCACGGTTGGTGACGATGGCAGACGCCCGCTTCATCACTGGCTCCCAATTCGGGTCGGTCATGTCCGTCACCAACACATCACCAGCCTGCACCGTGTCCATCTCACTGATGTGGTGAACGATGCGAACCGGACCCGTACCAATTTTTTGGCCAATGGCGCGGCCCTCGGCCAGAACTGCGGCACGGCCCTTGAGTTTGTAGCGGTATTCCACGGTGTTGGCTGCCTGGCTTTTCACCGTTTCAGGGCGCGCCTGCAAAATATAGAGCTCACCGTCGATTCCGTCCTTGCCCCATTCGATATCCATGGGGCGGCCATAGTGGTCTTCGATCACCAGCGCGTAGCGTGCAAGTTGCTCCACATCCGCATCGCTCAAGGAGTAGCGGTTGCGCAACTCGGTCGGCACCTCCGTGGTCTTGACCAGCTTGGCGCCCGCGGCCTGTTCCTGCAGGGTGGTGAATTCCATTTGCAGCAGTTTTGAACCCAGGCTGCGCCGGATAACAGCGCGATTACCCGCGCGCAGCATGGGTTTGTGCACATAAAACTCGTCGGGGTTGACGGCTCCTTGCACCACTGTTTCACCCAGACCGTAACTCGATGTGATGAACACCACATCCGAAAAGCCAGACTCCGTATCGATCGTAAACATCACGCCCGCTGCACCCAAGTCGGAACGCACCATGCGCTGTATGCCCGCGCTCAGTGCTACGTGCTCGTGGGCAAAGCCTTTGTGGACGCGGTAGCTGATGGCGCGGTCGTTGTAGAGCGAGGCAAATACCTCGCGGATTTTGTGCAGCACATCCTCAATGCCGACCACGTTCAAAAAGGTCTCTTGCTGCCCGGCGAAAGAGGCGTCCGGCAGATCCTCGGCGGTGGCCGACGAACGCACGGCGAACGACGCGGTCGGTTTGTCCTCGCTCAGTGTCTGGAAGGCAGCGCGGATCGCGTGTTCTAAATCCGCGGGAAAAGGCTGAACTTCCACCATGGCCCGTATTTCCGCGCCAGCCACTGCCAGGGCGCGCACGTCCTCAATATCCAGCGCACTCAGGCGCGCGTTTATGCGCTCACTGAGATTCTCGTACGCCAAAAACGCCCGAAACGCGTGCGCTGTGGTGGCAAAGCCCGTGGGTACCTTCACCCCCTGAGGCAACTGGGAGATCATCTCGCCCAGACTCGCGTTTTTCCCACCCACGGCCTCCACGTCACTCATACGCAGGTGCTCGAACGGCACGACCCAGTCCGTTTCACTGAAAAGATCAGACATCAGATACTCCAAAGTTAAAAATCGGTACCCACATTCGTCCCAGCTCAGCGCTGGAGTGGCAGATTGGCGGCGATCAGCGGGTAAAAAACGACAGACCGATGGATTTGTTGCTTTGGGGACTGGCAGGATTGACTGGGCTGGCCACGCGCTCGAATTGTAGGACGCGGGATGGCGATGCAGTTCGCATAGGATGCGCGAGCGCGCAACTTGGACCACAATCAGGTCCCTTAGGCGCGCTGCAACTGGCAGGTTCTTCCCAACTTTTCGTTTTAAGGCATACGCACCCCATGTCCCAGCGCAGCGTTTTCTTTGTCTCGGATGGCACCGGCATCACGGCTGAAACCTTTGGAAATGCCATTTTGGCGCAATTCGAGACCAAAGCGCACTACGTTCGTCTCCCCTTCATCGACACAGCAGACAAGGCCCACCAAGTCGTGCGGCAGATCAACCATGCCGGGGTGGTAGACGGGGCCAAACCCATAGTTTTCACAACCCTGGTGAATATGGAAGTGTTGGGCGTGATACAGGCAGGCTGTCAAGGCATGCTGCTGGACATGTTTGGTATGTTCGTCCATCCGCTGGAACAAGAGCTCAACCTCAAATCCAACCACCGCATTGGCCGCTTCAGTGACGTCAGCAAGAGCAAGGAATACCACGACCGCATCGAGGCAATTAACTTCTCTTTGGCGCACGACGACGGCCAAAGCAACCGCGATTTGGAGCAGTCCGACGTCATATTGGTCGGAGTGAGCCGCAGCGGCAAGACACCCACCTCGCTCTACCTGGCCATGCAATACGGCTTGAAGGCGTCAAACTACCCCCTAATTCCGGAGGACTTTGAGCGACGACAACTGCCTGCGGCTTTGCTGGCGCACAAGAAGAAAATCTTTGGCCTGACCATCCATCCCGAGAGGCTGAGCGAAATCCGCAACGAACGCCGGCCTGAATCCAAGTACGCGTCCCTGGCAAACTGCCGGATGGAAGTCAGCGAGGGTGAAAGCATGATGCGACGCGCTGGCATCCGCTGGCTTTCAACCACCACCAAGTCGATTGAAGAAATCGCCACGACGATTCTCCAAGAACTGCACCCTGAACGTCTTACCTACTGACGCCCCGGGCTGAGCAGGACGCTTTACCGCTTAAAGTCCGATCGCCGCAAGTCCGGCCCGCGCAATTTGGGCGTCCTCGCTGGACTTAACACCACTCACCCCGACTGCGCCAAGGCATTGACCGTCTTTCATGATCGGCACACCGCCCTCTAACATACCGTCGAGGGTGGGCGCGCTGAGGAAGGAATACCGGCCACCGTTGATCATGTCCTCATAAATCTTGGTTTCACGCCGCCCAATGGCCGAGGTACGCGCCTTGGCCGGCGCAATCAGCGCCGAGATGGGTGCTGCGCCGTCCAGACGGTGCAACCACAACATATTGCCGCCCTCATCGACCACTGCGATGCTTACAGCCCAGCCATGGCTAAGCGCCTCGGCTTCCGCTGCGGCAGCGATAGATTTGACGTCGGCAAGTTCAAGAACGGTTTTGTTTTTCATACACATCAATAGGTTGGTCAAACGATGCTTAGAGCATACCTGTTCCGGAGCCCAGAATACCGCGCACCGTGCCTGCATCAGCCCTTTGAAATATCGGGCTAAAGAGCGAAGTGACCGGGGTACGCCACTTGCAATTGTCTAGAATCCTCCCACCTGATGTCCAGGCTTTCAAGGAGATTGAGCATGAATGATCAATTCGTAGAAACAGGCCATCCATTTGGATACGCCATTTCAGTTCAAGAGCGCAACAAGGTGCTCCGCAACACTTACTGGCTTTTGGCGCTAAGTATGGTACCCACGGTCCTTGGCGCCTGGATGGGTGTAGCTTTTGGTTTAGGGAAAATTTTCACGGGTGGCCTGGGATTGGTCCTGTTTTTTGCTGGCGCCTTTGGCTTCATTTACGCCATTGAGCGGACAAAAAACTCAGCCACTGGCGTTCCAGTGTTGCTGGGGTTCACGTTTTTTATGGGCCTGGTAATGTCGCGGTTGATTGAGTCAACGCTGGGCTTCAAAAATGGCCCCGAACTGATCATGACGGCGTTTGGCGGTACCGCTGGGGTATTTTTCTTGATGGCCAGCGTCGCATCGGTCATCAAACGCGACATCTCTGGCATGGGTCAATGGCTTTTTGTTGGCACCATTGTGTTGTTGGTCGGCGGCATCATCAACCTGTTTGTTGGCTCGTCCACCGGCATGGTGGTCATGTCCATGGCGGCGATTGGCATTTTCAGCGCCTATATGCTGTACGACATTAAGCAAATCATCGATGGTGGCGAGACCAATTACATCACTGCGACCTTAGCCCTCTACCTAGACATCATCAATGTGTTTCAGAGCCTGCTGGCACTGCTAGGAATTTTTGGTGGCGAACGGGAATAAGCGATTATTTGCCCAGACATGAAACCCAAAAAAAGGCCTCCGGGCCTTTTTTTGTGCCTGGTTCGGATTCAGGCAATCGGGGGTGCGTCCCGCTCAAAAACTGCAATGCTTTCTACATGTGCCGTATGTGGAAACATGTTCACCACACCCGCCGCCGTGCAACGGTAACCCGCTTGCGCGACCAGCACCCCAGCGTCGCGTGCGAGGGTGGCGGGGTTGCAACTAACATAAACGATGCGCCGGGGGGGAGTCCAATTCCCTCGCATGGCCGGTGCGGCGTGCAGTTCAGCCAACGCCTGCACCAAGGCAAACGCACCCTCACGTGGCGGATCGACCAACCATTTGTCGGCGGGGCCGTCGGCCATTAACAAAGCGGGTGTCATCTCAAACAAATTGCGAGCGGCAAATGTTGTGGGGGCCAAAGGCGGTGCGCCCTCTCTTGACTGGTTCAGACGCAGGTTGTCGCGCGAGCGCGCCACCAAGGACTCTGCTCCTTCGATTCCCAGCACTTCGCGGGCCTGCGTGGCCAATGGCAGGGTGAAATTGCCCAGACCACAAAACCAGTCAATCACTCGTTCGGCTTTCTGAACCTGGAGCAAACCCAAGGCCCGAGACACCAGCACCCGGTTGATGTGCGGGTTGACCTGGGTGAAGTCGGTGGGCCGAAACGGCATAGTGATGCCGTACTGGGGCAAGCGGTAGGCCAGCGCGCCGGTAGCGTGGCCTGGCAGGTCTTCCAGCCGCACGATCGTGTCGGGCCCTTTGGCTTGCAGCCACCACTGAACACCAGGGTGCGATGCCGCAAAATTGCGCAATTTCGCCAGATCACCCTCGCCCAAGGGCACGAGGTGGCGCAGCACCAGCGCCGTCACATCGCCCTGTCCGGCCGGTGCACCGGCATCGGCCATGTCGCCGATGGCCAGCTCAATTTGTGGCAGTTGCTCTACCGCATCCATGGACGCCACCAGGGCCCGCAGAGGCAGCAACATCGCGCTGACGTGGGGCGCAAGCACGTGGCATTCCTTGATGTCGGCCACAAAGTGGCTTTTGCGCTCGTGGAAACCGATCAACACCTCCCCTTTTTTGCGTACGAAGCGCACCGACAGGCGTGCCCGGTAGCGGTAGCCCCAAGTGGGGCCCTCGATCGGACGCATCACGGTTTCGGGCTTGAGTTTGCCAATGTGCCACAGGTTGTCTTCCAGCACCCGCTGCTTTACCGCCACCTGCGCGCTCGCATGCAAATGCTGCATCTTGCAGCCGCCGCAGGCGTTGTGCTGCAAACCAAAATGCGGACAGGCCGGGCGCACGCGCTGGGACGATTCGACGTGAATTTCGGTCAGCGTGCCTTTTTCGAAACTGCTTTTGCTGCGGTGGATGTGGGCGCTGACCACCTCAAACGGCAGTGCGCCGTCGATGAACACCACTTTGCCGTCACTGCGGTGGGCAACGCCCTGGGCTTCGAGGTCTAGGGATTTGACGGCCAGCCAGCCCTCGGGCAGGGCGGCGGCGGAAGGTTCATAAGAGGCATCTTGCATGCCCCGATTGTCTCAGGTCAGCGCGCGGGCAAGTACTTCGCCGGATCCACTGGTTTGCCTTGTTTACGTACCTCAAAGTGCAGCTTCACGCGGTCTGCGTCGGTGCTGCCCATCTCGGCAATCTTCTGGCCTTTTTTGACCATCTGGTCTTCCTTAACCAGCAGGGTCTGGTTATGGGCGTAAGCCGTAAGGTACAAACTATTGTGCTTGAGGATGATCAACTTGCCATATCCGCGTAATCCTGCATCCGCATAGACTACTTTTCCATCTGCAGCAGCCAGCACCGCGTCACCGCTTGCGCCACCAATGTCCACGCCCTTGCGGTTTTTCGCTTCATCGAAGCCGTCTAGGAGTTCGCCCTTGGAGGGCCATGAAAAGCTAATCTCATCCTCGACCGCGGCCGCAGGCGAAGCTGCGGTTGGGACAACGGGCGACGAGGCCGCCTTCGCCGGGGCGGACGCTGCGGGAGCGGGAGCGGGAGCGGGTGCGGAAGCCGCAGCGCCAGCGGCGGGCAGGGGCGCAGCAGTCACTTTGGCAACGGCCACCGGCTTGACGACCACCGGCTCTTCCGGGGGCACAACGCGCAATACTTGGCCTACTTCGATACGGTTGGGGTTTTCCAAGGCGTTCCAACGCGCCAAGTCGCGATGGCTTTGGCCCGACTCCAGTCCGATCCGTATCAGCGTGTCCCCCTGCTTGACCGTGTAATAACCCGGCTTGCCCGCGTTGCTATCTGGCACCGCGGCTGCCACTGCGGGAGGAGCCGATGGCACGACAGGGGCTGGCTGGGGCGTGGGAGTGTTTGCGTGAGCGACAACCCGCCCGCGGTCTTCAACCGGCGCACGCAAGCCGGGTTTGGAACTGCAGCCGGTCAAGGCCACCAGACCAACCGTAGCCAAGAAAGCACAGCACCGCAGCATTTTTTTCGCCATCGCGTCCGTTCCCATTGTGTTATTCAGGCCAAGCCGGATTTTAGGGGCACAAAATGCACCGCCTCCAAAATAGTCTGCCGCAGGCCCGTCGAGGTTTTATCAACCACCACCAAGGCTTGGGCACCGACGCCTCCACTCCCAGCACCGGCAATGGCGCTCGCCGCCGCGCGCTGTGCCACAGGGGCCACCAAGCGACCGCCCACCGCAAGTTGGTCGGTCCAAGCCGAGGGCACCGCTTCGCCACCGGCAGCGGCCACAATAGCAGCGTAGGGCGCGCCCTGCGGATAGCCCAGCATGCCATCGCCCAAAAGCAAATGCACATGGGCCAGGCGGAGGTAACGCAAATTGTCGCGCGCCTTCTCGTGCAGGCCGCGCAAGCGCTCCATGGTGTACACCTCGCTGGCCAGTTCACTCAAGACAGCCGCTTGGTAGCCGCATCCCGTGCCGATTTCCAACACCCGGCCCAGCTTACCGCTGGCGCCGTTGCACAACAGCTCCAGCATCCGGGCCACCACACCGGGCTTGGAGATGGTTTGCCCCAAGCCGATGGGCAGGCTGGTGTCTTCGTAAGCCTGGTTGACGAGTGCACTGTCGACGAAGCGGTGGCGCTCCACGCGACCCATGGCCGCCAGCACGCGCGGGTCGCTGAGGCCTTGCAATGCCAGTTTTTGCACCATTCGCTGACGCACAGCACTGGAATCCATGCCTAAGCCCAAAGGGCGGTTGCCCGTGGCAATCGGTTTGACCTTGGCCGCAGGCATGGTGCTGTCCATGCGCGCAGGGAACGAGGGCCTTTGTTTCATTCCAAATCGGCGCTGTCGGATTGCGGGAAAAGCGCCGCGCTTTGGGCCCATGCACCCAGACTAAGGTGATCGGTCAAGTCGATCTTCAATGGGGTGATTGACACGTGGCCCAACGTGGTGGCATGAAAATCTGTGCCTTCGGCTTCGTCCTTGGCCGGGCCGGCAGCACCTATCCAGTACATGGTTTCTCCACGCGGGCTGACCTGTTGGATGACTGGCTCAGCGGCGTGGCGCTTGCCCAGGCGACAGAGCTTGGCTGGACCGATTTGCGCATAGGGCAAATTAGGAATATTCACATTGAGAAGCCAGGGCGGGCCGCCCAGCATCTGGTGGTGTGCCATGGAAAGCACCAATTCGCGCGCCTTGCGAGCAGCGGATTCAATTTCCAGCCAGTCTTTGTGCACTTGCGAGAAGGCGATCGCCGGGATACCGAACAAATAACCCTCCATGGCTGCGCCCACGGTACCCGAGTAAATCGTATCGTCGCCCATATTGGCGCCGTTGTTGATGCCCGACACGACCAGGTCGGGCCGGTACTCCAACAGACCCGACAGAGCAATGTGCACACAGTCCGCCGGTGTGCCGTTGACATAGCGAAAGCCACTGGCGCCACGGTGAACGTACAAGGGCGCATTGAGGGTCAGCGCGTTGGACTTGGCACTGTTGTTGTGTTCCGGCGCGATGACTTCGACCTCGGCCACGTCTTGGAGGGCGTTGAACAGGGCCAGCAGTCCGGGCGCTTGGTAGCCGTCGTCATTGGAAATCAGGATTTTCATAGCAGCTTGGAGTGAGGCTTCATTGTAGGTGCCGACCTGCGCCCAGCGTCACGCCTGAGACAGGCCAGGGCCAGGCGGACGGGGCACGCACCCCTATGATGCTTCGATTTAATGGAGACGAGTTGCATGCACGCTTGGCTATGTGAAAACCCTGTGGGCGTTGACGCCCTGACCTGGACCGAAATGCCCACCCCCGCACCCAAGGCGGGTGAAGTACTGATTGAAATCAAAGCGGCCAGCCTGAACTTTCCCGACTTGCTGATTGTGCAAAACAAGTACCAGATGAAGCCCGCCCTGCCCTTCGTGCCGGGTTCGGAATATGCAGGCATCGTGCAAGCTGTGGGTGATGGCGTGACGCACCTGCAGGTGGGGCAAGCCGTCGCTTGCCTGAGCGGCACTGGCGGTTTTGGCAGCCATACCATCGCCCCGGCCGCGCTGTGCATGCCGCTGCCGCCAGGATTTCCGATGGTCGACGCCGCAGCCTTCATCATGATTTACGCCACGTCGCACCATGCCCTGATCGACCGGGCAGCACTCAAGGCCGGTGAAACGGTGCTGGTGCTGGGCGCTGCAGGTGGTGTGGGCACATCTGCCATCCAGATTGCCA
This sequence comes from Comamonadaceae bacterium, assembly GCA_947450895.1. Taxonomy (GTDB): domain Bacteria; phylum Pseudomonadota; class Gammaproteobacteria; order Burkholderiales; family Burkholderiaceae_C; genus Allorhodoferax. The sequence continues at coordinate 136,043 of CANFWT010000001.1, read as the reverse complement.
AAGCCGCGGGCGCACACGTGATCGCGGCAGCATCCACCGACGAAAAATGCGCCTTGTGCACATCGATAGGCGCTGACGCCACGATCAACTACAGCACCGAAAACCTGCGCGACGCCATCAAGGCGCTCACCAACGGCAGGGGCCCAGACGTGATTTACGACCCGGTGGGCGGTGACTTTGCAGAACCAGCCTTTCGCTCCATCGCCTGGCGCGGACGCTACCTGGTGGTGGGCTTTGCGGCTGGCCCGATTCCAGCCTTGCCATTCAACCTGGCTTTGCTCAAGGGCGCGTCCATTGTGGGCGTGTTCTGGGGTGACTTTGCCAAGCGAGAGCCCAAAGCCAACGCCGCGGCCATGGCAGAGTTGGCCCATTGGTATGGGCAAGGCAAGATCAAGCCGGTCATTGACCGTACCATGCCCATGGCCGATCTGAAAGCGGCCTACGCCCACATGGGCTCCCGCGGCGTGATGGGCAAACTGGTGATGGTGAATTAAGCGCCGCGACCAAAAACAAAAAAAGCCCTCGCAAGAGGGCTTTTTTTGTTTCGCAAACCAAGGTCTGGTTTGGTGCGACTGGGATCAACCGCCCTTTTTTGCGCGCTTTCCAGGGTTTTTCTTGCTGCGGGTGGACACGCCGCGCTCGAGGCTCACTTTTTGGCCGCGGCCTGCGCTGCCAAGGGTGTAGCCGGGCAGAGGCTTGGGTGCAGGAGTGGCTTTGCGGTCTGCTTCGGTAACGATGGAATTGCCCATGAGATCTTTCCTAGAGGTGTAAATATGAAACCGCGTATTTGAACACTTTTTTGCCGGATTTAGCCAGCGCCTAGCTGCGCAGCGCCTTTTTCAACTCAACGCCGAGTTCGGGCTTGTGGGCAAACGGGTCGGTGGGGTTGCGCGACATCAGGACGTCTTCCATGCGCACCTGCACCGAGGCAATCGATTTGGGGTGGCTGTAGATGTAAAACTGGTTGGCAGCAATCGCGTCAAACACCTTTTGTGCCACGTCAGCCGCGCTGACCTTGCCGCTGCCCACGGCCTTGTCGCTCATGGCCTGGCCAATGAGCTGGCTCTTGGTGGGTTTGGTGCCGGCGGCCTTGTGCTCGTCGGGGCGGTTGCGGTGGCTTTGGCTGATGCCGGTGGGCACAAAGAAGGGGCACAGCACGCTGGCGCTGATTTGGTCGGTGACCAAGGCCAGGTCCTGGTACAGGGTCTCGCTCATGCTGACTACCGCGTGCTTGCTGACGTTGTAGACGCCCATATTGGGGGCGTTGAGCAAACCGGCCATGCTGGCGGTGTTGACGATGTGGCCCTGGAAGGCCGGGTCTTTGGCTGCAGCGGCCAACATCATGGGCGTAAACACGCGAATGCCGTGGGCCACGCCCATCAGGTTCACGCCTATGACCCATTCCCAGTCTTGCAAGGTGTTTTCCCAGATCAGTCCGCCTGAGCCCACGCCCGCGTTGTTGAACACAAAGTGGGGCGCACCAAAGCGCGCAAGGGTGGCAGCGCCCAGCGCTTCCACTTGGTCGGCCTTGGACACGTCCACACGCATGCCCAGCACCGGGGCGCCAGCGGCCTCCATCTCGGCTACGGCGCGGTCCAGCGCGTCTTGCTGTACGTCGGCCAGCACCAGGTTCATGCCCAGTTTGGCGCCGATGCGGGCGCACTCCAGGCCAAAGCCCGATCCGGCACCGGTCAGAACGGCGGTTTTGTTGTGAAAGTCAGAAATCATGGAAAGGTCTCGTCAGAAAAAAAGATGGGAAAAGGGGCAGGAAAATCTTAGGCTTGGACCGCGCGCAACGCATAGCCAATGCGCGGGAAATGCACATGCACCACGCCCGCACGCGGGTCCTCGCGGCGCAAGGTGTAGCGGGTGCGGGTGGCAGCCAGCAGCACACCTTCGGTAGGTTCCTGGCCAAAGGTTTCGGCCCCAATGGTGACTGTGCTGCCCAAGGGAATGCCGTGCTCGTCCTGGAACACGGTGTCGGGGGCCAGCGCCAGCGGCGTGCTGGCGGCGCACTCGTCGATGGCCTGTGGAGCGCTGAACTTCTCTACCTGGCCGTGGCCAATGGCCGCCATGCGGTCCATCCAGGCCAGCACCGAGGGCGTGGCCTGAAGAATGTCGGCCATCACTCGCACACGGTGCAGGGTGAACCACAGCGGGTGGTAGGCAGCAAAGTCGGCCACGCAGGGGGCGCTGCCCAGCAAAAAGTCCTGATGGTCCAGCATATGGGCCAGGCGCCGCAAATACGACTTGTAGGCCGCAGTGGCGTCGCCGGGGCGGCTGCGCGTCATGCCGGCTGACATGGCGCCCCGGTCGGCAGAAAAGGCTTTAGCGGCCTCGGGCGGGGCGTCGGCAAACATGGCGGCTGCCCCCTTGGGGCTGAGGTTGTAAGCCATGGCGGCCCAAAACAAGGTGGTGTCGGCCCATTGCGCCAGCACCCGGGCCACACCCTTGGAGGCCTCGGGGTAAAGCGTGGGCTGGGGCTGCAGATGCTCCAGCACCTCGCAAATTAGGGCGCTGTCGCAATACACATCGGCGCCTATCTGCAAAAACGGTGTCTTGCGGTAGCCGCCGGTCAGCGCCAGCACGTCGGGCTTGGGCATGATGCTGGGCACCAGCACCGAGCGCCAGGCCAGATTTTTGTAGCCCAGCACCAAGCGCACTTTCTCGGAAAACGGCGAGGTCTGGTAGTGGTGAAGAATGGGCATGGTCATAGGGGTTTCCTAGTAAAAACGATAAAACTAGCGCGGCCTGGCACGCTGGATGATGGCGTCAAAGTCCACGCCCGTGCCCAGGGTGCCAAAGCTGTAGCCCCAGTCGCCCCCTAGGCGCGAATCGCAAAAGGCGCCAAACACAACGCCCGGCGCGCTTTGCAGCAGCAGCGCAGCCTGCACCGCCAGCGCCACGTCTTGCGCCAGGCGGCGGGCCTGCACTTCGTTGGCCAGCAGCTCCACCCTCGTGGGCAATACGTCAATCATGCGGTCCAGCGCGGCGTGGGCGCCGCGCGCCGGGGCCAGCTCTTGCGCCAGGGCTTGGGCCACATCGCCCTTGCGCAGGGCGCGCAGCAGGTCCAGCGCCATGATGTTGCCAGCGCCTTCCCAAATCGAGTTGAGCGGCATTTCGCGGTAAATGCGGGCCATGGTGCCCAAGCCGCCCTCCTCCACATAGCCATTGCCGCCCATGCATTCCATGGCCTCTTGGCCAAAGGCGCTGCCACGCTTGCAGATCCAGAACTTGGCAATGGGCGTGAGCACGCGGGCCATCAGGCGCTCAAAGCTGTCGCCCGAGTTATCAAAGGCCCGCGCCAGGCGCATGGACAAGGCGGTGGCAGCTTCGCTTTCAAGGGCCAGGTCGGCCAGCACGTTGCGCATCAGCGGCTGGTCAATCAGGCGCTTGCCAAAGGCCTGGCGCTGCGCGGTGTGGTTGAGCGCAATGCTCAGGGCCTGGCGCATCAGGCCGGTGGTGCCCAAAGAGCAGTCCAACCGGGTCATCTCGCCCATTTCCAGTATCTGCGGCACGCCGCGCCCTTCCACGCCCACCAGCCAGGCGGTAGCGCCCACAAACTCGACTTCTGAGCTGGCATTGGCTTTGTTGCCCAGCTTGTCTTTGAGGCGCTGGATGCGCAAATGGTTCTGGCTACCGTCGGGCAGCACGCGGGGCAGAAAAAAGCAGCTCAAGCCCGCCGCCGATTGCGCTAGCACCAAAAAGGCGTCGCACATGGGCGCCGAGAAAAACCATTTGTGGCCCATCAGCGTAAAGCGCTGGCCCCAGGCATCATGGCCGTCGGCCGTGGCCTGGGTGGTGTTGGCGCGCACATCCGAGCCGCCTTGCTTCTCGGTCATGCCCATGCCCATGGTCAGGCCGGTTTTTTGGCTAAAAAGCTTCAAGGCCGGGTCGTAGTGCGGGCTGCAGAGGCCCGGCGCCCAGTCTTGGTAAATAGCGGCGTTGCTGCGCAGCGCGGGCATGACCGCATAGGTCATGGAAATCGGGCAGAGCATGGACGGCTCCAGCTCGGTGAACATGGAAAACGCCGCCGCGCGGCGCAGGTGCGCGGTCGAGGTGCCGGGCTTTGCGTCAAAAAAAGTGGGCCATGGGCTGCCGTGCAGGCCCGCGCGCGTGGCCTCGGCCATCAGCACGTGGTAGCTGGGGTGAAACTCCACCACGTCGGTGCGGTTGCCGTAGCGGTCGTGGCTGCGCAGTTGCGGGGTGTGGACATTGGCCAGTTGGGCATGGGTTTGCATCTCAGCGCTGCCCAGGCGCGCGCCCAGTGCCTGCAAATCGGCAGTATTCAGGCCCGGCGCATTGAATTGGAGCGTGCTTTGCAGGGCCTGGTTGCCGTCGAACACGTTGTAGTTCTCCAGGGCTTGCGCCTGGTTGAACACCTCGTGCGTGGCGGCGGTAGCCAGGGCTGCGGCGCTGTGCATTTAAACCAGCTTGACGAGCTGTTTGCCAAAGTTCTTGCCCTTGAGCAGGCCCAAAAAGGCCTCGGGCGCGTTCTCCAGGCCTTGGGCAACGCTCTCGCGGGCGCGCAGCTTGCCGCTGGCAACCAGGCCGCCTAGCTCGGTCAGCGCGGCGGGCCACACTTCCATGTGCTCGCTGACGATAAAACCTTCAATCTTCAGGCGCTGCATCAAAATCAGCGAAGGCTGGGTCAGGGGCAGCGGCGCGCCGTTGTAGCCAGCAATCATGCCGCACACTGCGATGCGGCCAAAGGCGTTCATCAGGGGCAGCACGGCGTTGAGCACCATGCCGCCCACGTTCTCAAAGTAGCCGTCAATGCCCTTGGGGCAGGCTGCGGCAATGGCGGCCGACAGGCTGGCCGCGTCTGTGTGTTCCTTGTAGTCAATGCAAGCGTCAAAGCCAAGTTCTTCCACCGCGTATTGGCACTTCTCGGCGCCCCCGGCAATGCCCACCGTGCGGCAGCCGCGCGCGCGGCTCAGGGCGGCAAAGGCGCTGCCCACCGCGCCGGTGGCGGCGCTAACCACCAGGGTGTCGCCCGCCTTGGGCGCAATGATGTGGACCAGGCCGTAGTAGGCGGTCACTCCCGGCATGCCCACGGCGCCCAGGTAGGCGCTCAGGGGCACATGGCGGGTGTCTACTGCGCGCAAGGCGCCGGGCAGCGTGGCATTGACCACGCTGTATTCCTGCCAGCCGCCCATACCCACCACCTGGGTGCCCACGGGGTACTGCGGGTTGTGCGACTCCACCACCTCGCCCACCGTACCGCCTTGCATGGTCGCGCCCAGGGCTTGGGGTTGGGCGTAGCTTTTGGCGTCATTCATGCGGCCACGCATGTAAGGGTCCAGGCTCAAAAAGTGGTGGCGCACCAGCACTTCGCCGTCTTTCAGCGGGGGCGTTTCGCTGCTGACCAGCACAAAGTTGCTGGCTTGGGCTTCGCCCTTGGGGCGGTTGTCGAGGTGGATTTGGCGGTTTGCGGGCATAGTGGTCTCAATATTGCGTTAATGATCAGTCGGTTGAAATGGGAGTCGCTGGGGCTGCGGGGTTGGCTTCAGTTACAGCGCCCGGCGCACGCTTCATGTATTTGAAGGTGCCCATGGCGCTTGCGCAGGCGCGACCCTGGGCGTCAAAAATAGTGGACTGGGTGAAGGCCAAAGTGGCCGTGCGTTGCACCAGCGTGCCACGGGCAATCAGCGGGCCCACGGCGGGCTGCATAAAGCTGGTTTTCATCTCGATGGTGACCACGCCCTGCTCTGGCACTTCGCTGCGTGCGGCGGTCGCCATGGACACATCTAGCAATGTCATCAACGCCCCGCCGTGGGTCACACCGTAGGAATTGAGGTGCGCAGGCAGCGCGGTGTAAGTGATTTCTGACTGACCGGCCGAAAACTGGGTCAACACAAAGTCCAAGTGCCGCACGAAGGGGATGTCCACCCCAAACCCGGCAACGCGCTTCCAAGAGTCCAACGCCGCCGCGCCGTCTTCAGCCACCGGTAACCACGCTTACGCCGCCGTCCACCGCCAGCCACTGGCCGGTAATGTGCTTGCCCGCGTCAGACGCATACAAGAGACACAGGCCCTTGAGGTCTTCGTCGTCGCCCAGGCGTTTGAGCGGTGCGTGGGCGGCGAGCTTTTCCTCTCCCATGGCTTTCAAGGTCCCAGCGGTCATTTTGCTGGGGAAGAAGCCCGGGCAAATGGCGTTAACCGTGATGTTGTACTTGCCCCACTCCGCACCCAAAGTGCGGGTGAAGTTGATGACTGCGCCCTTGGAAGTGTTGTAGGCAATGGTGTTCATGCCCTCGGGGTTGCCGCCCAGTCCGGCGATCGACGCCACGTTGATGATGCGCCCCGAGCGACGCGCAATCATGCTGCGCTTGGCCACGGCCTGGCTCAGCAAAAAGTAGCCGCGCACATTGAGGTTCATTACTTTGTCCCATGCCTCGATGGGGTGGTCTTCCGCCGGCGCACCCCAGGCAGCACCCGCGTTGTTCACCAAAATATCGATGTCGCCCATGCGCTGCAGGGTTTCATCAACAAGGCGGGTAATTTCGCTGTCCTTGGCGCAGTCGGCGGCCACCCAGCGGGCGTCGATGCCTGCGGCTTGCAGTTCCGCCGTTGCTTGTTCCAGGTCTTCGGCCTTGCGCGACGTAATCAACACCTTGGCCCCGGCTTCACCCAGCGCGTGCGCCATTTGCAAGCCCAGGCCCCGGGAGCCCCCAGTGACCAGGGCGGTTTTGCCGGTCAAATCAAACAGTTGCTGGATGGTGCGCGTCATGCAAGTTCCTCAAAATTAGGGTTGTTAAAAACAAAAAACGATTGTGCCGCCGCAGGTCGCAAGGCGGCTGTCGCAACAGCGATAAGAGGCCACCAGCCCTGCCATCGCAGCTATTCGCCGTGCAGGCGTGAGCGCACCACGATCAGCGCGACCCCCATGGCCAGGGCCAGCAGGCCGCAGCCGGCCAGGAGACTCAGGGCGCCGTCGGGGTTAGCGGGCATGAAGTAGGAAAGCACGCTCGCCAGCAGCCCGCCGTAGATCAGGACCCAGGTCCAACGCTCAATGCGCAGCAGTCGCTGATCGGTGGTGCCGTTGTATTTTTTGAAAAAAGCCATCAGAAAGCGTCCTCAGAAAGGGTGGCACAGGTCATATCCCGCGATTGCACCACATTCAGCCAGGCCCCTATTTTCGGCAGCTCGTAATGGAAGAAGAAGCGCGCTGCAGCCATTCGGCCTTGGGTCGCTGCTTGGGTTTGCGCCGGATCACTCTCCAGAGTCGCCAGGGCCACTTCCAACCAGACCCAGGCCAGCACCGTGTGGCCAAAGGCCTGCATATAAGGCACGGCATTGGCCAGCGCCTCGTTGGGGGCGCCGGTAGACCAAGCCGCTTGCGTGGCAGCGCCTACCTTGGCCAGGGCTTTGCCCAGGGCGTCGGCATAGGGCGCGAGCACCGGGATGGGCGCCGCGTGCGCAATGGTGGTTTGCATGCGCGCGGCCAGCAATTGCATGCCGCGCCCGTTTTCCATCAGCACCTTGCGCCCCAGCAGGTCCATGGCCTGGATGCCGTGGGCGCCTTCGTGGATCATGTTGAGGCGGTTGTCGCGCCAGTATTGCTCCACCGGGAAGTCGCGCGTGTAGCCATAGCCGCCGTGCACCTGAATGGCCAGCGAATTGGCCTCCAGGCACCACTCGCTGGGCCAACTTTTGGCAATCGGCGTGAGCACTTCGAGCAGCAAGCGCGCTTCGTCGGCAGCGGCGGCATCAGCGGTGTGTTGTTCGTCCACCAGGCGGGCGCAGTACATGGCCAGGGCCAGGGCGCCTTCGCCATACGACTTTTGCGCCAGCAGCATGCGTTTGACGTCGCTGTGTTCGATGATGCGTACCTGGGGCTGCGAGGGGTCTTTGCCCCCTGCCCCCATCGGGCGTCCCTGCGGGCGGTTTTTGGCATAGTCCAGACTGGCGTAATAGCCGGCCAGCCCGAGCATGGTGGCGGCAATGCCTACGCCGATACGCGCCTCGTTCATCATGTGGAACATGCAACGCAGGCCCTCGCCGGGCTTGCCAACCAGGTAGCCCACGGCGCCCGCGCCGTTGCCAAAAGGATCGCCCGCTTGGCCAAGGACCGGGTATTTCCCCTCGCCAAAATTGAGCAAGGTGTTGGTGGTGCCGCGCCAGCCCAGCTTGTGGTTCAGGCCGGCCAAGGCCACGTCATTGCGAACGCCGGTGAGTTGGCCATCCAGACCCACCAGCTTTTTGGGCACGATAAAGAGCGAAATACCGCGCGTGCCGGGCACCAGCGCGCCATTGGCGTCCGGAATCTTGGCCAACACCAGGTGGATGATGTTTTCGGACAACTCGTGCTCACCGCTCGATATCCACATCTTGTTGCCCTTAAGGCGGTAGCGCGCGCCCAGGGGCTCGGCCTCAAAGTCTGCGCCGTCGGGTACGGCCCGGGTGGTGATGTCGGACAGGCTGGAGCCGGCCTGAGGCTCGCTCAGGCACATGGTGCCGGAAAAGCGGCCGTTGAATTCGTTCTTGGCAAACACCTCTTTTTGCAGCGCGGTGCCGTGCACCATGAGCAAATTGGCGTTGCCGGTGGTCAGCATGCCCGAGCCAATGCTGACCGAGGCGCAGGCAAAAAATGCGTTGGCGGCGGCCTCCACGCTGTAGGGCAGCTGCATGCCACCCATCTCAAAGTCTTGCGCCGCGCTGAGCATGCCCGACTCCGCATAGGCCTTGGCTGCGTCATGCGTGGCCTGGGGCAAGATGACTTTTTCGCCGTCAAAGTGCGGCTCTTGCACATCAACCAAGCGGTTGAAGGGGGCAAATTTCTCGCGCGCAATGCGCTCGCAGGTGTCGAGCACGGCGTCAAAAGTCTCGCGCGAGTGGTCGCTAAAGCGCGCGCGCTGCGTAAGCTCCGTGGTCTTGAGCCAGTCGTTGAGCAAAAAGTCCAGGGTGGGGCGAAGTTTCATGGTGTTCGGTCTGGGTAAATAAGGACGCGCGCCGAGCGCCGTGCGCCTAAGCTCAAAGCCTGCAATTACGCCCGAAAATTGGACCAAAGTCTGTCTCCGAGGTGCTTTGGTGCCAGGGGCTTAGACCACGGTCGCACCCTACAGACATCCGCCGCACTGCCTGGGGTGACCATGGTGCTTGGCAGTGAACGCCGTCCAAACTGCAGACACTTGGTAGCACCCTTGCACGCGCTCAAGTGCTTTTTCGCGTTTTATGCCGCTTTGATCCCGTTGGAGGACATTACCTCTGTAACCATCCGTCTGAGCCACTGGGAGCCTGGATCTTTGTTGAATCGTTCATGCCAGTGCTGCTTGACCTCGTAAGAGGGCAATGCGAACGGTACCGGGAAGGTGCGCACTGCTGCACGTCCCTGCAACACATCGGCCAGACGCTCAGGAATGGTGAGAATCAGATCGGTGTGCTCGACCACCAGAGCTGCGCCAATGAAGTTGGGGATGTTGAGCGAGATTTTGCGGTGGATTCCCAGTCGATCCAACTCGCGGTCCAAGATCAGCGGGCCGGCCCCGGACGAGCTAACCACCGCATGCCCCTCGCTGACAAACTGGTCGGGCTGCAGCTCCTTTTGGATGCGTGGATGCATAGCGCTCACCATACAGACAAACTTTTGCGAAAAAAGTACGTTCTGGTAGAAGCCTGCTTCAAGCTGCGGCATCAGGCCTAGCGCCAAATCAGCCTCGCCGCTTTCCAGCAGGCGCGCAATGTCACTACCAAGGGGTAAGACGTCGATGCGAACCCCAGGGGCTGCCAGGCTAAGTGCCTCCCACAGCCTTGGCAACAGCACCAATTGGCTGATGTCGGTCATGCAGATACGAAACAGGCGTTTGGAGGAAGCAGGATCAAAAATGCTTTGCTGGCCCATCACTACATCCAACGCGTCCAATACACCGCGCACCGGGCGCACCAACCCCGCGCCAAAGGGCGTTGCCTCCATACCGCTGGAAGTGCGCACAAACAGTGGATCGCCAAAGTGATGGCGTAGCTTTGACAGGGCAACACTCACTGCCGGCTGGCTCAGGTCCAGGGCCACTGCCGCCTCGGTCACGCTGCGCAACTTGTAGATCGCATCAAACACCTGCAGCAAGCGAAGTTCAATCGTATCGAGGGCCATTTTTTGCCTTGCGTTATTCGAATTTCGAATACGCCATATTAAACACCGTGGATTGTCAGTAGGGCTAAGGACTTTTACGCTCCCCGTACTCAAAACAACACTGTGGGAACGGAATGTCACTACCTGAACTGGGCCGCCTCGAAGACCTGCCCCAAGACTACCGCGATGCACTGAGCGCGCAAAACCTGGTGCCCCTGTGGCCCAGCCTGCGTGCGGTACTTCCACCGGGCAAGCCCGCGCCACGCACCCGCGCGACCGCCTGGAACTACCAGGCGCTGCGCCCGCTGCTGCTTCAGTCTGGCGAACTGACACCCATGGAAAAAGCCGAGCGCCGCGTGCTGGTGCTGGCCAACCCCGGCCATGGTCTCGAAAAAATGCAGGCCAGCTCCACCATTTACCTCGGCATGCAGTTGCTGCTGCCTGGTGAATGGGCGCCGGCCCACCGCCACACCCCCAACGCCGTGCGCATGATTGTGGAAGGCGAAGGCGCTTACACCACGGTAGACGGGGAAAAGTGCCAGATGCAGCGGGGCGACCTGATACTCACCCCCACTGGCCTATGGCACGAGCATGGCCACGAGGGTGACAAGCCGGTGATCTGGCTAGATGTGCTGGACCTGCCCATGGTCTATTACATGGAGGCCTCCTATGTCACTGAGGGCAAGGCACAAACCGTCAGCAGCGATGCCGCTGGCCTGGCCTACCAGCGCGGTGGCGTGGTGCCTGCGCCCCTGTTTACACGCAGTGAATCGGCCTACCCAATGCTGCGCTATCCCTGGGTCGATGTGCGCGCGGCGCTCCAGACCCTGGCACGTACCCAACCCGAAATTGAGGCTGTGCAAGTGGCCTACATCAACCCGGAAACCGGGGCTGATGTGCAGAAGATTCTCGGCTTCTCGGCACTGATGCTGCGTCCCGGTGAAACCTTGCAGATGCCGGCGCGCTCGTCTGCAACCGTGTTCCATGTGATTGAAGGCGGTGCTTCGGTGGCGGCAGAAGCCAGTCGCTTTGTGCTCGGTGAGGCCGACACCTGCTGCATCCCAGGGTACACGGCAATCACTCTGCTAAACGCATCGGCCACTGCGCCCACTTTTGTCTTCATGGCCGACGACGCACCACTGCAGAAAAAGCTCGGGGTCTACGAGGTCCGCAACGCCTGACGACCTCCAACGCCATTCACCATCCATATCAGCAACGCAACCCCATGACCAACTACACCTTCGCCCCTGCCCCCGTGTTCTCCCTGCCCGTGGAGGGCGCAGAAGCACGCTTCCCCGTTAAGCGCATCTTTTGCGTGGGCCGCAACTACCACGCCCACGCAGTCGAGATGGGCCGTCCGGTGGACAAGTCCACCATGAAGCCCTTCTACTTCATCAAGGACGCCAGCACGCTGATCGAGTCCGGCGCAACCGTTCCCTACCCCTGCGGCACCAGCAACTACCACTTTGAAATGGAGCTGGTAGTGGCGATCGGCGCAGAGGGCTTCCGCGTCAAAGAGGCCGATGCGGCCCGTCTGATTTACGGCTATGCCGCAGGTCTGGACATGACCAGGCGCGACCTGCAACTCGTCGCCCGTGACCAAGGTCGCCCCTGGGATCTGGGCAAGAACTTTGAGAAGTCAGCTGTTTGTTCACCCCTGGTGCCCATGGGCACACTGGGCGTCCTGCAAGCCGGCTCCGTCGCGTTGCAAGTCAACGGTGCGACGAAGCAAAGTTCCGACCTCTCGAAGCTGATCTGGAACATCCCCGAACTTCTGGCCGACCTGTCGCAGTACTACCACCTGCAGCCCGGAGACCTGATCTACACCGGCACGCCCGAGGGCGTGGGCGCGGTGGTGACCGGCGACCTGATCACCGGCCAGATCGCACAGGTCGGCGAGGTGCAATTGAACATTGGCGCGGCGGAATAAACAGGCAACCCACAAGGAGACACGATGAATCAGCAAACTTGCGCAGCACTGCCGGTATTGGTTTCTGGCGGCGGTATCGGTGGCCTGGCGGCAGCACTCGCCCTGGTACGCCAGGGTTTTGAAGTCACGGTGCTGGAACAGGCCCCGGAAATCGGTGAAATCGGCGCCGGCATACAACTCGGCCCCAATGCTTTTCACGCCTTTGACGCCCTGGGCGTAGGCGACAAGGCACGCAGCCGCGCCGTGTACACCGACTTCATGGTGATGCATGACGCCTTGGACGAGTACCAAATCGGCAAGATCCCTACCGGTGATGCCTTTATTCAGCGCTTTGGCAACCCCTATGCCGTGATACACCGAGTGGATGTGCATCTGTCGCTTTTGGAAGGCGCGCAGGAAACCGGCAAAGTGAAGTTCCTCACCAACACCCGTATCTTGCGTGTTGAACAGGACGAGGCTTCGGTGACCGTGTTTGACCAAAATGGTAAATCCTACCGGGGCGTGGCCCTGATCGGTGCCGACGGCGGCAAAAGCGTTGTGCGGGAACAGTATGTGAACGACCCGCCACGCGTGACCGGCCATGTGGTCTACCGCGCCGTGGTCGACAAAAAAGACTTCCCCGACAACCTGCAATGGAATGCCGCCAGCATTTGGGTCGGTCCCAATTGCCACCTCGTGCACTACCCGCTGCGCGGTGGCGAGCAATACAACGTCGTCGTGACGTTCCACAGCCGCGAGAAGGAGGAATGGGGGGTGACCGATGGTAGCAAGGAAGAAGTGCAAAGCTACTTTCAAGGCATTGCCGCCAAGCCGCGCCAGCTCATTGACTTGCCCAAGACCTGGAAACGCTGGGCTACAGCGGACCGTGAACCCATAGGCACCTGGGTGTTTGGACGCGTCACCCTCCTCGGCGACGCCGCCCACCCCACCACGCAGTACATGGCGCAAGGCGCCTGCATGGCTCTGGAAGACGCGGTGACCTTGGGCGAAGCCCTGCGCGTACACCAAAACGACTGGCCGCAGGCGCTGCAGCTTTACCAAAAATCCCGCGTAGCACGCACCGCGCGCATCGTGCTGTCAGCCCGCGAAATGGGTCGGCTCTACCACGCCAAGGGTGTGGAGCGCCTGGTGCGCAACGACCTGTGGAAGGGGCGCACGCCAGAGCGCTTTTATGACGCGATGGAGTGGCTGTATGGCTGGAATGTGGGCAACTGCTTGAGTACGGTCGCATGAACATGCAACTCCATAATTTCTTTCGCAGTGGCACCTCGCACCGCACCCGCATTGCCCTGAATCTCAAAGGTCTGAGCTACGACTACGTGGCCGTAGATCTCCGTAAAAACGCGCACCGGGATGCCGCCTTCAAGACCCTCAACCCGCAAGGCTTGGTACCAGCGCTGGTGGCAGGCAATCTGGTGCTAACGCAATCGGTCGCCATCATCGAATGGCTGGAGGAGCGCTACCCGACGCCCGCGCTGCTGCCCGCCGACATCAACGACCGCGCCCATGTGCGGGCTTTGGCGGCCGTCGTGGGGTGCGACATACACCCCGTCAACAACAAACGCATTCTCGACACGCTGCGCACCACCTGCGGCGCCGACGAAGCGGCCATCCAGCAATGGTGCGGCACCTGGATCAGCGAAGGCTTTGCAGCATTGGAAACCCTGTTGCAGGCCGACCAGACACGCGGGGCATTCTGTTTTGGCAACGCACCCACGCTTGCGGACGTCTATCTGATACCCCAGGTAGAAAGCGCCCGCCGATTCAATGTGGACCTGACGCCCTACCCGACCATCGTGGCCATCGACAAGGCCTGTGCCCAGTTACCCGCTTTTGCACGCGCAGCACCTGCGGCGCAGCCCGACGCTTCCTGATACCCAAAAACCCGAGGAGAACTTCATGACATTCAACACCAAACGTAGCTTTCTTTCCGCCCTGACGGCAGCCAGCCTGCTGGCCTTGGGCATTCCTGCGGCACACGCTGGCGAGCCGTTAAGGGTTGGCTTGGTGCTACCAATGTCCGGCCCCTTTGCCTCCTACGGCAAGCAGATAGAAGCGGGTGCCCGCCTGTATCTGGCACAAAGCGGCGGCGTGTTTTCCGGGCGCAAGGTTGAACTGATCATCAAAGACGACACTGGAGTAGCACCAGAAATCAGCAAGCGCGCAGCGCAAGAATTGGTGGTCAAAGACAAGGTCGACATCTTGGCCGGCTTTGGCCTGACGCCGTCGGCCTTTGCTGTGGCACCGATTGCTACAGAGGCCAAAAAGCCCATGGTTGTGATGAACGCCGCCACCTCGGCCATCACTACCAAGTCCGAGTACATCGTGCGTGTTTCGCACACGCTGCCGCAAGTAACCGCTCCCATCGCATCCTGGGCCGCTAAGAACCACATCAAACGCGTGTTCACCCTGGTGGCCGACTTCGGGCCCGGCCTGGACGCCGCAGCCCAATTCAAAAAGACTTTTACCGCCGCCGGTGGTGACGTTGTGGGCGAAGTACGCACCCCCGTGAAGAGCCCGGACTTCGCGCCTTTCCTGCAGAAGATCAAGGACGCAGCGCCCGAAGCGGTGTTCCTTTTTGTGCCACCGGGCGAGCAGACCATCGCCTTTATCAAAGGATTTGTCGAGCGTGATCTGGCCAAGGCTGGCATCCGCATCATCGCTACGGGGGACATCAGCGATGAAGACATTCTCGACAGCCTGGGCGACGGCGCATTGGGCGTGGTCAATTCCATGCAATACGCGGAGAGCCACAACTCGCCCGAGAACAAGACCTTCACCGCCGCCTTTGCGAAGGCCAACCCGGGCATGCGCCCGGGCTATATGGCAGTGGCTGGCTTTGACGGTCTGCAACTGATCGCCAGGACACTGGAAAAAACCGCTGGCGATGCCGATGGCGATAAGTTCATGGCAGCAGCAAAAGGTCTGGCCTGGACCAGTCCGCGCGGCCCCATCAGCATCGACCCGCAGACACGCGACATCATTCAGACGATTTACATCCGCAAGGTGGAAAAGGTCGCCGGCAAACTGCAGAACGTTGAGTTTGACCAGGTCGCGAACTTTAAAGACCCCGGCAAGCAATAAGTCGGCAATCGCTGCACCACTGACGCTGTTTCTCCCATGACAGTCTTATTTGATGGTATTGCTTCCGGCATGCTGCTGTTCCTCATCAGCGTGGGCCTATCGGTCACGCTGGGCCTGATGAACTTTGTCAATCTCGCCCATGGCGCGTTTGCCATGGTGGGCGGGTATGTGTGCGTCACCCTGCTCAATCGCCTGGGGGTGCCGTTTCTGCTGTCACTACCCTTGGCCGCGCTGTCTACGGCGGCGCTTGGCGTGCTGCTTGAGCGCGTGCTGTACCGCCGCCTGTATGGCGCCACCCACCTGGACCAGGTGCTGTTTTCCATCAGCCTGGTGTTCATGTCCATGGCTGCGGCCAGCTACTTCTTTGGCGCCAACCAGCAGCCTTTGCTGCTGCCCGCGTTTCTACGCGGCCAGCTTAAGTTGCCTGGCCTGGACATGGGCGTGTACCGCCTCTTTCTGATCGTGGTCAGCGGCCTGCTGGCGTGGGGACTGCAAGCCCTGGTGAGCGGCACACGCTTTGGTGCGCAGTTGCGCGCCTCGGTCGACAACCCGCGCGCCGCGCGCGGTGTCGGCATCCATGTGGAACGTATCTTCACCCTGACCTTTGCCCTGGGCACCGCACTGGCCGGGCTGGGTGGCGCCATGGGCGTGGAGATGTTGGGGCTGGACCCCGGTTTTCCGGTGAAGTACGTGGTGTACTTTTTGATCGTGGTTGCCGTCGGTGGCAGCGGCAGCATTACCGGCTCGTTGGTGGCATCGCTGATTCTGGGGGTGGTGGACGTGGCGGGGAAGTACTACTTGCCCGAGGTTGGCGCCTTCCTCATCTATGCCGTGATGGTGGTAACCCTGGTGTTCCGCCCCCAGGGCCTGTTTGGCCGCAGGGCTTCGCGCTAAGCCGCGAGAAAGGACTTTGATGCAAACCGCTTCTTTGATCAACACCTCCGCGAACAACATCGCAGTGACCCGCCTGCCTAGCGCCGATCGCTGGCAGCCCGCTGAATTGGCGTTTTGGCTGCTACCAGTCGCCGCCTACTTTATCTTCCCCGACCACCTGGTTTTACTAACGTAAATGGCAATTACTGCGCTGTTTTGCCTTTCGCTTGACCTGATACTGGGCTATGCGGGTATTGTTTCGCTGGGACACGCTGCCTTCTTCGGTCTGGGCGCTTACACCGCCGGCCTGTTGGCCGCCAACGGATGGGGTGAACCGACCAGCGGTCTGTTGGTCGCCGCCTTGGCCAGTGGGGTATTGGGTCTGCTCACCAGCCTGCTGGTGCTGCGCGGTGCCGACCTAACGCGCCTGATGGTGACCCTGGGCGTTGCCATGATGCTGTTTGAGCTGGCCAACAAGATGACCTGGCTTACCGGTGGCGTCGACGGTCTGCAAGGCATGGACGTTCAGCCCTTGCTCGGCCAGTTCCGTTTTGACATGGTCGGCAAGACCGCCTATTGGTATGCGCTGGTGGTCTTGTTTTTGCTGTTCTGGGTGGCACGAAAAATGGCACACAGCCCTTTTGGCCTGGGCCTTAAGGGCATCCGCCTGAACGTGGCGCGCATGCCCGCCTTGGGCGCGCCAGTGCATAGGCGCCTGGCGGCGGTTTACACCATTGGTGCAGCCTATGCAGGCGTGGCCGGTGCGCTGATGGCGCAGACCACCCAGTTTGTGGCATTGGATGTGCTGTCCTTTAACCGCTCGGCCGAGCTGCTGCTAATTTTGGTGCTGGGTGGTTCCGGCAGTCTGTACGGCGCCATCATCGGCACCATTGTGTTCATGTCGGCCCACCATGTGTTGTCGGACATGAACCCCGAATACTGGCAATTCTGGCTCGGCGCTCTGCTGCTGGCGATTGTGTTGTTTGCACGCGACGGCGTGATGGGCGGCCTGCGCCGTGTCGCAGTGGCTCTAGGCTGGGACAAAAACAAGGAGGGAGCGCAATGAGCTATGCACTGCAAACCCATAACCTGGTCAAAAAATTTGGTGGCTTTGTGGTCACCAATGGTGTCAGCTTGGAGGTAGAGGCCGGTGCCCGCCACGCCCTTATTGGACCCAATGGCGCGGGAAAGACCACGCTGATCAACCTGCTCACCGGCTTTCTGGAGCCCACCAGCGGCTCCGTACTGCTGCAAGGCAAAGAAGTGACACAACTGGCACAACACCAGCGCGTCAAGCGCGGTCTGGCCCGCACCTTCCAGATCAATCGCCTGTTCTCGGAACTGACGGTACTGGAGTCGGTGCTGCTAGCGGTCAACGAACGCCAGGGCCTGAGTGCCAAGTTCTGGAAACCGGTCGGTGCGCATACGCAGGCGGTGGAGGAGGCGGCGGAGTTGTTGCGCACGCTCAATCTGCTGGATGTGGCGCATGCGCAAACGCGCAACCTGGCCTACGGCAAGCAGCGGCTGATCGAGATTGCCCTGGCCCTAGCCGCAAAGCCCTCGGTGCTGCTGTTGGACGAGCCCGCTGCGGGCGTACCCACCTCGGAGAGCCGTGCGCTGTTTGAGTCCATCGCCGCGCTGCCACGCGAGGTCACCATTGTGCTGATCGAGCACGATATGGACTTGGTGTTCCGCTTTGCGGACACCATCTCGGTGCTGGTCAGCGGTGCGCTGCTGACGCAAGGCACGCCGGATGAAATTGCCAACGACCCCAAGGTCAAAGAGGTGTACCTCGGAGAAGCAGCCCATGTCTGAATTGCTCAGCCTAGAAAACGTTTGGGCCGGTTACAACGAGGCCATCGTCCTCGAAGGTATTTCTTTCAGCCTGTCTGCCGGTGAAAGTCTCTCGCTGCTGGGGCGCAACGGCATGGGAAAGAGCACACTTTTGTCCACGCTGATGGGCGCTACCCGCTTCCACAAAGGCAATATGCGCTGGCAGGGCAAAGACCTGGCGACGGTAAAAGCCCATGCGCGTGCCCATCTGGGCCTGGGTTGGGTGCCGCAGGAACGTGACATCTTTGCCTCGCTCTCGGTGGAAGAAAACCTCAGCGTGGTGCAGACCCAGGGTCACTGGGACCTGCAAAAGATTTATGCGATGTTCCCGCGCCTGCAGGAGCGCCGCAGCAACATGGGCAACCAGCTTTCCGGCGGAGAGCAGCAAATGCTGGCCATAGGCCGCGCACTCATGCTCAACCCCAAAATCCTCTTGCTCGACGAGCCGCTCGAAGGCCTTGCACCGCTGATCGTGCAGGAGCTCTTGGGCATCATCAAACTACTCACCGAAGAAAGTGGCATGGCGGTGATTCTGGTGGAGCAGCATGCACGCCAAATCCTGCCCCTCACCCAGCGGGCTTTGGTACTGGAGCGTGGCAAAAGCGTGTATCTGGGCACGGCGCAAAAGCTATTGGAAGACCACAAGCTGCTCGACAGTTGGCTGGGCGTCGCGGCACATTAAAAAAGACGCATGGGCGGCACGATAGTGGAGCACGCTGATCTGGACTCCCCTTGGCTCGCCCGCCGTCAAAGTTGCGCCTTGCAACACGAACGGGGCCCTCGCCGCTTTCCAAAGGCGGGGACCTGAGGGCGGCAAAATCTCCCGAGGGCTTGCGGCACCACGCAGGCACCTGGAAAACGTTGTCGCCACGAACACAGCATCCACCCGGCCCTTTCGGGAAGCGCTGGCGACCTGCGGCCGTTGCGGCCCGGTTGACAGCGCACGACTCCCGTGGCTATGAACCAAGCACGCACGGCCCCAACCCTGCCCACCATTGCGCTTAGAGCAAGTCCAAGGGAATTTTGAGGTAACTTACCCCGTTGCCTTCAGGCGGGGGCGGCTTACCCGCCCGCACATTGACCTGTACCGAAGGCAGCAGCAGCACTGGCATAGACAGGGTTTTGTCGCGCGCCTGGCGCATGGCCACAAAGTCGGATTCGGTGACGCCGTCGTGCACATGGATGTTGTGCTTGCGCTGGGCTGCGACGCTGCTGACCCAGGCAGGCGCGCGCCCGTCGGGGGGGTAGTCGTGGCACAGGTGCAAACGGGTGCTTGGGTCCAGCGCCAGTATTCTTTGAATGGAGCGGTACAGCGTGGCGGGGTCACCACCCGGAAAGTCGCAGCGGGCAGAGCCGTAGTCGGGCATGAACAGCGTGTCGCCCACAAAGGCGTCCAGGCCGCAGACGAAGGTCATGCAGGCCGGAGTATGGCCGGGCGTGTGCAGGGCCGTCACTTCCAGCGCGCCCACATGAAAAACCTCTTCATCGTCAAACAGTTGGTCAAAGTCCGCGCCGAAAGTGTCCATATCGGACGCGTTAAACACTTTCTTGAAAACGCTTTGTACGGCGCAGATGTCACGGCCGATGGCGCTGTGCCCCCCCAGCTTTTGTTTCAGGTAGGGTGCAGCCGAAAGGTGGTCAGCGTGGGCGTGCGTTTCCAGTAGCCACTGCACCTCCAGCCCAGCTTGCTGGACGTAAGCGATCACACGGTCCGCGCTGGCGTGCGAGGTGCGACCCGATTTGGGGTCGTAGTCCAACACACTGTCAATGATGGCGGCACAGCGCGTGGCGGGGTCGGACAAGACGTGGGTGACGGTGAAAGTGGCGGGATCAAAAAAAGATTGGATGGTGGGCCGCATGTGAAACTTCGCCTTCTATTCGAAGGTCGGCAAGCCAGGCTTGGCAGTGGGCTTGCCCGCAGCCACCCAAGCGTCAAAGCCGCCGGCAATAGAACTCACCTTGAGGTAACCCATGGCTTGCAACTGCACGGCGGCCAGTGCGGCGCGGCCGCTGGTTTTGCAGTACAGAACGATGTTCAGGTCGCGGGCAGCCAGTTCGGGGCTACCGCTCATCTTGAATTCGAGCAGGCCGCGTGACATGTGCACGGCGCCGGGGATGTGGCCTGCGGCGTATTCATCAGCCTCGCGCACATCCACCAGCACATCGGCGTTGCGAATAGCTTCGTCGGCCTGGGTCAGCGCAATTTCGTGGGTTTGGGCCTTGGCCTGGGCGACCAGGTCGTGAGCGGTTTTCATGCGATGGCTCCTTGGATCAATGGTGGTTTTGCGCTCGCAGCCCTTGTTCACCGAGGCTTCAGGCGCACTTGTTGGCTGTCCAACACCTCGATTACAACCGCAATCCCCTGCCCCACGCTTTGGGTGACGGTACAAAAACTCTCAAACTGCTCCAACACGCGGTCCAGATGCTCCAAGCCTGCCGCTGGTGCACCCAGCGTCAGCCTCGCTTTGATTTTCAGCACCCGCAAACGGCCCTCAGCGTTGCGACCAACTTCCGCCTGCACCTCGCAGCGCAGCGGCTCGGGCGCTTGCTTGAATTTGCGCAGGGCAAACAACAAGGAGTCTGCCAAGCAATTGCCAACGGCGGCGGCCAGCAGCTGCACGGGCGACGGCCCCAAACCGTTGCCCATGGGTGCGGGTTCGTCCGTCAGAAGGGGCGGCACGGCGCCGCCAAAGCTGACATCGAATTGGTAATCCTGCCTTTGCTGCAGGCTGACACAGACCATGGAGTCGCTCATCAATTTTTCCAGTAAATCTGACATCGTGGTCGGCCCGCACACGGCGCGACGGTGGGACCTCAGGCCTGCTTTTTCTCCACCAAGCGCACGATGCCCAAGGCCTTGAGCACGTATTTTTCATACACTGGCTCAGAGATTCCATAACGGATCTTGCGCAAAAAGTACTTTTCAAACGCAATCTTGGCCAGGTGCACCCACTTGCCCTTTTTAAACCAGTTGACGTTGCGCGGCGGAATCTGCGGCAGCGCCACAAAGGCCGCGCCCGTGTCACCCATATCCGCCAGGCAAATGGCGTTCCAGGTGCCCTTGGCCTGGGCAGGTTTGCCCGCCAGCTCGTCGGCAATATTGTGGGCAATGGCGCTGACCATGCTCTCGATCATGTAGCCGGTTTTGGGCGTACCGGTGGGCACCGGTGTCACTTCTACCGGGGGAATGGCCACGCACACGCCGGCTGAGAAGATGTTGCGGTAGGCCTTGCTGCGCTGAAACTCGTCAATCAACACAAAGCCACGCGGATTGCACAAGTTGGGCACAGCCGCTACCGCGTCAACGCCCTTGAAGGCAGGCAGCATCATCGAGATTTTGAAGCCGAGCTCGTGTTCCTTGTAGAGGTTGCCCAAGTCGTCGAGCTGGGTGGCAAACATCTTCCCCTCTTCCACCTTGGTGGTTTTGGCGTTGGTGATCCACTTCATGTCGCGGTTGCGCATTTCGGACTCCAGCATCGACTTGCTGTCGCCCACCCCGCCCAAGCCCAGGTGGCCAATATAGGGTTCGCTGGTGACGTAGGTGATGGGCACCTTGTGGCGCAGCTTGCGGCGGCGCAGGTCGGTGTCCAGAATGAAAGCGAACTCGTAGGCCGGGCCAAAGCAGCTTGCGCCCGGCATGGCGCCAACCACCACCGGCCCCGGATTTTCGAGGAAGGTTTGGTAATCGGCAAAAAAGGCCTGCGCGTGGTCAACACTGCACACCGAATGGGTAAAGCCTCCACCGCCGGCGCTCAAGGGCCCAGCGCCTGGCACTTCATTGAAGGACAGCTTGGGACCGGTCGTAATCACCAGATAGTCGTAATCCAGCGCCTCACCTCCATCGAGCGTCAGGCGGTTGGCCCCGGCGTCGATCTGGGTGACGGCCTTCGCAACAAAGCCAATGTCCTTGCGTGCAAGGCAAGGCCCGATGGGCACCGTAATCTGCGCGCGCTCACGCCAACCCACAGCCAACCAAGGGTTGCTGGGTACGAACTGGAAGTAGTCGGTCGCATTGACCAGCGTCACCCGGTGGTTCTTCGGGAGACGCTCGCGAAGTTCATAGGCCGCTGGCGTGCCACCCAGACCCGCCCCGACAACCACAATATGGGCCATGCCGCCTCCTATTACGCAAGGCCCTCATTAGGATGCGCAGATGGCCATGCGCCCTTGCGTCACATCAATCTCCCTCCAGTTTTTCAATTTTTGACCGGAGCAATGGCGCAGCATTCCCCGTGCATGCACGCGTCTGTCTGCTAGCCCGCGCGCTGACCTTACGCCAGATAGAACTGGCGCAGCCGCTCGCAGGCTTGCGCATCCAAGCCCAAGCGAGTTTCCAGGTAGCGCGCCATGGAGCCATGGTCCTCGTCGATGGCCTGCAAGGCGGCCTGCAAAAATTCTTCACGCACCCGCCAGACCACGTCCATCACCTCTGGGCTGAGCATGGCAGAGCCCCCAGACTGGTGGTGGTAGAGCGCATTGGTCAGCAAATAGTCGCGCACGATGTCCTCTCTTGAGACGCCAAGTGCCGACAAAATGAGTGCTGCAGCCAAGCCAGTGCGGTCTTTCCCTGCGGTGCAGTGGAACACCACAGGCGCATCATGCGCCAGCAAGTGGTGAAATAACTGGGCAAAGCGGTCTGAGTTGTGGCGCACAAACCCGCGGTAGGTGACGTGCATGGCGTCTGCGGCGAGATCGGCGGTGACGGTGCGCCCAGACTCCACTTGCTTTTGCAAATAGTGCAGCAAAGTCGGTTCAATGGCAAGGCTGTGGCGTTGGCCATTGGGCAGCTGGTAGGCCTGGGCCTGGCTTTCTTGCGCACCACGAAAGTCAAAACTGCGCGCAATACCGAGCGCTGCGATCTGATCGTGATCCGCCGCGCTCAGAGCCGCCAAGTGGTCTGAACGGAACAGCACACGCCAGCGCACCGCGCGTCCGCCATCGCCTGCGTACCCCCCTAAATCGCGGAAATTGCTGGCACCTTGCAAGGCGATATGGCGCGGCGGTGAATCCATCGAAAGCTATCCATTCAGAGATCAGCAAAAAAATCGGGCGTGTCCAGGTCCCAGAGGACCCGGGCACGCCCGCGCATGGTTTTCACCCCTTGGCCGCTGCGGTTTACCGCGAGGCGGCGGCCTTACAAGACCTCAAACACCCCGGCAGCACCCATACCGCCGCCAATGCACATGGTCACGCACACGCGCTTGGCGCCGCGGCGCTTGCCTTCGATCAAGGCGTGGCCGGTCAAGCGCTGGCCGCTCATGCCAAACGGGTGACCCACCGCAATGGCGCCGCCATTGACATTGAGTTTGTCCGCCGGAATGCCCAGTTTGTCGCGGCAGTACAAAACCTGCACTGCGAAGGCTTCGTTCAGTTCCCAAAGGTCAATATCGTTCATCGTCAGACCCAGGCGCTTGAGCACTTTGGGGATGGCGTACACGGGGCCAATGCCCATCTCGTCAGGCTCGCAACCCGCCACGGCAAAGCCCAAAAAGCGACCCAGGGGCTTCAAGCCTTTTTGCTCGGCCAGCTTTTCGTGCATCACGACGACGGCGCCTGCACCGTCAGACAATTGGCTGGCGTTACCCGCCGACACCAGGCCGCCGGGCAAGGCCGAACGCAAACCCATGATGCCTTCGTAGGTAGTTCCGGCGCGTATGCCTTCGTCGTCGCTCACGGTGACTTGCTTGGTCATCATGCCCATGACCTTGTCGGCCACACCCATGGTGACCTTGATGGGCGCGATTTCGTCTTTGAACAGGCCTTTTTCCAGCGCAGCAGCAGCCTTTTGTTGGCTGGCCGCTCCGTACTGGTCCATCGCCTCGCGGCCAATGCCGTAGCGCTTGGCGACCTGTTCAGCGGTTTGCAGCATGGCCCAATAAACCTCGGGCTTGTTCTTCTCCAACCATGGGTCGGCAAGCATGTGCTTGTTCATCTCTTGCGCGGTGCATGAAATGGCTTCTACGCCGCCGGCAACATAAATATCGCCCTCATTGGCGATGATGCGTTGTGCTGCGGTGGCAATGGTTTGCAGGCCAGAGGAGCAAAAGCGGTTGATGGTCATGCCCGACACGGTGATAGGACAACCCGCGCGCAACGCGATCTGGCGCGCGATGTTGGCGCCGGTAGCGCCCTCGGGCGTGCCGCAACCCATGATCACGTCGTCCACTTCACCGGCCTCAATACCGGCGCGCGCAATAGCGTGCTCGACCGCGTGGCCACCCATGGTGGCGCCATGGGTCATGTTGAGGGCGCCTTTCCAGCTTTTGGTCAGAGGCGTACGGGCTGTAGAAACAATTACTGCTGAAGTCATGGCTATTCCTTAATTAAATGTCTTACCTTCGGCGGCCAGTTGGGCAAGCAAGGGCGCGGGCTTCCAGAAATCCGCGTCGTCGCGCGGATTTTGGGCAAAGCGGTGCATGGCCTGGACCACGTTGAACAATCCCAGTTCGTCGGCATACAGCATAGGCCCGCCGCGGTGGGGGGGGAAGCCGTAGCCAAAGATATAGCAAATATCGATATCGCTGGCCTTGTTGGCGATGC
Source organism: Comamonadaceae bacterium (assembly GCA_947450895.1). Taxonomy (GTDB): domain Bacteria; phylum Pseudomonadota; class Gammaproteobacteria; order Burkholderiales; family Burkholderiaceae_C; genus Allorhodoferax. Next base: position 111,711 of record CANFWT010000001.1, on the reverse strand, counting down.
CCTCTTCCAAAATATGCGCGCCTTCGTTGACCAGCGCAAACACCAGGCGCTGCACAATCTCTTCGTCGCTGATCTTGCGCGGCGTAATGCCTTGGGCTACGCGGTAGTCTTCGATCATTTTGACGACTTCGGCGTTGGGAATCGCGTCGCGCTTGCCGGGCTTGTAGTCATACCAACCCGCGCCGGTTTTTTGGCCGAAGCGGCCTTTTTCACAAAGCAAATCCGCGGTCTTGCTGTATTTCATGTTGGCGCGCTCGGTGGCGCGGCGTTTGCGAATGGCCCAGCCAATGTCGTTGCCCGCCAAGTCGCCCATGCGGAAGGGGCCCATGGCCATGCCAAATTTTTCCATGGCTTTGTCCACTTGCTCGGGGGTGCAGCCTTCGTCCAGCAAAAATCCGCCTTGGCGGCCGTATTGCTCGATCATGCGGTTGCCAATAAAGCCGTCGCACACGCCAGACACGACCGCAGTTTTGCGGATTTTTTTGGCGACCGCCATCACGGTAGCCATCACGTCCTTGGCAGTTTTCTCACCGCGCACCACTTCGAGCAGCTTCATTACGTTGGCCGGGCTGAAGAAGTGCAGGCCCACCACGTCTTGCGGGCGCTGGGTGAACGAGGCAATTTTGTTCAGGTCCAAAGTGGACGTGTTGGACGCCAAAATGGCGCCTGGCTTCATGACGCGGTCGAGCTCTTTGAACACCGCTTCTTTGACGCCGATTTCCTCAAACACGGCCTCAATCACCATGTCGGTGCCGCTCAGGTCGTCGTAGCTCAGGGTGGTGGTCAACAGGGCCATGCGTTCGTCGTATTTGGCTTGCTTGAGCTTGCCTTTTTTTGACCTGGGATTCGTAGTTACCGCGCATGGTGGCCACGCCGCGGTCCAGCGCCTCTTGCTTCATCTCCAGCATCTTGACAGGAACGCCCGCGTTCAAAAAGTTCATGGCAATGCCGCCGCCCATGGTGCCCGCGCCAATGATGGCCACACTTTGGATGTCGCGCAGCGGGGTGTCCGATGGCACATCCGGAATCTTGGACGCAGCTCTTTCACCCAAAAACAGGTGGCGCAGGGCGCGGCTCTCAGGCGTCCACATGAGGTTGATAAAAATTTCCCGCTCGGTGGCCATGCCGGCTTCGAACTTTTTCTTGGTGGCCGCTTCGACCGCGTCCACGCATTTGAGCGGGGCGGGGAAGTTTTTGGACACTGCGCCCACCATATTGCGCACAAACTGAAAATAGGCGTCGCCTTGCGGATGCTTGCACGGCAGGTCGCGCACCAGCGGCAAGGGGCGCGTGGCGGCCACCGAGCGGGCAAAGGCATATGCCTCATCGGCCAAGCTGGCGGGTGAGGCCGCAATTTTGTCAAACAGCTTTTGGCCGGGCAGCATGGCCAGCATTTCGGCCTTGATGGCTTCGCCGCTAACGATCATGTTGAGCGCAGGCTCAACGCCCAGCACGCGTGGCAAACGCTGCGTGCCACCAGCGCCGGGCAACAGCCCGAGCTTGACTTCGGGCAATGCCACACTGGTGCCCGGCGCGGCGACGCGGTAGTGGCAGCCCAATGCCAGTTCCAAGCCACCGCCCATTACTACCGTGTGGATGGCCGCAACCACGGGCTTGGTCGATTTTTCCAGCAACTGGATCACGCTGTTGAGGTTGGGCTCTTGCATTGCCTTGGGCGAGCCAAATTCGCGAATGTCCGCGCCGCCCGAAAAGGCTTTTCCAGCCCCAGTGATGACGATGGCGGAAACTGCCACGTCGGCCAGCGCTTGCGCCATGCCCTGGGCGATTCCTTGCCGGGTGGACAGACCCAGTCCGTTGACAGGGGGGTTGTCGAGGGTGATGACGGCAATGTCGCCGTGGACCTGGTAATGGGCAGTCATGCTTTCAATCCTTGAAATGAAGTAACGATGAGGGGAACGTGACGGGGCGAAGGCAAAATAGAACGGTCGTTCTTTTTTCTAAATTGTAGGGGCTTTGGGCCTGCTGGAAGCCAGTCTTGTCACGGCTGGGACTGTAGGTCTAGACTTCCAACCACTCCTTGCGCACCGCGCCGTCGGCGCGCAGGGCCTGGGGGCTGCCGTCAAATACGATGCTGCCGTGGCCCATGACCAAGCAGCGGTCTGAGATTTGCATCGCAATAGTGAGCTTTTGCTCAATAAGCAGCACCGACAAGCCCCGCGCGCGCAGGGTCTGCAAGTAGGTGGCAACCAGCTCCACAATTTTGGGCGCCAGGCCCTCGGTGGGCTCGTCGATGATGATCAGATCAGGGTCACCCATCAGCGTGCGGCACAGGGTCAGCATTTGCTGCTCGCCGCCAGAGAGCACGCCGGCTTCGGTATGTTCGCGTTCTTTAAGGCGCGGAAACATCGCGTACATGTCTTCAAAGGTCCAGCGCGGCTTCTTCACAGACCGCTTTTGTCCGAGCAAGAGGTTCTGGTGTACCGTGAGCTTGGGGAAGATGTCGCGGTTTTCGGGCACATAGCCCACGCCCAGCTTGGCAATCTCAAAGGACTTGCGGCCCTGGATCTGCTGGCCGTTCCACAGCACCGAGCCCTGACTTTCCACCAAACCCATGATGGCCTTGGCCGTGGTGGAACGGCCCGAACCGTTGCGTCCGAGCAGTGCCACGATTTCGCCCTCCCCCACGTGCAAGTCCACGCCGTGCAGGACGTGGCTTTTGCCGTAAAAGGCCTGTAATTGACTCACTTGCAGCATGTTCAATGTCCTCGCTCGGTGGCGCCCGCCTGGGCGTCTGCCACAGTAGAGCCTAAATAGGCCTCTTGCACCCGGGCGCTGGCGCGCACTGCTTCGGGCGTGTCAAAGGCAATGACCTCCCCGTAGACCAGCACCGCAATGCGGTCGGCCAGGCCGAACACCACGCCCATGTCGTGCTCCACGGTGAGCAGGGTTTTGCCCTCGGTGACTTGCTTGATGAGCGCAATAAACCGGGTGGTTTCGCTCTTGCTCATGCCCGCCGTCGGTTCGTCCAGCAAGATGACGTTGGCCCCGCCTGCAATGGTGATACCCACCTCTAACGCGCGCTGCTCGGCGTAGGTCAGGTTGAGTGCCACCACGTCGCGCTTTTTGTCCAGCCCGATCATTTCCATCAATTCCTGGGCGCGTGCGTTGGCGTCGTCCAAATCGACCAAAAACTTCAGGAAGGTGTAGCCGTATCCCAGGCTGTAGAGCACGCTGCAGCGCAGGTTCTCGAACACACTGAGTTTGGGGAAGATGTTGGTGATCTGGAAGCTGCGCGACAGGCCCAGGCGGTTGATCTCAAAAGGTTTCTTGCCGTGGATGCTTTGGCCGTTGAGCAGTATCTCCCCGCTGGTGACCGGCATGCGCCCGCTGATCAGATTGAACAAGGTGGACTTGCCCGCGCCGTTGGGGCCAATGATGGCCACGCGTTCCCCGGCGCGCACCCCCAGGCTGGCGCCTCGGATGATTTCGGTCTTGCCAAAGCTCTTGCGCACGTCGCGCAGTTCCAGCGCGAGTGCCGTCGTCGGCGCAATGCTCTGTTCGCTCATGCTGCATCTCCTGCGATTTGCGTTTCACGCTCAATGGCCTCTTGCACCCCGTCCCAGTGGCGGGAAAACCGCCGCTGCGCCAGCACAAAAATACAGCCGCCCACGAGCAGCACGCCGCATACCGTGAGCCAGGAGCCCGTGGAATCCGTGTCCAGACCCAGACCAAAGAACGCGACCTGGGAGCCCATAGAAGCATTGAGCTGGCGGTGGTACACCATCTCCACCAGTCCTGCCACGGCCAGCAGGGGCGCCAGTGCGGCAGCCGCCATCAACCCGTAGGCCGGCAGTAGTGCACGCAATTTGCCATGGCGAGCCACGCGCACATTGAGCATGATCAGGCTGGCCAGGCCGCCTGGGGCATACATCACCATCACCATGAACACCAGACCCAGGTACAACAGCCAAGCTTGGGTAAATTCGCTGAGCAGCACAAAAGCCAGCACCATCAGTACCGCGCCAATAATGGGACCAAAAAAGAAGGTCGCACCACCCAAAAAAGTGAAAAGCAGATAGGCACCCGAGCGCGCGGCCCCCACCACTTCGGCGTTCACAATCTCAAAGTTAAGCGCCCCTAAGCCGCCGGAAATACCGGCGAAAAAACCGGCAATGATGAAGGCGGTGTAGCGCACCCGCTGCGGGTTGTAGCCAATGAACTCGACGCGCTCGGGGTTGTCACGCACCGCGTTGAGCAGCCGCCCCAGCGGCGTCTGGGTGAACGCATACATCAGCACCACGCACACCAGGGTGTAGGCGGCAATCAGGTAATACACCTGCGTGGCCGGGCCAAAAGTAATGCCCCAAGTAGCCGAGCCGACCATGCGGTTGCCCGAGACGCCCCCTTCACCACCAAAAAACTCGGGCACCATCAGCGACATGGCAAACACCAATTCGGCCATGCCCAGGGTAATCATGGCAAACGTCGTACCCGATTTGCGCGTGGTCACATAGCCAAACAAAGCGGCAAAGGCCATACCCGCCAGGCCACCCACCACCGGCACCAAGGACACGGGCAGGACACCCGCGCCGGAGTACATATTGAGCGCGTGTATCGCGACAAATGCACCCAGCCCGGTGTACACCGCGTGGCCAAAACTTAACATGCCGCCTTGGCCCAGCAGCATGTTGTAGGACAAACAGGCGATGATGGCGATGCCCATTTGCGAAAGCATGGTGATCGAAAGGCCACTGTTAAACGCCTTAGGCGCCACCAGCATGAGCGCTGCAAACATGGCCCACAAGCGCAATGACCCAATACGCGCATTCCAACGGTTCATGGTGCTCATCCTTCGCGGTTACCCAAAAGGCCTTTGGGCCGAAAAATCAGAATCAAGACCAGAAAAAGGTAGGGCAGTATGGGCGCCACTTGCGACAGTTTCATGGTCATCAAGGTGCTCGCCCCCCCCGCAATTCCAACGGTTTGCAACATTCCCGTAAGCGAATAATCAAACGCCACGGCAAAAGTCTGGATGGTGCCAATCAGCAGCGAAGCCAAAAAGGCCCCCGAGAGCGAGCCCATGCCACCCACCACCACCACCACAAAAATAATGGAGCCCACCGTGGCCGCCATCGACGGTTCCGTCAAAAACGTGCTGCCGCCAATCACGCCGGCCAGCCCCGCCAATGCAGCGCCCGCGCCAAACACCAGCATCAGCACGCGGGGCACGTTGTGGCCCAGAGACTCCACTGCCTCCGGGTGCGTGAGCGCTGCCTGAATCACCAGCCCCACCCGGGTGCGGGTGAGCAGCAGCCAGATGGACACCAGCATCGTCAGCGCTACGAGCACCATGAAGGCGCGCGTGGCTGGAAATGGCGAACAAACGGCGTGCAAGGCAGGGTCCGCCGCACCGCACATTTCCACCGGGGCGGCGCCCCACAGCATGCGCAGACCGGCAACCGCGTCGTTAACCAGCGTAAAGGCCGGACCTTGCAAGGCCGCCGGCGGTTTGAATTCGATGGCAATGCGGCCCCAAATGAGCTGCACCAGTTCCAAAACCACGTAGGTCAGGCCAAAGGTAATCAGCAACTCCGGCACATGGCCAAATTTGTGCACCCGGCGCAGGCAATAACGCTCAAACACCGCACCCAAGGCACCAACCACCAATGGCGCTATGACAAGCGCAGGCCAGAAGCCAACGACTTGCGACACCGAATAGCCCACATAGGCCCCGAGCATGTAAAAACTCGCATGCGCGAAGTTGAGTACGCCCATCATGCTGAAAATCAGCGTCAGCCCCGAGCTCAGCATGAACAGCAACAGCCCGTAGCTGATGCCGTTGAGCGTCGAGATGATAAAAAACTCCATACCCAGCCTCTCCCTGCAAACCAAAAAAATAAAGAGCCCGTTGCGGCACCCCGCGCCACGGGCTCTGAACCTGCTTAACCAGGTTTAGCCTGGTCGCTTCATCTGGCAGCTCGTCGGCGTGCTGGACACATAGTTGGGGTACTCCTTCACCGGCACCAGTGTCATGCCCGTGTTCTCCGGGCTGTAGGGGTATTTTTTGTCTGCCTTTTGCCACACCGTCATGTAGAGCGGTTGTTGCAACTGGTGGTCCATTTTGCGCATTTCGACTTCACCGTTGAAGCTCTTCACAGAGATGCCTTCGAGGGCCGCTGCCACTTTGACAGGATCCGTGGACTTGGCCTTGGCCATAGCCGCACCCAGGGTCTCAAAAATGCGGATGGTCGAGCCCGTGTAGAAGTCGTCGTTGTACTTGGCCTTGAACTCGTTCATCCATTTGTCCATCTGGCCGCCCATGTTGTAGTGGCTGTAGGCGATCTGGTAGACCCGGCCGGCGCCATTGGTGCCCAAGGCGGTCGGTGTGCCGGTCACACCTGCGTAGTACGTGAAAAACTTGCCGTTGTAGCCGTTCTCGTTTGCCGCTTTGACCAGCAGCGAGAGGTCGGAGCCCCAGTTGCCGGTAATCACCGTGTCCGCGCCGGCGGCCTTGATCTTGGCAATGTAAGGGGCAAAGTCGCGCACCTGGGCCAGCGGATGCAAGTCTTCACCCACGATCTGGATATCCGGGCGTTTGCGGGCCAGAGTTTCTTTGGCGTACTTGGCCACTTGCACCCCGTGCGAGTAGTTTTGGCCCAGGATGTACACCTTCTTGATGTCAGGCTGGTCCACCATGAAGCTTGACATGGCTTCCATCTTCATGGAGGTGTCCGCGTCAAAGCGGAAGTGCCAGTAGCTGCATTTGCTGTTGGTCAGGTCTGGGTCCACCGCCGAGTCGTTGAGGTAAATCACCTCTTTGCCGGGGTTGCGCTCGTTGTGCTTGGCCACCGCGTCACTCAGCGCCAAGGCCACGGACGAGCCATTGCCTTGGATGATGTAGCGTACGCCTTGGTCAATCGCGGACTTGAGGGCATTCAGGCTCTCGGTAGGGCTCAGCTTGTTGTCCATGCCGATCACCTCGAAGTTCACACCCGCCGGATTGCCTTTGCCACTGTATTTTTCGGCGAAAAACTGGTAGCCCTTGAGCTGACTCACACCAACGGGCCCCAGCAGGCCGGAAAGGGGGTCAATGCGGACCATTTTGACCGTTTCACCCTTTTGGGCGAACGCGCTGCTAGCGACGACTAAGGCGACCGCAAAGGCGGCAGATTTCATTGCAAATGTCATGGGGAAGCTCCTTGGGTGGTTCACACCGCAGACTACAGGACATTGCTGCCAACAAGACTCGGGGTTCACCCTAGGAAAGTCGCCTGCGGGATAGATGAAGCGGCGCACTGATGCGCCCGATCACCCCGAAAATCGCAAAAATCACAGACCCGGAAGTTTGTAGTCTTGCAATGTCTCGCGCAGCTTGGTCTTTTGCATCTTGCCCGTACCGCCTAAGGGGATGGCGTCAATGAATACCACGTCGTCCGGGATCTGCCACTTGGCGGTGCGCCCCTCGTAAAAAGCCAGCAATTCTTCGCGACTGACCTCCGCGCCGGGCTTCTTCACCACCACCACCACCGGTCGCTCGTCCCATTTCGGGTGTTTCATGCCGATGCAAGCGGCCATCGCCACTGCAGGGTGCGCCATGGCAATGTTTTCCACGTCGATCGAGCTGATCCACTCACCGCCGGATTTGATGACGTCCTTGCTGCGGTCGGTGATTTGCATGTAGCCGTCGGCGTCAATCGTGGCCACATCGCCCGTGGGAAACCAGCCGTCCACCAAGGGAGAACCGCTCTCGCTTTTGTAGTACTCGCGAATGACCCACGGTCCCTTGACCAACAAGTCGCCGTAGGCTTTGCCGTCCCAGGGCAACTCGGCACCTGAATCGTCGACAATTTTCATATCAACACCATAGAGCGCGCGCCCCTGCTTGAGGCGCACGGTCATCTTTTCTGCCGAGCTCATGGGCACATGCTTGTTTTTCAGGGTGCAAACGGTCCCAAGAGGCGACATTTCTGTCATGCCCCAAGCGTGCAAAACCTCCACGCCATAGACGTCATTGAAGGCGGTGATCATGGCCGGCGGGCAGGCTGAGCCGCCGATCACCGTGCGCTTGAGCGTCGAGAAACGCAAATCGCCCTGCTGCATATGGCCGAGCATCATTTGCCAGACCGTGGGCACGCCCGCAGCAAAGGTGACCTTCTCCGACTCAATCAACTCATAAATGGACTTGCCGTCCATGGCCGGGCCGGGGAAAACCATCTTGGCGCCGGTCATGGCTGCCGAATACGGCAAGCCCCAGGCGTTCACGTGAAACATGGGAACAACGGGCAACACGCTGTCACGGGCGCTCATGTTCAGGGCGTCGGGTAAGGCGCCAGCCCAGGCATGCAAGATAGTGGAGCGGTGGCTGTAGAGAGCGGCCTTGGGGTTGCCGGTGGTGCCGCTGGTGTAGCACATGCTCGACGCGGAATTTTCGTCAAAGTCGGGCCAGTCATAGGTGCTGGCGTGTGGCGCAATCCAAGCCTCGTAACTTTGCAAACCCGGGATGCCGGTGTCGGACGGCAGTTTGTCGGCGTCACACAAGGCGATGAAGTGCTTGATGGTGGTGCAGCGACTGTGCACCGCCTTGACGATGGGCAAGAAGGTCATGTCAAAGCACAAAACCTGGTCTTCCGAGTGGTTAGCAATCCACACAATTTGGTCGGGATGCAGGCGCGGATTGAGCGTGTGCAAAACACGTCCAGAGCCGCTTACGCCGAAATAAAGCTCCAAGTGGCGGTAACCGTTCCAGGCCAGCGTGGCCACCCGGGCGCCGAATGCCAGGTCCATCTGGTCCAGTGCATTTGCCACCTTGCGCGAACGCTGCGCGAGATCGCGGTAAGTGCAGCGATGGATGTCTCCCTCGACCCGGCGCGAGACAATTTCTCCCTCGCTGTGGTGCCGGTTGGCAAATTCAATCAGTGAAGAAATCAGCAATTGCTGGCTTTGCATCAACCCGAGCATAGAAATTCCCCTCAAAAAAACCGCCGTCAAGATGGACGCTTTGGCTGTTCCGCGGGGGATGTTAACTGCACCGGCACGCCTGAATTTTTGGTGCATTGCAGCATGGCCACAGGGGTTTCGTTAGCGGCCCGGGCCTTATGCATGGAAAATGCAAGCATGACGCCCTCCTCCACCGCCAATCGGGTCTCCGCGCCCCATCCGCAAAACACCAACGTGCCCGAATTGGCCTGGAAGCAGCGTTACGCATCCCTGGGCCCGGACTTTGTTGTGGCTTTGTCACCGACTCCTTTGCCCGAGCCCTACTGGGTGGCCCGCAATAGGCCACTGGCCAGCGCTCTGGGACTGCCGCAGCCATGGGGCAGCAATGACGCGTTGCTTCAAACGTTCACCGGCAACACCGCGCCCGCGGGCGCGGCGCAATCGGCCAGCGTTTACAGCGGCCACCAGTTTGGTGTCTGGGCCGGCCAGTTGGGCGACGGACGGGCCTGCTCCTTGGGCGAACTCCAGGGTCTGGAGGTGCAACTCAAAGGCGCCGGACCCACGCCGTTTTCGCGCCGCGGCGATGGTCGCGCGGTGCTGCGCAGTTCGATCCGCGAATTCTTGTGCAGTGAAGCCATGCATGCGCTGGGCGTGCCCACCACACGCGCCTTGTGCATCACTGGCTCGGACGCGCCGGTCTGGCGCGAGGAACGCGAAACCGCGGCGGTGGTCACCCGCGTGGCCCAGAGCTTTGTGCGCTTCGGTCACTTTGAACACTTTTCACATGGTCAGCAGCACGGCAAGCTCAAAACACTGGCCGACTACGTAATCGATCACTTTTACCCCACTTGCCGCGAACATGTAGGCGACGGCGCTCAACCTTATGTCGCGCTGCTGGCGCAGGTAACCCAGCGCACGGCCGAGATGGTGGCGCACTGGCAATCGGTGGGCTTTTGCCACGGTGTGATGAACACCGACAACATGAGCATCCTGGGTCTGACGCTGGATTACGGTCCATTCCAGTTCCTGGATGCCTACGACCCCGCCCATATTTGCAACCACTCCGACACCCAGGGCCGCTACGCCTTTTACAAGCAGCCCAACGTGGCCTACTGGAATTTGTATTGCCTGGGCCAGGCACTCATGCCCTTGATCGACGACCAGGAACAGGCCATCGCCGCCCTGGAGACCTTCAAAACCCACTACCCGCAAGCCCTGGCCACGCGCTTCGCCGCCAAATTAGGTTTTTCCCAGGCGCACGACACGCAACGGCCTTTGATCGAGATGGCGCTCAAACTAATGGCGCAAGACCGGGTGGATTTCACGATTTTCTGGCGCCACCTGAGCCACTGGGCGGCGGGTATGGACCTGGCCGATGCCCGTGTGCGGGATCTGTTCATGGACCGCGCGGGTGCCGACGCGTTATTGCAGGCGTTTCGCGCGCTGCATGCGCAAGACGACACCGATGCACGGGCCGCCGTATCAACGCGCATGTTGCGCGCCAACCCCAAGTACGTGCTGCGCAACCACCTGGGCGAACTCGCCATCCGCGCGGCCAAGGCCAAAGACTTCTCGGTGCTGCAGGCCTTGCAAACCGTGCTCGAAGATCCATTTGACGAGCACCCGGACCACGAAGCCTGGGCGGGATTTGCCCCCGACTGGGCCGCTGGCATCGAAATCAGTTGCAGCTCCTGAACCCCACCTTTTGAAGGAAACACCCACCATGATCACCAAAACCGACGCGCAATGGCGCGAACTGTTGCAGGCCAAAGGCGCCGAGCCCAAAGCCTTTGACGTGACCCGCCACGAGGCCACCGAGCGCGCTTTCACCGGACGCTGGGAGGCCAACAAGCAAAGCGGCACTTACCGTTGCATTTGCTGCGACCAGCCTCTTTTTTCGTCGGACACCAAGTACGACTCGGGCACTGGGTGGCCTAGCTATTTCGCGCCGATTGCGCCCGAGGCCATTGGCACCAAGGTCGATGGCCTGCTGTGGATGAAACGCACCGAGGTGCATTGCGCCCAATGCCACGCGCACCTGGGTCATGTGTTTGAGGACGGACCGGCCCCCACCGGCCTGCGCTATTGCATGAACTCGGCCTCGCTACACTTCATGCCAGCATGAAACCATTTGTCGATTTTTTCCCCATTCTTTTGTTTTTTGGGGCCTACAAGCTCTACGACATTTACACCGCCACCGCCGTACTAATGGCGGCCACGGTGCTGCAAACAGCCTACATTTACAAAACGCAGCAGCGGCTGGAATTTATGCACAAGGTGACCCTGGTGCTGGTGCTGGGTTTTGGGGCGCTGACCCTGGGTTTGCATGATGAGCGCTTCATCAAATGGAAACCCACCGTGCTGTACGGCGCCATGACGCTCGGTTTGGCCTTTGCCCACTGGGTATCGCACAAAAACGTGGTGCAGATGCTGCTGGGGGCGCAAATGGAGCTGCCAGCGCGCGTTTGGGCACGCCTGAACCTGATCTGGATGCTGTATTGCGCCTTCATGGCCAGCATCAATGGTTACGTGGCGGCCTACTACAGCACCGAAGACTGGGTTAACTTCAAACTCTGGGGCTATGCATTTCCACTGGTTTTCATCATCGCCCAGGGACTCTACATCGCGCCGCACGTCAAGTTGCGGGGCGCTGACGGCGAAGGGCCTGCGCCATGACGGAAGATGTGACGCCCACCGCAGCCCATCTGGAGGCGCGCCTGCGCCAACGCTTGGCGCCCACAGCCCTGGAAGTGATTGACGAGAGCCACATGCATGCGGGCCACGTTGGCGCCAATGACACTGGCGTGGGCACCCATTTTCGGGTGCGCATCACTTCACCTAACTTTGCAGGCAAGTCGCGTGTGGCGTGCCACCGCCTTGTGTATGATTCTGTGCAAGATTTCATCAACCAAGGCTTGCACGCCTTGGCGATCGAAACCGATACTCCAGGCGCTGCCCCCCCCGCCCTGAGCCGCTTCAGGCCGGGGACCACCCCGCTCCCACCTTTACCCTCTACTACTCTACCCCCCTCAGGAAGTCGCATGAAAAAGCAAATTCTCGTCGCCACCGCAACCGCTGTGCTGCTGTTCATGGCTGGTTCGGCCATGGCGCAAAACATTGCCATCGTCAATGGCCGGGCCGTTCCCGCCAGCCGCATGGAAGCCTTGGCGCAGCAAGTAGCCAAGTCGGGCCGCCCGGTCACGCCTGACATGCAGGGGCAATTGAAGGAAGAAATCATCGCCCGAGAAATTTTCGCCCAGGCCGCGCAAGCGCAAGGGCTTGATGCCACAGACGACTTCAAGACGCAAATGGAGCTGATGCGCCAGTCGCTGATGATCCGTGAGCTGTTCGCCAGCTTCCAGGCCAAAAACCCGGTCACCGACGCCGAAGTGAAGGCCGAATACGACAAATTTGCCGCCGCAAACAGCGGCAAGGAATACAAGGCGCGCCACATCTTGGTGGAAAAGGAAGACCAAGCCAAAGCCATCATCGCCCAGTTGAAAAAGGGTGGAAAGTTTGACGAAATCGCCAAGAAAGCGTCCAAGGACCCCGGCTCTGGCGCCAAGGGCGGCGAGCTCGATTGGGCCAACCCCAGCAGCTATGTGAAGGAGTTTTCCGAAGCGCTGGTGGCTCTGGAAAAAGGCAAAACCACCGAGACTCCGGTGAAGAGCCAGTTTGGCTTCCACATCATCCGCCTGGACGATGTGCGCGAAGCGCCTCTGCCCAAGCTTGATGACGTAAAGCCCCAGATTGCGCAGCAGCTGATGCAGCAAAAAATGGGCAAATACCAGGAAGAACTGCGTAGCAAAGCAAAGGTCGAATAAAGCGCTCACCGCGGTCTGCGCTTGGCGCGGATCTCCAATGAAAAACGCGACCCAGGTCGCGTTTTTTTATGCGCAGCGCCGTCGCTTGGAGGTTTTACGCCCGCTGCCAAAGCCACAAGCCCGCCAGCAGTACAGGCTGATGGACCATGTAATAGCTCAGGCTCCAGCGCCCCAAAAACACCACCGGAAGCAGGACAGGCGCGGGCCTCGATGCCTCTGAGGCGGCCAATTGGACAGCACTGCCCCGACGCAGCAGCCACCACTGGGTCGCCGCCATGCCCCACCAAACCAAAGCCAGCCAGGGCACCAACGGAACATAGTCTTCGGTGATGGGTTTGACGCTGATCAGGCCGATCCAGTTCAGGGCTTTGTCATTGAACGCTATGGGTAGCCAGCCCCCGGCCAACGCCCAGGGCGCGGCAAATTTCAGCGCCAGCACCGCCGCGCCCATGGGCCATAGCCAACGCCCGCACCCGGCGCTCAGACGCGCAATCAACAGCATCACCGCCATGCCGTGCAAGACGCCAAAGTAGATAAAGCTCTTGGGAAACATCAGCGCCGAGCCCAGCGTGACCAGCAGCGCACACCCGGCAATCTGTGCCCATCGCCGCCAAAAGCGCGGCCAGCTTTGGCCCTGCGCTACCGCAATGGCCTGGCCCGCGCCCGCGCAGAGCAAGAACAAGCTCAGGATGCCAGTGCGCTGCCAGGTCCAGACCGGATCGCGGTAAAAATTGACCTGCAAGAGGCCTGCATTGCTCAAGTCAAAGCAGAAATGAAACACCGTCATCCACACCATGGCCGTGCCACGCAGCGCGTCCACGGCGTGCAGACGGTCGGTTTTCATGGCGCGGGCCTTTGGAATGTGCTTTAGCCGACCCACTTGCGGGCGTTGCGCCACAGTTCCATCCACGGGCTGTGGGCACTGGCGTCCATTTGGGCGCCGTCGCGCCAGCTCAGCTGGATGTTGCGGAACACCCGCTCGGGGTGGGGCATCATGGCGGTGAAGCGGCCGTCGGCTGTCGTCACCGCCGTCAGGCCTGCCGGGCTGCCATTGGGGTTGAAAGGATAGGCCTCGGTGGCCGCGCCCTGGTTGTCCACAAAGCGCATGGCCGCGATGGCTTGCGCCGCATTGCCCCGGTGCGCAAAGTTGGCAAAGCCCTCGCCATGCGCCACGGCAATCGGCAAGCGCGCACCGGCCAGGCCTTGGAAAAACAGCGAGGGGGATTCGAGCACCTCGACCATAGACAGGCGTGCCTCAAAGCGCTCGCTTTGGTTGGTGGTGAATCGCGGCCAGGCTTGCGCCCCGGGAATGATGTCGGCCAGTTCGGCAAACATCTGGCAGCCGTTGCACACGCCCAAACCAAAGGTATCGCTGCGGCCAAAAAAGGCCTGGAACTGTGCGGCCAGCGCCGGATTGAAGGTAATCGAGCGCGCCCAGCCAATGCCTGCGCCCAGGGTGTCGCCGTAGCTAAATCCACCGCAGGCCACCACGCCCGCAAAGTCGGCCAACTTGGCGCGCCCGGTTTGCAGGTCGGTCATGTGCACATCAAAGGCCTCGAACCCGGCTTCGGTAAAGGCGTAGGCCATTTCGACGTGAGAGTTCACGCCCTGTTCGCGCAAGACGGCCACCTTGGGGCGGCTCAGCATCAACGCCGGAGCCGCCACGCTGGGGCGCCAGCCGCTGGGCAGGTGCGCGTGCATGCCCGGGTCGCTTGGGGCGCCCGCTGCGGCGTGTTCGGCGTCTGCGCACACCGGGTTGTCTCGCAATTGGCAAATCTTCCAGCTCACGCTGTCCCAGACCTGGTGCAGGTCGTGCAGGGGCGCGCTGAAGATGGACTTGGCATCGCGCCAGATTTGCAGCGTGGGTTGGGCTTCGGCGGCTCCGGGGCGGGTTTTGCCGATCACATGGCTGTGCTTGGACAGACCGTGGTCGCGCAGGATTTGCATCACCGCGTTGCGGTCTTCGCTGCGCACTTGCAAGACGACGCCCAACTCTTCGTTGAACAGCGCTTTGAGCGTGAGTTCCGCGCGGCGCGCGCCCACCTGGCCCGCCCAGTTTTTGCTGTCGCCCACGTCCATGCGGCTGTCAGACACGCCATCGCCCTCTAAAACCAGCATGTCCACATTCAGCGACACGCCTACGCGCCCGGCAAAGGCCATTTCAGCCACCGCGGCCAGCAAGCCGCCGTCGCTGCGGTCGTGGTAGGCCAAAATTTTGCCGTCGGCGCGCAAGGCGTTCACGGCGTTCACCAGGGCCACCAGGTCTTGCGGCGTGTCCAGGTCCGGCACCTGGTCGCCCACCTGGTCCAGGGTTTGCGCCAGGATGCTGGTGGCCATGCGGTTTTTACCGTGGCCCAGGTCCACCAGCACCAGCGTGCTGTCTTGCGTGGCGTCGAGCTGGGGCGTGAGCGTGGCGCGCACATCGCCCAGGGTGGCAAAGGCGCTGACGATGAGCGAGACCGGCGAAGTGACTTTTTTGGCGCCTTCGGCATCCGTCCACTGGGTGCGCATCGAGAGTGAGTCTTTGCCCACGGGAATCGACACGCCGAGCGCCGGGCACAGTTCCAGGCCTACGGCCTTCACGGTGGCGTAAAGCGCGGCGTCTTCTCCCGTCTCGCCGCACGCCGCCATCCAGTTGGCCGAGAGTTTGACGCGCGGCAGCTCAATCGGTGCGGCCAGCAAGTTCGTAATCGCCTCGGCCACCGCCATGCGGCCCGAGGCCGGGGCGTTGACAGTTGCCAGCGGCGTGCGCTCGCCCATGGCCATGGCCTCACCGGCAAAGCCCTGGTAATCCGCCAACGTCACCGCGCAGTCAGCCACCGGCACCTGCCAGGGGCCGACCATCTGGTCACGGTGCGTGAGGCCGCCGACGGTGCGGTCGCCAATGGTGATCAAAAACCGCTTGGACGCCACCGTGGGGTGCGAGAGCACGTCGATCACGGCTTTTTGCAAGTCCACGCCCGTCAGGTCCAGCGGCGCAAAGGTGCGCGCTACGGTTTGTACGTCGCGGTGCATTTTTGGCGGCTTGCCCAATAGCACATTCATGGGCATATGAACAGGGCTCGCGCCCGTGCTTCCCTCATCGGAGACCACCAGTTGCCGCTCTTCGGTGGCCACGCCCACCACCGCAAACGGGCAGCGTTCGCGCTCGCATAGGGCGGTAAACAGCGCCAGCGATTCCGGCGCGATGGCCAGCACGTAGCGTTCCTGGCTTTCGTTGCACCAGATTTCTTTGGGCGCCATGCCGCTTTCTTCCAGAGGCACGGCCCGCAGGTCGAAGCGCGCGCCGCGGCCCGCATCGTTGGTCAGCTCGGGGAATGCATTGGACAGGCCGCCAGCACCCACGTCGTGGATGGCCAGAATCGGGTTGCCCAGGCCGTTCGGCCCGGCGTCACGACCCAAGATCCAGCACTGGTTGATCACCTCTTGCGCGCGGCGCTCCATCTCGGGGTTGCCGCGCTGCACCGAATCAAAGTCCAGGTCGGCGGCATTGGCGCCCGTAGCCATGGAACTGGCCGCGCTGCCCCCCATGCCAATGCGCATGCCGGGGCCACCGAGCTGAATCAGCAGGCTGCCCGCAGGGAATTCGACCTTGTGGGTCTGCGTGTCGTCAATCACGCCCAGGCCACCGGCAATCATGATGGGCTTGTGGTAGCCGCGCTGCACCGTGTCCACGTTGCTTGCCACGCTTTGCTCATATTGCCGAAAGTAGCCCAACAGATTGGGCCGCCCAAATTCGTTGTTGAACGCCGCGCCGCCGAGCGGGCCCTCGACCATGATTTGCAAAGGGCTGGCGATGTGCTCTGGTTTGCCATAAATCGGGGTCAGATTCCAATTAATTTTAGAAACCGTAAAACCGGTCAGGCCTGCTTTGGGCTTGGAGCCGCGGCCAGTGGCGCCTTCGTCGCGAATTTCGCCACCCGCGCCAGTGGACGCGCCGGGGAAGGGAGAAATGGCGGTCGGGTGGTTGTGGGTTTCCACCTTCATCAGGATGTGCTGGGTGGCCAGCGACTTTTGGTAGTGCGGCGCGCGCACCGTCTGACCGGTGGCACTGGCGCTGGCAGAAAAACGCTCGACCTGGCTGCCTTCCATCACCGAGGCGTTGTCCGAATACGCCACCAGCATGTGCTGGGGGTTCGCCTGGTGGGTGTGGCGGATCATGCCGAACATGCTGCTGGCCTGGGGCGCGCCGTCGATGGTGAAGTCGGCGTTGAATATTTTGTGGCGGCAGTGTTCGCTGTTGGCCTGGGCGAACATCATCAACTCCACGTCGGTCGGGTTGCGCTGCAAGCCGGTAAATGCCTGCACCAGGTAGTCGATCTCGTCGTCCGCCAGCGCCAGACCAAAGCGCACATTGGCGTCGAGCAATGCGGTACGGCCACCGCCGAGCACATCGCAGCTGTCCAGGGGCGCCGCCTGCAGGGCGCCAAACAGGGCCTGGGCTTGGCTGCGCTCGGTAAACACGCTCTCGGTCATGCGGTCGTGCAACAAGGCAGCGCAGGCCTTCAGCTGCTCAGGTGACAGGCTGGCCTTGGACAACAAACCGCTTTTAAGGGTCAACCTGTACTCCACCATGCGCTCCACGCGTTTGACTGCCAGACCGCAGTTGTGGGCAATATCGGTGGCTTTGGAGGCCCAAGGCGACAAGGTACCCAGTCGCGGGGAGACCAGCAGGACCACTCCGTCGGAGCTGCCTTCAAAGGGCTCGCCATAATTTAACAAGGCGCCCAACTTTGCAGCCAGCGCAGCGTCGGGCACGCCATCGGTCGCAACCCAGTGCACAAAGTGACCAGAGATGCCGCTGATCTTGTCATGCACCCCCTGCAAGGCGGTCAAAAGTGAGGCGGCGCGGAAACGGCTGAGCGCGTTGCCGCCGTCGAAGGTACTGAGATGCAGGGTCACGGGGAGGGCTTTGGTGGGGTGTGGGGACAGCGCTGAATTTTACCTACCGGTCAGGGCACGCGGCCCCCGAAGCCAAACCTTGGGATAATCCGAGAATGACTATTACTTACAAAGACGCCCAAGGCATCGCGGGCATGCGCGTGGCGGGCAGACTGGCCTCCGAAGTTTTGGACTATCTGACCCCTTTTGTGGTGCCTGGCGTGACTACCAACGCCTTGGACAAACTCGCCCATGACTACATTGTCAATGTGCAAGGCGGCATTCCGGCGCCGCTTAACTACACCGGTGGCGGCAAGATTCCTTACCCCAAATCGATCTGTACCTCGGTGAACCACCAGGTCTGCCACGGTATCCCCAATGACAAGGCCCTGAAAAAGGGGGACGTGCTCAACATTGATGTCACCGTCATCAAGGACAGCTGGCATGGTGACACCAGCCGCATGTTTTTTGTCGGTGACGCCTCGATTGCAGCCAAGCGCCTCGCCGCCGTCACCTACGACGCCATGTGGCACGGTATCAAAATGGTCAAGCCTGGCGTCTATTTGGGCGACATCGGCCACGCCATACAGCGTTTTACTGAAAGCCACGGATTTAGCGTGGTGCGCGAGTTTTGCGGCCACGGCATTGGCCAAGTGTTCCACGAAGAGCCGCAGGTGCTGCACTATGGCCGCCCCGGCACACTGGAAAAACTGGTGGAGGGCATGACCTTCACGATTGAACCCATGGTCAACGCGGGGCGCAAGGAAATCAAGGAAGGGCCAGAGAAGGATGGGTGGACCATTGTTACCCAAGACCGCTCGCTTTCGGCGCAATGGGAGCACACGGTACTGGTCACTCCTACGGGCTACGAGGTGCTGACGCTGTCGGCCGGCAGCCCACCCATCCCCGCGTTCGTTCCGGCACAAGACGCCTGAGGGCTGCACGCTGTGACAGCGCCCATGACCGACCTCCAGGCGCTACGCAGCGCCTATCGGGCGCAAAAAACGCACATCCTGCAAGGCCTGCAAGACCCCGCCTTTTCGCCCCGTGGGATCCACAAAGTCCTGCGCCAACTCTCGGACTTGGCTGACACACTGCTCGCTACCTTGTGGGCCCAGGCCGGCTTGGGGACGCCCTGCGCCTTGCTGGCTGTGGGCGGCTACGGCCGCGCCGAATTGTTTCCCTACTCCGACGTCGACGTGCTGGTGCTTCTGCCAGATCTGGCGGAGCAAGACGACTTGCTTTCCAAGCGAATTGAATCTTTTATTGGCAGTTGCTGGGACGCCGGACTGGAAATTGGATCCAGTGTGCGCACGCTGCAAGAATGCGTGAACGAGGCCAGCAAAGACGTGACGGTGCAAACTGCGCTTTTGGAATGCCGGTTTCTGGCGGGTGAGGCGCTGCTCGTTCGGCAGTTCAAAACCGAATTTTTTGCCGCATTGGACCCCCAGGCGTTTTTTGTGGCCAAAACGCTGGAGCTGCGCCAGCGCCATACCAAGTTCGAAGAGACTCCTTATTCCTTGGAGCCCAACTGCAAGGAATCTCCGGGAGGCATCCGCGACCTGCAGGCCGTTTTGTGGGTGGCCAAAGCAGCGCACCTGGGATGGAACTGGGCGGAACTGGCGCGCAACGGACTGGTGACCGATTTTGAAGTTCGCCAAATCCAGCGCAATGAATCGCTGCTGTTTTTGATACGCGCCCGTCTGCACTTGGTGGCCAAGCGGCGTGAAGACCGGCTGGTTTTTGACCTGCAAACGCCCGTAGCGCAAACCTTTGGCTACCACGCCGCCACCAACCTGGGGCTTGTGCGCGCCAGCGAGCGCCTGATGAAGCGCTACTACTGGGCGGCCAAAGCGGTCACCCAGCTCAACCAAATTTTGATGATGAACATTGAGGAGCGGCTCAACCCCTCCACGCACACGCTGCGCCCCATCAACGCGCATTTCAACGACAAAGCCGGCATGCTCGATGTGGCCAGCGACGATCTGTACCAGCACCAGCCGCACGCCATTTTGGAAACCTTTTTGCTCTACCAAACGACGGTAGGCGTCAAAGGGCTCTCCGCGCGCACCTTGCGCGCCTTGTACAACGCGCGCAGCCTGATGGACGCCGCTTTTCGCCGCGACCCGGTCAACCGCGCCACCTTTATGCGCATCCTGATGCAGCCCGGCGGCATTACCCATGCCATGCGTCTGATGAACCAGACCTCGGTGCTGGGCCGCTACCTGTGGGTGTTCAGGCGCATCGTCGGGCAAATGCAGCACGACCTGTTCCATGTGTACACCGTGGACCAGCACATCCTGACCGTGCTGCGCAATGTACGGCGCTTTTTTATCGTCGAGCACGCGCACGAATATCCGTTTTGCTCGCAACTGGCCTCGGGCTGGGACAAACCGTGGTTGCTGTACGTGGCGGCGCTGTTCCACGACATTGCCAAAGGCCGTGGCGGCGACCACTCCGAGCTGGGCTGCGTGGAGGCGCGGCGCTTTTGCAAACAGCACGGCATCGACGCGGACGACACGGCCCTGATCGAATTTTTGGTGGCGGAGCACCTGACCATGAGCCGTATCGCGCAAAAGTCGGACCTGAGCGACAGCGCCGTCATCGCCAAATTTGCCCAGCGCGTGGGTAACGAGCGCAATTTGACCGCGCTCTACCTGCTCACGGTGGCCGACATCCGCGGCACCTCGCCCAAGGTCTGGAACGCCTGGAAGAGCAAGCTGCTCGAAGACCTGTACCGCTACACCATGCGCGTGCTCGGTGGCCGGGCACCGGACGCCGACGCCGAAGTGGAAAGCCGCAAGCGCGAAGCGCTGGTCAACCTGGCCCTTTACAGTCTGCCGTTTGAAGCACACAAGGCGCTGTGGGACACGCTGGATGTGAGCTACTTCATGCGCCACGACGCCGCCGACATCGCCTGGCACGCCAAACAGCTCTCGCGCCATGTACAAACTACAACGCCCGTGGTGCGAGCGCGCCGCTCCACACTGGGCGAAGGCCTGCAAGTGCTGGTCTACACCCCCGACCAGCCGGACTTGTTTGCCCGCATTTGCGGCTACTTTGACCAAGCCTCTTTCAGCATTGTGGACGCCCGGGTGCACACCACCCAGCGCGGCTACGCACTCGACACCTTTGAAGTGGTCACTTCCGCCGGCATGGAGGAGCATTACCAAGCGCTAACCAGCATGCTCGAGACCGAGCTGGCGCTGGCCATTGCCAACGCCGGGCCGTTGCCCCAAACGTCCAAAGGGCGTATCTCGCGGCGGGTCAAGAGCTTCCCGATTGCGCCGCGCGTCACCTTGCGGCCCGACGAAAAGGCGCAGAACTGGCTGCTCAACATCTCGGCCAGCGACCGCCCCGGACTGCTGTATTCGGTAGCCCGCGTGCTGGCGCGCCACCAGATTGAGGTGCAACTGGCCAAAGTCGCCACGCTGGGTGAGCGGGTAGAAGACACCTTCCTCATCCACGGCGTGCAGCTTCAGCACAACAAGACCCAGATCGGTATCGAAACCGAGCTGCTGGAGACGCTGGCCTACTGACAGCGCGCGCCTCACAGACCGAAGAAGCGAAAACAAGACATGCAAAACAAAGCCACCTCGCACCCGAAACCCAAGCGCCGCCGCCTGCTGATGGCCGCAGCCGCACTCGGCGCTGGGGCATTAACGACGCTGAACGCCCTGGCACAAAGCAAAACGGTGTTGCGCATCTCCAGCCCGGCGGTGCCCGACGACTGGCACGCCAAGATGTGGACGGTGTTCAAAGACAGCCTGGACAAAAGCGCACCCGGCGAGTTTGACGTGCAAATCAACCTCAACGCCACGCTGTTCAAACAAGGCGCCGAGTCCGCGGCCATGGCGCGCGGCAACCTGGAGCTGGCCACGCTCTCAGCCTTTGACATAGCCAAATTCGTGCCCGAGTTCTCGGTGTTTACCGCCGGCTACATGGTGCGCGACCCGGCGCAGCAGCAAAAAATCTTCCAGGGCCCCATTGGCGCGGAAATGTTCAAGGCCGTGGCCGAAAAAATGGACGTCACGCCACTGGCCACCGCCTACCTGGGCACGCGCCAGCTCAATCTGCGGGAAGTGCGCAGCGTCAAAACGCCGGCCGACCTCAAAGGCGTGAAGCTGCGCATGCCTGGCTCCAAAGAATGGCTGTTTTTGGGTGAGGCCCTTGGCGCCACCGCCACGCCACTGGCCTTTGGCGAGGTCTATCTGGGCCTGAAAACTGGCACCATCGACGGCCAGGACAACCCTCTGCCCTCGGTGCGCGCAGCCAAGTTTTACGAGGTGACCAAGCAAATCGTGCTCACCAGCCACCTGGTTGACAGCTTGTTCATCACTATTTCCAACAAAGCGCTAGCCGCCCTGACGCCCACGCAACGCCAAAAGGTGATGGCTGCGGCCCAAGCCGCCGCCCAGTACAACAACGACAACCGCATCAAAGAAGAATCGCAACTGCTGGAGTTTTTCCGCAAAGAAGGCCTGCAGGTCAGCACGCCCGACCTGGACGCTTTTCACAAAGTGGTGCAGCTGCGCTACCAAAACTCGGACTACGCCAAGGCCTGGCCGCCCGGCTTGGTGGAGCGCATCAACGCGGTGCGCTGATACCGCATGCCAGCGCCCAGCGCCGAAGCGGCGCCGCCCAAGTCCACGCCCTGGCGCCAGCGCCTGGTCGAGGCCTGGCGCGCAGGCACCCAAACTATTTCAGGCCTGCTGTTTCTGGCCCTGTTTAGCGTGTTCGTCGTGCAAATCAGCGCACGCTTTGGCTTCAACAAGCCCCTGCCCTGGACGGATGAGGCGGCCGTCATCCTCTACCTGTGGGTGATTTTGTGGACCGCCGCCTGGGTGGTGCCCGAGCGCGAACACGTGGTGTTTGACCTGCTGTGGAACCGTGCCAGCCGCCGCAGCCGCCAGGCCATGCGCATTGCGGGCAATCTGCTTGTGGGCGGGCTTGCAGCCGTGGCCCTGCCCGCAAGCTGGGACTATGTGCACTTTATGGGCCGAGAAGGCTCGCCGGTGCTGGGCGTCTCATTCATGTGGATTTACCTGCCTTTTGTGATGCTGCTGCTCGCCCTGGTGGCGCGCTGCGCCTGGGCGACCATTGAGGCGGTGCAGGGGCGCGGTCTGGACGCGGAGTTGCGCCTATGAGGCCCGCGCCATGAGTATGGGCATGCTGGTCTTGGTGGGCGTGCTGGTGGCCGCGCTCTTGCTGCGCATGCCGATTGGCTTTGGCATGCTGGCCGCTGGCATTGGCTACCTGCTGGCCACGCACCAGGACTTGGGGCTGGTGGCCGAACAGGTGAGCAACGGCCTGTACAACAGCTACGTGCTGCTGGCCGTGCCCCTGTTTGTGTTTGCCGCCAACCTGATGAACGCGGGCACGGTGAGCGAGCGAATTTTTGACTTTTGCCGCATTCTGGTCGGACCCATGCGCGGCGGGCTGGCGCAGGTGGACATTTTGGTCAGCGTCATTTTTTCGGGCATGAGCGGCAGCGCCATTGCCGACGCTGCGGGCCCCGGCCTGGTCACCATCCGGCAAATGCTGAAAAAGCCGGAGTATTCGCCCGGCTTTGCGGGTGCGGTGGTGGTGGCCAGCGCCACGCTGGGGCCCATTATTCCGCCCTCGATTCCGATGGTGATTTACGCCCTGGTGTCCGGCACCTCGGTGGGCGCGCTGTTTTTGGGCGGCGTGGTGCCGGGCCTGTTGATGGCGGGTTTGATGATGCTGGTGGTGCACTGGATTGCCGTGCGGCGCAACATGCCGCGCGAGGCGCCGGTGCCGCGCTCTGAATGGGCCACTCTGGCGTTTCGCGGCGCCCTGCCCTTGTCGATGCCCATCGTGCTGCTGGGCGGCATTTATTCGGGCGCCTTCACGCCCACTGAGGCGGCAGCCGTGGCCGCCTTGCATGCGCTGCTGCTGTCTACCCTGGTATTTCGGGCTTTGAATTGGCGCAGTTTTTGGACCGTGGTGTTGGAGTCCGCGCGCGGCAGTGCGGTGATTACGCTGATATTGGCCGGCTCGTTCATGCTCAATTACGCGCTGACTGCCGAGGGCGTGCCCCAGGCCATGGCGCAATGGGTGGCGGGCATGCAGTTGTCGCAGATTCAGTTTTTGCTGCTGGTCAACCTGCTTTTTTTGGTGCTGGGCTGCTTTTTGGACGTGTCGGTGCTGCTGCTGGTGTTTGTTCCGATGCTGCTGCCCGCAGCGCGCCTCCTGGGCGTAGACCTGGTGCACTTTGGCGTGCTGGTGGTGCTCAACATGATGATCGGCCTGATTCACCCGCCCTTTGGCATGCTGCTGTTTGTCACCAAGGCGCTCACCGGCATCCCGATCGGCGACATGATGCGCGAGGGCTGGCCCTTTTTGCTCATGCTGCTGGCCCTGCTGCTGGCCATGACGTTTTTCCCGCAAATCGTGCTGTGGCTGCCGCAAACCATGGGTTACGGGGCGCACTAGGGAATCAGGCGCAAGGGGCTGCGACAGCCCCTCATTGGACTTGAGCTCTGCGCGGATGCGCCGTCGCATGCGCCACACGGGACATTGTGGTGGCTCACGCTGCACCAATGTGTGCGCAAGCGCACGGGTGGAAAAGGGGTTTTGAAATAGCCTTCATGGCATTGGGCACCCGCGATGCGGATGCCATCCACCCTTTGCACAAGCGACAGAACGCCCGCCATGAATGCTAGCAATTCGCCCCATCCGGCTCTCGTGCTGGTCGTTGACGACGAGGCACGCAACGTCAAATTGCTTGAGACGCTATTGCATGCCGACGGGCATGCCACGATTTCCGCGCGCAACGGCACAGAAGCGTTGGCCTTGGCGGTGGCGAACAAACCAGATCTGATCTTGCTCGACATCATGATGCCGGACATGGACGGCTTTGAGACCGTGGCGCATCTCAAAGCGGACCCGCGCACCCAACCGGTGCCAGTGATCATGGTCACCGCGCTCGACGATCGCGAATCCAAGCTGCGCGCGCTGCAAGCCGGGGCCGAGGAGTTTCTCTCCAAACCCATCCAAAGTGCAGATCTGCGCGTGCGGGTGCGCAACCTGCTGCGGCTCAAGGAATACAGCGACTTCCTCAACAAGCACAACCTGCTGTTGGAAGAGCAGGTCTCGCAGCGTACCGCACAGCTCAAAGAAGCCTACCGCGACACCATGTTCACCCTGGTGCGCGCTGCCGAACGCAAGGACGCGGAGTCCGGGCACCACATCCGGCGCATCAGCCACTACTGCCGGGCGTTGACCGCCGCCATGCAGGTGCCAATCGAACTGCAAGACACCATCTGCGACGCCAGCCCCATGCATGACATCGGCAAGATTGGTATCCCTGACCAGGTATTGCTCAAGCCCAGCAGCCTCACCCCACAGGAGTGGGCCATTATGAAAACCCACTGCGCGCTAGGCGCCAGCATTTTGGCCAGCGGCACCTCACCCTACACCCGCATGGGCGCGGATATCGCACTGAACCACCATGAGCGCTGGGACGGCAGCGGCTACCCGTACGGCCGTAAAGGCCAGGAGATTCCCTGGGCCGCACGGGTCATGCAAATTTGCGATGTCTACGACGCGCTGCGCAGCCGGCGGCCCTACAAACCGCCCCTGGATCATGCGCACGCCGTGTCCATCATCCAGCAAGGCGATGGCCGCACGCAACCTGGCCACTTTGACCCAGCCGTGCTGGCTTGCTTTGCCACGCAAACCGAGCGCTTTGCAGCGATTTACGAAAGCCACCCCAATGCCTAATCCAACCCGCCTGTGTGCCCGCTGCAATCGCAGCGATGTGCGGGGAAACGCCCCGCAAGCAAGTGGCCAACCATGAAAAAATTCAGCATCGGATACCGCGTGATCGGCGGCTTCACCATCGCCTTGCTGATGCTGCTGCTGTCGGGCGCCCAGATGTACCGAAGCTTGCAGGGCTACGACGAGACCTCGCGCTGGGTTAACCACTCCTACCGGATCCTGGACGCGCTGCACCGCTCCATGCTGGAGCTGTATGACGTGGAGAGCCGCCAACGCGGCTACATCATCACCGGGGACGCGGTTTTCTTGGCCGACAACGAACAGGCCATGCGCAGCATCCGAGCAACCTTGATCGACATCGTCGGGCTGACCGCCGACAGCCCAGACCAGCAGGCGCGCATTACCGTACTCGGCCAATTGGTCGAGGGTCGACTACAGCTATTGGAAAAAAACGTGGCCGTCTACCGCACCGAAGGGTTTGCTTCGGCGCGCGAGCGACTCAAGACTGGCGTACCCCTGCTCAGCAGAGAGGCGATGCAGAAGCATTCGGCGGTTTTTGAGCAAGAGGAGCGGGCCGTGCTTTTGCAACGCATCGCTCGCGCCCAAAGCAATGCCCGCCAAGCGCAGGCTGTGGGCGCGCTGGTCGTGGCGCTGGCACTGGTCGGACTGGCGTTTCTATGGTGGCGCATCCGTCGCGAGCTGCAGACGCGCCAGGAGTCTGAGGCGCTGGTGCACGAAAGCGACTTGCTCAAGCAAATCATCGACCTGCTGCCGGTGGGCGTGTTTGTTACCGATGCCGCCGGTGCGGTCACCCAGATCAACCCCGCCGCCCGCATGCTCTGGGGCGGAGTGCAGCGCGGAGGGGGCGCGCAGTATGGTGAATACGTGGCCTACTGGCCCCAGACCGGCAAGCGCGTGCAGACGGGCGAATGGGCGCTGGAGCGCTCCATCAAGACAGGCGAAACCGTGCGCGACGAGCTGATGGACATCCGCTGCTTCGATGGCACGCGCAAGACCATTGCCAGCCACGCCATGCCGATACGCGACCTGGAGGGACACACCATCAGCGCGCTGGCGGTCCATGTGGATGTGACCGAATTCAAGCGCACCGAACAGAAAATGCATGCCACCGCGCGCTTTGATGAGACCCAGGCGCGGGCAGTGGCCTTGTTTGCATCCGGCTTTGACCGTAGCAAAATTCTCGACGGCCTGCTCAAGCTGCTTGCCGACCAGCATGCACTTCCGGTATCGGCCATTTACGGCTTTGACGAATGGAGCGGTCGCTACCAGTGCGAGGCATCGCACGGGCTGGCAGGATCGGCACCGCGCGCCTTCGCACTGGGCGAAGGCATGCTCGGTCAGGCGGCGCAAGATGGCAAGTCCACGCTGCTGGACTGCGCCGCTCTCGTCCTGCAAACCGGCTTGGCCGACTTCGCGCCGGCCCAGGTCTTCATGGTGCCGGTGGGTTACCAAGAGCGGCGTCTTGGGGTGCTGGTGGTAGCAGCCAGCCAGGTACTGATCGATAGCGACCGGGTGTTTTTGGAACGCCTGGCTGTGACGCTGGGCGTTGCCCTGGACAATCTGCGCCAGTACAACGACCTCAAACTGCTGGCGCAGCGGCTGCGATCCAGCAGCGAAGAGATTGTTATCAAGAACCGTCAACTCGAAGAAGCCAGCAGCATGAAGTCGGAGTTTCTGGCGAACATGTCGCACGAGTTGCGCACACCGCTCAACGCCATCATCGGGTTCTCCGAGGTACTGCGCGACGGCCTGCTGGGCGAACTCGAACCGCAGCAAAAAGAGTACGTCACCGACATTTTTACCAGTGGAACCCATCTGCTTTCACTCATCAACGACATCCTTGACCTCTCCAAGGTCGAGGCCGGCAAGATGACGCTGGAGCTTGAGCCACTACAGTTGGCGTCACTGGTGCAGTCGAGCCTGCAGGTCGTGCGAGAAAAGGCTATCGCCCACCGTATTCGCCTGCTGACAGAGATTGCGGGCCCGCTTGGGCCGGGCGCTGACGTGAACGCGCTGGGCGACATCTGGCTCGACGAGCGCAAGGCCAAGCAAATTCTCTACAACCTGCTGTCGAACGCCGTCAAGTTCACTCCCGATGGAGGGGAAGTACATGTAGCGGCGCGGCAGGTGGGGCCCGAAGCGGTCCCCAACCCACGTTTTGAGCACTACCTCGAACTCAGCGTAAGCGACACTGGCATCGGCATTTCGGTAGCGGACCAAGCAAGACTGTTCCAGCCTTTTACCCAAATCGACAGCACCCTGGCGCGCCGCTACTCCGGCACAGGTCTGGGCCTGGTAATGGTCAAGCGCTTAACGGAGTTGCATGGCGGCACCGTTGCCTTGCAAAGCGTGCTGGGCAAAGGCTCCACCTTTACCGTGTGGCTACCGTGGCGCTCACATACCGACGCTCCAGCCGACAGTGCGGAAGTGGCAGCCGCTCCCATCCAAGGTACGCCTGCACCCACCGTTGCCTCGCCAGTGGCGCGCCCGGCGGGCAGTGAACAGCCCTTGGCCTTGGTCGTGGAGGACGATGACAACGCCGCGGAGTTGCTGCGCCTGCAACTAGAAGATACCGGTTTTCGCGTGGTGCGCACTGCCGCGGCCGAGGCCGCACTAGAACTCGCGGCTCTCGAAATACCTGACCTGCTGACCTTGGACATCCACCTGCCGGGCATGGACGGATGGGAATTTCTAGAACGCTTTAAGCAACAAGAGCGTTTTGCCGGTGTGCCGGTGGTCATCGTCTCCATCGTCGCAGACAAAGGCCGCGGCCTGTCGCTGGGTGCCAGCCAGGTGTTGCAAAAGCCTGTCAGCCGCGAAGAGTTTTCCCGCGCGCTTGCGGCAATTGGATTTCCGGTGGGGCAAGATTGCGAAAAGCAGCAGCGCAGCGTGTTGGTGGTGGATGACGACCCCAAGTCGGTGCAACTGCTGGGCGCTTATCTCACCCCGGCCGGCTACCGGGTGCTTTCGGCATTTGGCGGACAAGAGGGCATCGATGTGGCACGCCAGCAGCGCCCGAACCTGATCGTGCTTGACTTGATGATGCCCGAGGTGAATGGTTTTGAAGTGGTCGAGGCCTTGAAGGCCGATGTGAACACGGCCAGCATTCCCATCGTCATCGTCACCGCCAAGCAAATCACGGCGGAAGACCGCGCCATCCTTAAAGGTGCGGTGCTCAAGGTAATCCAGAAATCGGAATTCAAGCATGGTCGGTTCATTGACGAAGTGAAGCGGGCAATGCGGGGCAAAGGGGGCTGATATGGCGTGCATTTTGGTCATCGAAGACAACCCTTCCAATATGAAGCTGGCGGTGTTCTTGCTGGAAAAGGAAGGACACGAGGTGCTCCAAGCTCCCGACGCCGAGGAGGGCCTGCGCGTGGCCCGGGATCGCTTGCCGGCATTGATCCTGATGGACGTGCAATTGCCCGGAATGGACGGCCTGGCAGCTACGCGATTGCTCAAGGCCGACGCAGCTACCCGCCACATCAAAATCGTGGCGTTGACGGCTTTTGCCATGCGTGGAGATCAAGAAAAAATTGAGGCAGCTGGGTGCGATGACTACATCGCCAAGCCCATCCGCTACAAAGAATTCTTAAAAGTGGTGGTCCAGATGCTGGCGTGAGTGGTTTGCACCCATGCCGATCTGCGCCAACCACCAAGGGTACCGGGCTCGGCATTCTCAGCGCCAGCATCTCGGTTGTTAGCAAACTCGCATGAACTCAGAACCCTTGACCGCGTGCTGGCGACACATTCACCGAGACGGCAGGCCTGCAAAGGCGCGCGTCAAGCTACCCCCCCCCGATCAGGGCCCGTGCCGTCGCATCTTTTCGTGGTTTTCCCCAGCTTTTGGTAGATGGGCAGGGCTTTAGACAGAACGCAAGGCCGCGTGGATGCGCCGCGTCATGCTCCACACGCCCCATAACACCAAGGGAATCAAAACGCCGGTGGCAATGTCCGGGTTCACGGGCAGACCCGCTGCCTTGAGCGCCTTGGCGCAGTAGTACATGAGGCTGACCACGTAATAAGAGATTGCCGCAATCGACAAACCCTCCACCGTAGTTTGCAGGCGCAGTTGCATCTCTTGTCCACGTGTGAGCTTCTCGAGCAGTTGCTGGTTTTGCTGCTCTGTGGCAATGTCAACGCGGGTGCGCAAGAGTGAGCTGGTACGCGACACCCGCTCGGACAGCGTGGTCAGGCGCTGGGAGCTGGCGGCCACCGTCGCCATGGCGGGTGAAAGGCGGCGCTGCATGAATTCGCCAATGGTTTGCGTACCCGGCACCACTTTTTCGCGCAGTTCGGCAATGCGCTGGCCCACCAGCGTGTAGTAGGCCTGGGTGGCAGAAAACCGGTAACTGTGCTCGGCAATGGCGCGCTCTACCCGCGCGGCCAGGGCTACCAGGTCGTCGAGAAGCTCTTGATCGGAGGCTGACTTGCTTTCCAGACGCGCCGTGATACCGGAAAGTGCCTCTTCGGCCTGGGCCAGCGCTGGGCCCAGTGCCTTGGCCACCGGCAGCCCGCGCAAAGCCATCAAGCGGTAGGTTTCCAGTTCCAGCAGGCGCTGCGAAATGCGCCCGGCACGGGCCTGGCTGGTGCCCAGCGGCGCGACGACCAGCATGCGCTCGAAGCCATCTTCACCAATCTGGAACTCGGTCAAAGCACACGAGTGGCCGTTGCCAAGCAATGAGGCCACGACTTGCGCTCCACCGAGCCAATGTCGCGCGTGTTCCATGAGCGGACTGTTGTGCGCCAGGTCCGTTAAGTCGCCGTGCACCATGGCCAGCGCCACCGCCGCCACCGTAGGGCCTGGAATATGGTGCAGCCACTCAGGTGGCAAAGCCAGCTGGTCGGCCAAACGCGCCGCATTGTTCGCCACGTCCGAAGAAGGCAGCAGTTGCACGATGGAGTAACGGGTGAACTCGGTGTGCCGCTCCCACTTCACGGTATACCCGTCGAGCCGCAGTCGCAAGAAATTGTCGTTCAGACTCTCCAGCGCCAGCCCGCCCTGGCCAGGCAGCTGGCGCAAATGCTCCCACTCCTGCTGACGCGACACACCGGCATTGAGCACGGCCACAAACACCACCAGCGCTGGCAACTGCAGGTGGGCCGGCGGCCGGGCGTGCACCTCGTTGTGCAACTGGGTGCGCAAGGCATCGTTGGGCGGAAGCAGAGCTTGGGGGCGTGGGCTGGTGGGCATGCGTTTTATTGTGCCGCAGATAGCCAGCAAGGTGGCAAGAAAGTGAGCCAGAGCACGGCGCAAGGCGGGACCCAGGCGATTTACTTGGCACGATTCGTGTTTATGGGTGCTGGGGTTGTCGGCATTTTGACAGCGCACCGAAGCCTTCGCCCACCCCATTGACTGAGCAAGGATCACCACCATGGCCAATGACTTCGAAATCAAAGCCCTGGACCGAGAAACCGGTTCCGGCGGGCGCCAGCCCAGCGCTCAGGGGGGCCATCATCGCCGCGAACAGCGGCTGCGCGCGCTCCTGGTTGCCCTGAAAACTGGGCCGATTGACGCTGCACGATTGGCGTTTACGGCGCTGGTCGACCATGACCAAGAACTCTCGCACCACCCTTGGCTTACGCAGATCGGTTCGGCCTTGCAAAGCAGCAACTTGTCGGCTGCACTGCGTCTAGCCCGTGACATGCAGGCCGGACCGCACCCGGCCTTTAAAAACCTCTCGCTACAAGTGCGCGTCAGTGACCCAGCGCTGCCCCATGGCCCCGCCCACTCGGGCTTTATTGGCGGTCTGACGGGCCGGTTGTTTGACCTTTCGGCCTGAAGGACTTCACGCTCTGCGTCGAACCGCAAAGTCCGCAGGCTCAGTCTTAGACGATCTTGACACTCAGGTTGGGTAGTCCGTCGATGTGCATTTCAATCACATCGCCGCGCACTACCGGACCCACGTTTTCCGGCGTGCCAGAGTAAATAATGTCGCCAGGAAACAGTTCGAAGGCCTCGGACAACTTTGCAATCTGCTCGGCCACCGACCAGATCATCTGGTTCAGGTTGGCGCTTTGCTTGGTTTGACCGTTGACCTTGAGCCAAATAGCACCCTGCGTGAAGTGGCCAGTGGACGCCACCTTGTGCAGTGGCCCAATCGGCGCTGATCGGTCAAAGCTTTTGCCGATTTCCCAGGGTTTTTTCTCATCGCCCATGGCACGCTGCAAGTCGCGCCGGGTCATGTCCAGACCCAGCGTATAGGCGTAGACATGCTCTAAGGCCTTGTCCACGGGAATGTTGCGCCCACCTTTGCCCAAAGCCGCCACCAGCTCGGCCTCGTAATGGTAGTTTTTGGTCAGCGTGGGATAGGGGTGGTCGGCCACTGTGCCCGGGGCCACGTTCTGAATGGCGTCGGTGGGCTTTTGAAAGAAAAACGGCGGCTCGCGCGTCGGGTCTGAGCCCATTTCGCGGGAATGGGCGGCGTAATTGCGGCCGATGCAATACACCCTGCGCACAGGGTACATCTCGTCCGAGCCCGCGATAGGGATGTAGACCGAAGGCACAGCAAACGGGGTCTTGACGCCTGTTTGAGAAATTCCAGGGGTCGCACAACCCAGCAGTGCGCCAGCGCTCATCAAGCCGCCAGATTGCAAGAGACTGCGTTTGGAGACATCGGTCATGGGTGGATTCCTTATAAAAAGAGAGGAGTGGTGCGCTTATGGGGGTGGCACGCAGGCCGTGTGCTCAAGCGCGCAGTTATGGTATCTCAGCCCGCGAAACACCCGCCGTATTGCCCCGGGCCGGCACCTGGCATCAAAGCCGGTTACAAACAGCTTTTCACCGCACCCAAGCTTCATTCCATGGAACGCATTCCCCTCTTTCCTCTTTCCCACGGCGTGTTTCCCGACGGCGTCTTGCACCTGCAGATTTTTGAGGTGCGCTATCTGGACCTTATCCGTCGCTGCCACCGGGAGCACAGCCCGTTTGGCGTGGCCTGGTTGGCGCAAGGCAATGAGGTGGCGGTGCCAGGCCAGGTCCCCCGCCTGCACGCAGTGGGTACGCTGGCCCATATCGACACGCTGGAGACCCTGCAAGCGGCGCTGCTGCGGGTGCGCTGCATCGGTGGGCGGCGCTTCACGTTGGGCGCCACCGAAGCCGGCCCCTACGGCGTGTGGTACGCGCAGGTGGAGTATGTACCTGAGGACTTGCCCACCCCCATTCCAGCCGAACTACAGCCCCTGGCCAACCGCTTGGGCCGGGGCATCGCCCAAGCGCAGGCCGACCAGCGCCTGAGCGAACTGCCCCTGCAAGCCCCCTACCGCCTGGACGAATGCGGCTGGGTGGCCAACCGCTGGGCGGAAATGCTGCCGCTGTCAGCGCCAGAAAAATTGGCCCTGCTGGGCCAGACGGACCCCCTGGCGCGACTCGACCTGGTAGCGCAGCACCTGGGGACTGGACCGCAGAAATAAGAGGGTTGAAGCGGTACCATTGCCACGCGGCTCGCTTGCCGCATTGTTTGCGTACCTACCGCCAGCGCCGCCCAGCTTGCCACACGACGCGCCCAAGCGCCGCTGTCTTGGCCGACGCTGCAACGCACCATAGAGGAAAAGTCCAAAGGACAGGGCCGCAAGCCGCTGAATGGGCGGCTTCGTTCAATATATTTACAGCGACGTGTGCAGTCTTTTCAAGCGCGTATGACGTCTTGTGCTTGTAGCATCTTTTGCCAAATTCGCTGTTGCTTGCTACCAGCCTGTCGCCATTGGGCGCTCTCTTTTTATGTCTTTTTTTCGCCTTTGCATCCGTCCAGGACACAGTCTCATCCGCGTATACCTGCTGCTCTTGGGCCTGCTTGCGATCTGCTCCCAAGCTGTCCGGGCTCAGAGCGAAGAATCGTTGCGCCCGCTGGCGGCGAACCAATGGAACACCGCCACTGCAAGGCACCTGCTAGAACGCGCAGGCTTTGGTGGCACACCAGCGGAGATCGCGCAGCTGGCACGACTGACGCCTGCGCAGGCCGTACAAGGCTTGGTGCGCTACCAGCGCACACCCGATTCCTACACGCCTTTTGAGCCCTCCCCCATCCATGACCCTGGCCTAGAGCCCTTTGCACCTTCGCGCCCAGCCGCCACCGATCTGGCGCGTGCTACCGGGGAAGCACTGGGCGTACAGGTCAAGCCCGCGGGCAACCGACCCGCGCAGCAGGTGGCGGATCGCTACCTCTATTGGTTGCGTGCCTCGCGCCTGGAGACCCAACGACTGGGTTACTGGTGGGCCAATCGCATGCTGACCACGCCTCGCCCCCTACAGGAGAAGCTCACGCTGTTTTGGCACGGCCACTTTGCGACCAGCGAAGAAAAGGTGCACGACGTGCGCAAGATGCAGCTTCAAAACGAAACCCTGCGCCGACACGCCAACGGCAATTTCCGTAGCCTGCTGCTGGCCGTGGCGCAGGATCCAGCCATGTTGATGTACCTTGATGCCGGGGTCAATGTCAAAGGCGCTCCTAATGAAAACTTCGCCCGCGAAGTGATGGAACTTTTCACCATGGGCGTGGGCCACTATGGGGAAAATGACATCAAAGAAGCCGCGCGCGCTTTTACCGGCTGGAACTACCAAGGTTTGTCGTTTGCCATCAACCCGACACGGCATGACGACGGCATTAAATCGCTGTTGGGACAAAGCGGCAATCTGGGGGGAGAGCAGGTGATAGACCTGCTTTTGGCGCAGCCTGCGACTGCAGACTTTATTGCTGCCAAGCTCTACCGTTTTTTCGTGCGTGAGGAGCTGACGCCCGCGCATGCGCGGGCGTGGGGCAGGGTTCTGCGCGAATCGGGCTACGACATCTCTGCGTTCATGGAGACGCTGCTTCTGTCGCAGGATTTTTACAGCGACGCCTCGCGCGCTACCCGCATCAAGCCGCCGGTCGAACTGCTGATTTCCAGCTACAAGAAGATAGAACTGCAGGCGGTCCCGGGTATTCCTGATTTCAACGACCAGACCGAATTGCTAGGCCAGAAGCTGTTTTTTCCGCCCAATGTGGCAGGCTGGGCCCAGGGGCGCAGCTGGATCACGCCAGGTCTGCTGATGGCGCGCAGCAGTGTGATGTACGACACCTTGTATCCCCCCATCGATTTCATCCCCACGGACCGCGTCCCGGGCGCTATCTACCAAATTATTCCGGTAGCGGACAAGCTGGCGCGCGGGATGGAGGTGGGAGCCGCGACCCAGGCAGAAAGCAAGGCCGCAATAGGAGAGCGCAAGCAAAACATGGCAGGCCCGCGCGAAGAAGAGTTCAATACCCGCTTGGCGAGCTACAACGCCTGGCGCAAGGCGATTGAGAAGGTGCGCCCCCTGCCTCGCCACACGGCCCAGCTCGATGTGTCCCAATGGATGCGCGACGCCGCCTGCCGCACCACTGGTCAAGCGGTGGACCACTTGCTACAGCGTTTTGTCGCGCTGCCGGTGTCAGACACACTGCGTCAGCAACTCAGTGCGCTGCTCAGCGAGGAGTTGGGCACCAGCGATTTACGGCGCGCTGATAGCTACATGGAGGACGCACTGCGCAACCTGCTGCATGTGATTCTCTCCCTTCCCGCCTACCAGTTGGGATAAGCCATGAAACTCCACGACATTTCGCGCCGCATCCTGCTCCAGGGCATGGGCGCTGTGTGCCTCAATGCGGCCATTGCAGCGAACGCCGCCTCCAGCGATGCAGCCGATGAGCGCATTCTGGTGGTGCTTGAGCTCACGGGCGCCAACGACGGCTTCAACACCCTGGTGCCGTACGGTAACGACCACTACTACCGCCTGCGACCACGCATAGGTTTACCCCCCAATACACTGCGCAAGATCGATGAGATGCATGGCTTCAACCCCAGCATGGCGGGTTTTGAGCGGCTCTACAAAGATGGGCATTTGGCGGTGGTGCATGGCTGCGGCTACGACAATCCGTCTTATTCGCACTTCACGTCGGCCGGCTACTGGCACACGGGCGCACCCAATAGCGGTGAGCCCTATGGATGGTTAGGGCGATTGGCCGACGCCATAGACCCTGCGTTCAAGCCCAACTTTTTGGTCGGTATCGGTGAGCGCCAATCGCTTTCAGTACATGCAGCGCACCATGTGCCGGTGGTGTTCGACGACCCCGAGCAGTTTGACCGCAAGGGCCTGTACCAGAGCCGCACATTGCTAGAACAAGGGGATGGCCAGCACCACGTTGCTGGCAACCCCACCCTCGGCTACCTGGAAGAGGTGGCATTGAGTGCGCGCCAGGCTTCGCAACAGGTCCGCCAGGCCTGGAGCAATTACCGATCGCCGGCGGACTACGGGCTCATAGCCATGGATCTGCCCAAGGTGGCAGCCATGATAGCGGCGCGGTTGCCAGCCCGCATCTACCACACAGCCTACCGCCACAATGCCTTTGACACCCATGTGCACCAAAGTGAAACGCACCAGCGCCTGCTGAGTTATGTGTCTCAAAGCATCAGCGGGTTCATGCAAGACGTGCGGCGCATAGGCCGCGCCAAAGACGTGACCGTGATGGTGGTTTCCGAGTTTGGCCGCCGCCCCGCAGAAAACACCAGCCTGGGCACGGACCATGGTACGGCCAACCACGTCTACCTGATTGGCGAGTCCGTCCGCGGTGGCCAATATGGCCGGGTGCCCGATTGGACAGCGCGCAATGCAGACGGAAACCTCGCCCACACGGTAGACTTTCGTCGTGTCTACGCCAGCGTGGCCCATGATTGGATGGGCGCCGACAGTGCCCGCCTCTTGCGAGGAAGTTTTGAACGTCTGCCTCTTTTTGCCACCTGACCGGGGAGCGTGTTGGGGAGCCGGCCATTGCCTTAGCGCCAAACACTATCTGGTGCAGCCCATCCCTACCCCGGATACGCCGGCCAGCAAGGAGCGCCAATGGCAGCAACACACGCCCGGACACCAGGCTGCGCCATAAAAAATCAGAAAAATTGGAGCGTAATCAATGGCAAATCGTATGCCCACACATTCTGCACTCTAGCTCAGCACCAAGGCCAATTCCAGCGCAAGCACCGCGGGTACTGCAATGCTTCGGCGCTATGCACCCCGCAATGGGTTCACTTCATCGACTACCCCACCAAGCCGCGCCCACCACCAGTACTGCTGCAATTCCAACGTTCCAATGCAACGCTTGTCCGGTTGTGACGAGCAGCAACACCGTGGACAAAATAGGCGTTGCAAATGCCAGCAGACCGATGCGCCGGGTATCACCCCGCTTTATCGCAGCATCCCATAGGAAAAACGCACCTCCCAGGGGACCGAGTCCCAGAATGCAAACCAGCAAGATATCTTGTGTGGTTAATGCAAGAGCGGGTTCCAGCAGCACATGGCAGCCAAGGGAAAGCAGTCCAGAGACCGCGGCAAAGCCGCCTACGGCGGAGGTTGCAAACACAGGGACCCTGCGGGTCATAAGCGAATAACTTGACCACACAAAGGCGGAAGCCAGTGCGAGGAGATAGCCGGAATGAAATCCTTGCGCTGCATTCGCTGCCCCTCCCCGCCCCAAGATGGCGATGGCAGCGCCTGCAAAGCCGATGAGCGCAGCAACGATATGGCGGGCGT
The DNA here is from genome assembly GCA_947450895.1 of Comamonadaceae bacterium. GTDB lineage: Bacteria > Pseudomonadota > Gammaproteobacteria > Burkholderiales > Burkholderiaceae_C > Allorhodoferax. The sequence continues at coordinate 74,802 of CANFWT010000001.1, read as the reverse complement.
GCAATGAAACATCTTTCAAGAACAAGGGCGCCATCACCACCATGCCAAGTGGCCAGAGGTAATTGACAAGGTTTGCCTCCACGGCGGGGGCATTGCGCAAGGCCATAAACAGCAGGAAGTGAAAACCAAAGAGCCCATAAATGCCCACCAGCAAGGTCGGCACAGGCACCTTCCAGCGTGCCAGACGGAAACGCGAGATGGGAAGTGCTATGAGGCTGCCCACCAGCAATCCGAGGCCGGTCAATAGGAACGGAGGGATGTGGGCCAGTTTCACCCCCAAAGGTGCCAAGGAGCCCCACAGGGCTATGGCTGCCAGAGCCAGCAAGTCTGCTTTCATGGGCACGGAATCAGGTGCCGGTCGGCCACAGGCTTGCTGGCCCCGACCCCAAGCCGCAAGGCGACACCTTTTCCTTCAATGTCCAATGCCAGCCAGCCGTACGGCGGCCCTGTCATTGGACAATGGGCGAGCGTGGGGCTGCCCAGCACGTGGCATTGTGTGCACACCGGCACCGTAAAACTAGACTGCATACAGGGGATTGTGACTGACAACAGCCGTCATTTGCATGGCGTTCCCTAGAGCAACACAGAGGCGGACTTCGTGTTCAACTCTGACGCGATGGCTTTCCTGTGGGCTAACAAGCGCCAAGGTGGAACCCTGGGCCCTCGCGCACGGATCGCCTGCCACCAAACGACCCGCGCGGCTTAGCCAAGCTTCCCCGCCTGGGCATCGAGCGCTTTCAAAAACGCCATCTTCTCCGCAATCTTGCCCTCCAGCCCGCGCGGCACGGGCTGGTACCAGTGCGGTTCTTTCATATGGTCGGGCAAGTAGGTTTCGCCAGCGGCGTAAGCGTGGGGTTCGTCGTGGGCGTAGCGGTATTCGTGGCCGTAGCCGAGTTCTTTCATGAGCTTGGTGGGGGCGTTGCGCAGGTGCACCGGCACTTCGCGGCTTTTGTCGGTTTTGACGAACGCGCGAGCCTTGTTGTACGCGTTGTAGCCCGCGTTGCTTTTGGCGGCCACGGCCAGATAGACCACCGCTTGGCCCAGGGCCAGTTCGCCCTCGGGCGAGCCCAAGCGCTCAAAGGTGAGTGCAGCGTCGTTGGCGATTTGCATGGCGCGGGGGTCGGCTAAGCCAATGTCTTCCCAGGCCATGCGCACGATGCGCCGGGACAGGTATTTGGGGTCGGCGCCGCCGTCCAACATGCGGCACAGCCAGTAGAGCGCGGCATCGGGGTGGGAGCCGCGCACCGACTTGTGCAGGGCCGAAATCTGGTCGTAAAAGTTGTCGCCGCCTTTGTCAAAGCGCTTGGCGTTGATGGCCAGGGCGTTTTCGATAAAGGCCGCGTCAATGTGGCTGACGCCCGCCGCGCCCGCTGCCGTGTTGCACTGCTCCAGCAGGTTGAGCAGGCGCCGGGCGTCGCCGTCGGCGTAACCCACCAGGGTAGAGATAGCGCGTTCGTCAAACTGCAAATGCCCCAGCACTTTGTCTTGCGCACGCGCCAGCAGCAGGCGCAGTTCGTCGTCGGTAAGCGACTTGAGCACATAGACCTGCGCGCGCGACAAGAGCGCGGAATTCACCTCAAACGACGGGTTCTCGGTGGTGGCGCCAATCAGCGTGACCAGGCCCGACTCGGCGTAGGGCAAAAGTGCGTCTTGCTGCGACTTGTTGAAGCGGTGGATTTCGTCCACAAACAAAATCGTGTGCTGGCCCTGCGCCAAATTGGCCTGGGCCTGTTCCATGGCAGTGCGTATGTCTTTGACGCCCGCGAACACCGCCGACAAAGCGATGAACTGGCAGCCAAAGCTTTGCGCAGTCAGGCGCGCCAGCGTGGTTTTGCCCACGCCCGGCGGCCCCCATAAGATCATGGAATGCGGCTTGCCCGAGGCAAATGCCAGTTGCAGCGGCTTGCCCGGGCCCAGCAAATCGCTCTGGCCAATGACGTCGGCCAGCGTTTGCGGGCGCAGCGCTTCGGCCAGCGGGGGCGTGGGTTTGGCCTGGAAAAGATCGGACATGCGAGTGCGGCGCTGGGCCTGCGCCTTATTGCCGCACCACATCCACCCCCGCCGGGGGTTTGAACGCAAAGGCGCTGGCGTCCAACGCGGCATTGAGCTCAAAAGCGCTGAACTGCAAGACCGAGCGCTGGCCAAAACTGTCCAAAATTTCCAGCGTGGCCAGCACGCCGCCCTTGAAGCCCACGCGCACGCTTTGCAGGCTGCCGTCTTTGGAACGGGGTGTCGCCTTCAGCCAATCCTGGCCGTCGGCGCTGGGGGCGTCGCTGAGCTCGTATTCGGCTTGCAGGGCCTTGAGGTCGGACGCTGCGGCAATCAGCGCAGCGGGTGTGGAACCCAGGGCTGCAGCCTGTTTGCGCGCAGTCACCTGGGCCAGGTCCACGTCGTACAGCCACAGCGTCTGGCCGTCGGCCACGATGCTTTGTTCAAACGGCTTTTTGTAGACAAACTTGAAGCGGTTGGGCCGGGCAAATTCAAAGCTGCCGCCAGACACCTTGGGGCGCGCCACCTGGCCTTCTTTGGCCGGGGCGGTGACGGTTTGGGTGAAGCTGGCGCGGCCGCTTTTGACGTTTTTGACAAAGGCGTCCAGGCTGTCCAGTCCGCCCGCCCATGCGCCGCCAGTGGCCCAGAGAGCGGCAAGCGTCAAAACGCAAAGGGCGTTGCTTGTCATCATGCCGATTTCATCCTTGCGTTTGCATCACTCAGCCCGGGCAGGCACCAATATTTCGCGCTGGCCGCTACCGCTCATGGCGCTTACCAGTCCGGCCTTTTCCATGTCTTCGACCAAGCGCGCTGCGCGGTTGTAGCCAATTTTCAGGTGGCGCTGCACCAGAGAGATGCTGGCCTTGCGGTTTTTCAGCACCACTTCCACGGCCTGGTCGTAGAGCGCGTCTTTTTCGCCACCCATGTCGCCAAAGGTGCCGTCGCCGTCGTCGCCTTCTGCGGTGCCGCCTTCTAGCAGGCCTTCCACATAATTCGGTTCGCCGCCCTGCTCTTTCAGGTACTTCACCACGCGGTGCACTTCTTCGTCGCTCACAAAGGCGCCGTGCACGCGAATCGGCAAACCGGTGCCGCTGGGCATGTAGAGCATGTCGCCCATGCCCAAAAGCGCTTCGGCGCCCATTTGGTCCAGGATGGTGCGGCTGTCGATTTTGCTGCTGACCTGGAACGCAATGCGCGTGGGGATGTTGGCCTTGATCAGGCCGGTAATCACGTCCACGCTGGGGCGCTGGGTGGCCAAAATCAGGTGGATACCGGCAGCGCGCGCCTTTTGCGCCAGGCGGGCGATCAGCTCTTCGATCTTTTTGCCCACCACCATCATCAAATCGGCCAGCTCGTCAATCACCACCACGATGTGGGGCAGGCGCTGCAGCGGCTCGGGGTCTTCGGGCGTCAGGCTAAACGGGTTGTAGATGAAGGTTCCGTTGGCCGTGGCCTCGTCGAGCTTGGCGTTAAAGCCGGCCAGGTTGCGCACGCCCATTTTGCTCATCAGCTTGTAGCGCTTTTCCATCTCGGCCACGCACCAGTTCAGGCCGTGGGCGGCTTGGCGCATGTCGGTCACCACGGGGGCCAGCAGGTGGGGAATGCCTTCGTAGACGCTCATCTCCAGCATCTTGGGGTCGATCATCAAGAGGCGCACATCGCGCGCCTCGGCCTTGTACAAGAGGCTCAAAATCATGGCGTTGATACCCACCGACTTGCCCGAGCCGGTGGTACCGGCCACCAGCACGTGCGGCATTTTGGCCAGGTCGGCGACTACCGGGTTGCCAATAATGTCCTTGCCCAAGCCCATGGTGAGCAGCGATTTGGCGTCGTTGTAAACCTGCGAGCCCAAGATTTCGGACAGGCGGATGGACTGGCGTTTGGCGTTGGGCAATTCGAGCGCCATGTAGTTTTTGCCCGGAATCGTCTCCACCACGCGGATGGACACCAGACTTAGGGAGCGCGCCAGGTCTTTGGCCAGGCCGACTATTTGCGAGCCTTTGACGCCGGTGGCCGGCTCGATCTCGTAGCGGGTGATCACCGGCCCCGGCTGGGCCAGCACCACGCGCACTTCCACGCCAAAGTCTTTGAGCTTTTTCTCGATCATGCGGCTGGTCATTTCCAGCGTCTCGGGCGACACGGTTTCTTGGCGCAAAAGTGCATCGTCCAGCAGCGCCACCTGGGGCAGTTTGCTGTCAGGCATTTCGGAAAACAGGGGCTTTTGGCGCTCTTTGGCCACACGGGTACTGGGCGGCAATTCCACCGCACGGGGCTCGACCAGCACACGGGGCTCGGGCGCACCGATGTGCGGTGGCACAGGCGCCTCCGCGGCTGCGCCCGGCGCGGCCTCCGTCAAGGGCTCGGTAAAAGGCACTTCACGCTCACGTGCGGCCTTTTGCCCCAACTCCATGTCTTGCGCCATCTCGCGGCGCGCACGCAGCGCCTCCCAGCGGCCGTCAATCCAGGCGCCAAGGGCTTCAGACGCGCGCAGCCAGGAAAAGCGAAACGCCCACCCCGCACCCACAAGCCCCAAGGCAATCGCCAGCAAGCCAGAGCCCGAAAAACCCAGCCAGCGCACGCTTTGCGCACCGAGGATATAGCCCAGCACCCCGCCACTGTGGCCCGGCAAATGCGCCTCCAACCGGTACAGTCGCGTCCACTCCAAGGTCGCACTGGCGCACAGCAACACGCACAAACCCAGCCAAAACAAGGCCCGTTCATACGGACCACGCACCGAAGGCTGTGGATCAAGCTCCTGTGCCACAGGCATCACGGGCGCACTGCTCCAGCGCATCATCACCAGTGTGAACCAGGCGTGCAAGGCCACCGCCAGCACCCACCAAACCGAGTAGCCCAATAAAAAATAAGCCCAATCCGCCACCAAAGCGCCCAAGTGCCCGGCGTGGTTAATCGGAGCTCCTCCGGTACCCGAGGTAGTCCACGCGGCGTCTTGCGTGGAATACCCCAACAGCGCCAAAGTGGCAAACACCAGCGCCACGAACCCCATCACGACGGCGGCTTCATTGGCAAACCTCCCCCAACCGTTCGCAGTGGGAGGTGCTTCGTATGAGGGGTTGTTGAGGGTGTGCAGCGAATAAGTCATGTCGTAAATTGCAGCGGCGCCGGTGCGCAAGCCCCCACCGCGGGGTGTGGGAAGCTTACCGCACCGCAACACTGGTGATACGACCTTCTTAAAATAGGACCACCAAGGCCGGTTACTCAGGCCCCAGCGCCTTTCATGCAACCGCGCTGCCGCAAAATCAGGTGGCCGCATCGGACTGACAGTTACACCACCGCATCTTCCTTAAAGGTTCTTTATGTCCAAAACACAACACGCCCGCGTCCTTATCCTGGGCTCTGGCCCTGCGGGCTACACCGCCGCCGTCTACGCCGCGCGCGCCAACCTCAACCCGGTGCTGGTCACCGGCATGGCCCAGGGCGGCCAATTGATGACGACCACCGAGGTTGACAACTGGCCGGCCGATGTGAACGGCGTGCAGGGCCCCGAGCTGATGCAGCGCTTTTTGGAACACGCCGAGCGCTTCAAGACCCAGATCATTTTTGACCACGTCAACACCGTGGACCTGAGCAAGCGCCCCTTCACGCTCCAAGGCGACGACACCACCTACACCTGCGACGCGCTGATTTTGGCCACCGGCGCCTCGGCCAAGTACCTGGGTTTGCCGTCTGAGACGGCGTTCATGGGCCGTGGCGTGTCCGGCTGCGCCACTTGCGACGGCTTTTTCTACCGCGACCAGGTGTGCTGCGTGGTGGGTGGTGGCAACACGGCGGTGGAAGAGGCGCTGTACCTGTCCAACATCGCCAGCAAGGTGTACCTGGTGCACCGCCGCGACAAGTTCAAGGCCGAACCTATCCTGGTGGACAAGCTGATGGAAAAGGTGGCTGCGGGCAAAATTGAACTCAAAACCTTCCAGACCCTGGAAGAAGTGCTGGGCGACGCCAGCGGCGTGACCGGCATCCGCCTGAAAAGCACCACCACTGGTGCGCTGGAAGACATCACGCTGCAAGGCTGCTTTATTGCCATCGGCCACGCGCCCAATACCGAGATTTTTCAAGGCCAGCTGGCCATGGACAACGGCTACATCGTCACCCAGGGCGGCCTCAAAGGTTTTGCCACGCAAACCAGCGTGCCCGGCGTGTTTGCTGCAGGCGACGTGCAAGACCATGTGTACCGCCAAGCCATCACGAGCGCCGGAACGGGCTGCATGGCGGCGCTGGACGCGCAGCGCTTTTTGGAACAGGAATAAGGCACCGCCTACGGGACAGCACGCCGTGCACTGGCGTGCTCAATCGAGCTTAAAGACAAACTCCTGTGTGGTGATGACCTCCGCCCCATCGGCCACGCACTTGTACTGCAGGATGGCGGCTTTGACCGCAGCGTGGAACACACGAGGGCCCGACAGAATGGTGACGTCCTGAACAACGCCGTTTTTGATCAATAGTTGCACTTTGACCATGCCTTCGGTACCGTCTTGCAGGGCTTGCAAGGCCTTACGGGACATCTCAGGCTTGACTTGGCTGGGGCATGCCACGCCAATCGACGTGCTCTTGGACGCCGCGGCCACCGGGGCTGCTACCGGTGCTGGTGGAGCGGGCGGGGGTGGCGGTGCAATCACTGCCGGCGCAGGGGGCGGAGTGTGGGTGGCGACGACGGCCGGAGCCGTGCTGGCGGCCGGCGGTGGAACATCAGGGGGTGGCACGAAGGGCGGCGGAGGTGCCTGTACTTTGGGCACATCCTTGGGCGGCTCGATCTTCTTGGGAGGCGGTGGGGGGGGCGGGGGCGGCGGAATGATCACTTCCTGAATCACCACCGCTTCAAGCGGCTTTTTAATCAGATTCAAGCCTTTGCGCGCCATACCTGAGACCAATGCATAGCCAATCAAGGCATGCAGCGCCACCACAATGACGATGCCCTTGACGCGACTCGAGGAATCGCGGCTGCCGTAGCTTGAAGTTGAGGCGATGGCGCTCATTGCACAAACTGCTCCGCGCCGATGACCGCAATTTTGGTCAGTCCCACGCGGCGGCTGCTGGATAGCACGTTGGCAAAAACGGCGTAGCGCGCATCCTTGTTGGGGCGAATGTGAACTTCGGGCTGGATGCTTTGCTGCCCGGTAGCCTTCATTTTTTCATCCAGCTCCTGGGCCGTCACGGGCAGTCCCTGCCAATAGACCACGCTAGAGGCGTCAATATCGATTTGAATTTTTTCGGGCTTAACCAAGTTAGTCGGTGGCGTGCCTACCGGCATCTCCAAAGTAACGGAGTGCAGTTGGATGGGAATCGTGATGATCAGCATGACCAGGAGCACCAACATGACATCAATCAGCGGCGTGGTGTTGATGTCCATCATCACTTCGGGCTCGTCAGAGCCGCTGGCGTTTCCTACGTTCATGGCCATGGTGGGTTTTCGGAATTCGTTGGGGGGTAGCTGTGCAGGGTGCTGGGGCGGCAGGCGCTTAGTTCAGCGCCGGAGGCTCGGTGATGAAGGCGACTTTGACAATGCCCGCACGCTGGCAAGCCAGCAGCACTTTGCCTACGCCCTCATAGCGCGCGGCCATGTCGCCCCGCACCTGTACTTCGGGCTGGGGTTTCATGGTCGCGACCTTTTTGAGCTTGTCGACCAATGCATCGACGCTGGCCACACGGCTGTCGTACCAAAAAACACGGCTGTCTTTGTCCACCGAGATGATGATGTTCTCGGGCTTGGTCTCGCGCACTTCCACGCGCTCCTTGGGCAGCACCACGGGAATGGAGGTGGTGACCACAGGAATGGTGATCAGGAAGATGATCAAGAGCACCAGCATCACATCCACCAAGGGTGTGGTGTTGATGGTCGACATGACGGCATCCTCCCCGTCGGAGCTGGAGCCCACGTTCATTGCCATGGCGGCTTTCCGTTAGAAAGTGAAGAGCAAGGGGTGTTAGGCCTTGATGGTGCCCAGCACCACGGCATGCAAGTCGCTGCCAAAGGCGCGCACATCGTCCATCACGGCCTTGTTGCGCCGCACCAGCCAGTTGTAGGCCAGCACCGCCGGCACGGCCACGGCCAAGCCGATGGCAGTCATGATGAGCGCCTCGCCCACGGGGCCGGCCACTTTGTCAATGGAGGCCTGGCCGGAAATGCCAATCGCAGTGAGCGCGTGGTAGATGCCCCAGACCGTGCCAAACAGTCCTACAAACGGAGAAATCGAGCCCACGGTGGCCAAGAAGGCCAAGCCGCCTTGGGCGTTGCTGTTGATGCGGTCCACCGCGCGCTGGATGCCCATGGCCAGCCAGTCGTTGACCGGAATATGACCCATCAGGCCGTCGTGCTTTTGAACGGCGTTGTGGGCGGCATCGGCCATGAAGCGAAACGGGCTGTCGGCGTCCAGCGCCTGCGTGCCCTCGGCCACCGTCTTGGCGCTCCAAAATGCCTGGGCCGCTTTGGCTTGCTTGCCCATCTTGGCTTGCTCGAGCAGTTTGACGACCATGATGTACCAACTGCCTGCGCTCATGATGAGCAGAAGGATGAGTACCGTTCGGGCAACCAGGTCGGAGCCGCTCCAGAGGGCACCGAGGCCGTAGGGGTTAGAGGCGGAATCCACCAAAGTGCTTGCCACTGCCGGAGCACTGGCGGCCACCGTCTGGGCGAGCGCTGGATGCGCGCAGACAACCAGCGCACCGAGCGCCAATTGAAACGCCAGAAAAACACGTTTTAAACTCCTGTTGCCCATATTCTTCATCCTCTGGAGATCATCGATTCGGAGCACTTTATCAGAGCCACAGCGCCCGCCAGGTCGTCCGCGAGGCTTTTGAACTCACACCGAGACGTAAAATTTGAATTCGCCAGCAAACTGCAACATCCACCATGTCCGAAAAAATCATCCCCCTCCTGCCCATCAACCGCCGCAGCGCCAACATCACCGAAGGTAAATCGCGCGCGCCCAACCGGTCCATGTACTACGCCATGGGCTACGAGGAATCGGACTTCAAGAAACCCATGGTCGGCGTGGCCAACGGCCACAGCACTATCACGCCCTGCAACAGCGGCCTGCAAAAGCTGGCCGACGCGGCCATTGCCGGCATTGAAGAGGCCGGCGGCAACGCCCAGGTGTTTGGCACCCCCACGATCTCCGACGGCATGGCCATGGGCACCGAGGGCATGAAATACAGCCTGGTGAGCCGCGAAGTCATCTCGGACTGCATCGAGACCTGCGTGCAAGGCCAGTGGATGGACGGCGTGGTGGTGGTAGGCGGCTGCGACAAAAACATGCCCGGCGGCATGATGGGCATGCTGCGCGCCAACGTGCCCGCCATTTACGTCTACGGCGGCACCATCCTGCCCGGACGCTACCAGGGCAAAGACCTCAACATCGTCAGCGTGTTCGAAGCCGTGGGCCAAAACGCCGCAGGCAATTTGAGCGACTTTGACCTGCACGAGATCGAGCAGCGCGCCATTCCCGGCCCCGGCTCCTGCGGCGGCATGTACACCGCCAACACCATGTCCAGCGCGTTTGAGGCTCTGGGCATGTCCCTGCCCTATTCGAGCACCATGGCCAACCCGCACGACGAAAAAATGAATTCGGCCAAAGAATCGGCCAAAGTGCTGATCGAAGCCATCAAAAATGACCTCAAACCGCGCGACATCGTCACCCGCAAGTCCATCGAAAACGCCGTAGCCGTCATCATGGCCACCGGTGGCTCTACCAACGCGGTGCTGCACTTCTTGGCCATTGCCCACGCCGCAGATGTGGAATGGACGATTGACGACTTTGAGCGCGTGCGCGTCAAAACCCCGGTGCTGTGCGACCTCAAGCCCAGCGGCAAATACCTGGCGGTGGACCTGCACCAAGCCGGAGGTATTCCCCAAGTGATGAAAACGCTGTTGGCTGCGGGCCTGCTGCACGGCGACTGCATCACCATCACCGGCCAGACCGTTGCCGAGGTGCTCAAAGACATTCCTGACGTGCCGCGCGCCGACCAGGACGTGATTCGCCCCATCGACAAACCCATGTACGCCCAAGGCCATCTGGCCATTCTCAAGGGCAATCTATCCCCCGAAGGCTGTGTTGCCAAAATCACCGGCCTGAAGAAACCCGTGATGACTGGCCCGGCGCGCGTGTTTGACGACGAACAATCGGCCCTGCAAGCCATTTTGGCTGGCAAGATTGTGGCGGGCGACGTCATGGTGCTGCGCTACCTGGGCCCCAAAGGCGGCCCCGGCATGCCCGAAATGTTGGCCCCTACCGGCGCGCTGATTGGCGCAGGCCTGGGAGAGAGCGTGGGCTTGATCACCGACGGCCGCTTCTCCGGTGGCACCTGGGGCATGGTGGTCGGCCACGTGGCGCCGGAGGCCGCCGTGGGTGGCACGATTGCGCTCATCCATGAGGGCGACTCCATCACCATAGACGCGCACGCCCTGCTGCTGCAACTCAACGTGCCCGAGGCCGAAATCGCCACGCGCCGCGCCGCCTGGACCGCGCCCGCACCACGCTACACCCGCGGCGTGCAGGCTAAATTTGCGTTCAACGCCTCGACCGCCAGCAAGGGTGCGGTCTTGGACAACTACTGATTCAACGCCTGCGATGACCGTTCTAGGCCGTCTAGCCGCTTTGACGCAGCAGGCCAGCCTGTGGGGGGCGCTGATGCTCGGCACCCTGGCCTGGGCAGACACAGCGCAAACCGAGGCCGCTTTTGCCAAATCCAAAAACTGCCTGGCCTGCCACGCGATAGAAAAAAAGGTGGTTGGTCCTGCCTTCAAGGCCGTAGCGGACAAATACCGGCAAGACCCCGGCGCCCTGGAGCGTTTGGCGCTCAAAGTGCGCCAGGGCGGCAACGGCGTGTGGGGCGTGGTCTACATGCCGGCCAACGCGCAGGTGTCGCCCGAGGAATCGAAGCGGCTTGTCGCTTGGGTCTTGGGATTGCATTAGGCGCCAAGCGTTTACCGCACACCAAAAAAATGCCAGCCTGGTTTGCACCGGCTGGCATTTCTTCATTCCGCAGCCCCAATCGGGCGCGTTCACTTCGGAGATTAGGCTGCGAAGTTGGCTTCTGCAAATCCCCAGTTCACCAGCTTGTCGAGGAAGGTTTCCACGAACTTGGGACGCATGTTGCGGTAGTCGATGTAGTAGGCGTGTTCCCACACGTCCACGGTCAACAGCGCGGTGTCGCCGGTGGTCAGCGGGGTGCCAGCGGCGCCCATGTTGACGATGTCCACCGAGCCGTCGGCCTTTTTCACCAACCAGGTCCAGCCTGAGCCAAAGTTGCCCACGGCGGACTTGACGAAGGCTTCTTTAAACGCTGCGTAGCTGCCCCACTTGGCGGTGATCGCGGCAGCCAGTGCGCCAGTGGGTTCGCCGCCGCCTTGGGGCTTCATGCAGTTCCAGAAAAAGGTGTGGTTCCAGATTTGGGCGGAGTTGTTGTAGATGCCGCCGCTGGATTTTTTGATGATTTCTTCGAGGGCCATGGCCTCAAACTCAGTGCCTTTTTGCAGGTTGTTGAGGTTGACCACGTAGGCGTTGTGGTGCTTGCCGTGGTGAAACTCCAGGGTTTCCTGGGAATAGGCGGGGGCCAATGCGTCAATAGCGTAAGGCAGTGCGGGCAGGGTGTGTTCCATAGGGTCCTCTGGGCGGGTTAGGGTTAAAAAGAAGGATTGTAGAAACTAATTGGCCTCGACCGACTCCACGCGCAAAGCAGCCTTACCGTCGGCCAGGGTGGCTTCTACGGCCTGCCCCACTTGCAGCTGCGCCGCGTGGGTGAGCGCCTGTCCTTGTGCGTCACTGAGCCAAGCGTAACCCCGCGCAAGCACCAGGCGCGGGTCCAGCAGGCCCAGGCGCAGTTCGAGCGCGGCCAGACGGTGGGCCTGGGTTTGCAAAGCGCGTTGGCCGGCCACGTCCAGCGCGGTTTGCAGGCGTTGCAGCGCCACCTGCGGACCTTGCAATCGCTGCGGCAGCGCTTGGCCCAGGCGCTGCGCAAGCGCTGCGACCGCCAGTTGCATGCGCGCCACCGTCGCGGACGGGCGGCCCAGGCGCGATGTAGCCAGGTCCAGCGCCTGGGCGCGGCGGTCCAGCGCCCGGTAGGCGGCGGTCTGCATGCGGTCTTGCAGCCAGGCGGCCGCGTCGAGCACCTCCTGGCGCGCGGGCGCGCACAGTTCGGCAGCCGCTGTGGGCGTGGGCGCGCGCAGGTCGGCCACAAAGTCGGCAATCGTGAAGTCGGTTTCGTGGCCAATGCCCGCCACAACCGGCACCGGGCTGTCAAACAGGGTCCGCGCCAGCGTCTCGTCGTTGAACGACCACAGGTCTTCCAGAGCGCCGCCTCCGCGCACCAGCAAGATGACGTCAATCGGCACCGCGCCCGCCCCGCCAGCATCGGGCCCAGCCACGGCCATGGCGTAAAGCTGCTGCAAGGCCTGGCAGATTTCAGCCGCCGCGCCAGCGCCTTGCACGCTGGCCGGTGCCAGCACCACCGGAATGTGCGGGGCACGGCGCTGCAGTGCGGTGGCCACATCGTGCAGCGCGGCCGCCCCCAGCGAGGTGACCAGGCCAATGCCGCGCACCTGGCGGGGAAGCGGGCGCTTGTGCGTCGGATCAAACAAGCCCTGTGCTTCGAGTTTGGCCTTGAGTTGCAAAAACTGCTCAAACAGCGTGCCCTCGCCCGCCCGGGCCATGCTCTCTACCACCAGTTGCAACTCGCCCCGCGGCTCGTAAACGCCCAGGCGGCCCGCGACCTCTACGCGCTGACCGTCGCGCGGCACAAAGTCCAAGCCGCTGGCCGCGCGCTTGAACATGGCGCAGCGGATCTGGCCGCTGTCGTCCTTGAGCGAAAAATAGCAGTGCCCGCTGGCGGCGCGTACAAAGCCACTGACTTCGCCCGCCACGCGAACCGGGTTAAAGCGCGTATCCAAGGCCTCGGCAATAGCATGGCACAGGGCGCCCACGCCCCATACTTGGGGGGTGTTGCGAAGGGGGAATCGAAGGTCGGGCATAAAAATGGAGTTGACTTGACTCAGGTATCCAACCCGTGACTGGCAGGCAAGGCAAACGGCCCACAGCACACAATCCCGGATAATGCGTTGATATCAACAGACGTTGGGAGTGCGCCCTTGTTTTCCATCATACAAGCTGCTGGATGGCCGATTTGGCCGCTGATGGCGAGCTCGGTGCTGGCGCTGGCCATCATCATCGAGCGCTTTGTAGCCCTGGCTGAAGGCAGGGTCGCGCCGCAGGGCCTGAGCGCCGCCGTTTTTGCCACGACCAGGCAGCGCATACCCGAACCCGCATCGGTGGCCGAGCTAGAAAACGGGTCGGTGCTCGGGAAGGTGTTGGGCAGCGCATTGCTAGCGCTTCACGCGCCATCTGGCTGCAGTGAAGAAGACGTACGCGCTGTTATGCAAAACGCAGGCCGCGCCGCGGCGCAACACCTGGAGGCGCACCTGAGTGCCTTGGCCACCGTCGCGTCCGCGGCCCCCTTGATGGGATTGTTGGGCACCGTCATCGGCATGATCGAGATCTTTGGGGGTCAATCGCCCAGCGCGGGGACTGCGGGCAATCCGGCGCAGCTCGCCCAGGGCATTTCTATGGCGTTGTACAACACGGCCTTTGGGCTCTTGGTGGCAATTCCAGCGCTGGTGTTTTGGCGCTACTTTCGCGCCCGGGTGGACGCCTATTTGCTGACACTAGAAACCTGTGCGGAACAGATGCTGCGCCATCTCAAAACCTGCGGACATATTCGACCATGAGCATACGGTTTGGCACCTCGGGTGACGGAAGTTCGGGTCTGTCCTTTGCATCGCGACGGCGCGACGAACCCGAGATCAATCTGATTCCCTTTATCGATGTGCTCTTGGTGGTATTGATATTCCTGATGCTATCGACCACCTACAACAAATACACCCAGCTCAAAATCACTTTGCCCACGGCGAATGCAGAAAAGGCGCGCGAATTCCCGCGCGAAATCCATGTGGGTGTGAGCGCTGGCGGAGACTACAGCGTGGACAACGAAGCGCTCCCGGGCCGTGGCTTGCGGGCCCTGACCACCGCGCTGCGTGCCAGCATCCAGGGCACAGGCACCCCGGTGCTGATCGTGAGCGCAGATGCCAATGCCACGCACCAGTCGGTCATGACAGCGATAGAAGCGGCCCGTTTGGCGGGCATCAGCCAAGTGACCTTCGCACTGCAGGCTCCCACCGCGCCGGGCGCGGAGTAAGCGATGCGCGCCGCGCTGCACGCCGGTCTGCTGCACGCCTGGACCGGCAAAACGGTGCTGGCGCGGCTGCTCTTGCCCGTAGCGTGGGGCTATGGTGCGCTGGCCGCGGTGCGGCGCCAGCTGTTTCGTTGGGGCTGTCTGCGCAGCCAACGGGTTGACGCCTTTGTGATCGTCGTCGGTAACGTGGTGGCTGGCGGCGCGGGCAAAACGCCTACCGTCATCGCATTGGTGCACCACCTGCGGTCCCAAGGTCATAAGGTGGGCGTGGTGTCGCGTGGCTACGGGCGTGACCAGGGATCCGGTATGGCAGTAGATGCCACTTCAGCGGTGGAAGACGTGGGCGACGAGCCCTTGCTCATTCACCGCGCTACTGGAGCGCCCGTCGGTGTCGGGCGCGACCGCTGGCGCGCCGCCAACGCGCTGTTACAGCGCCACCCAGACCTGCGGGTAATAGTTTGCGACGATGGTTTGCAACACTACCGTATGTGGCGCGACCTGGACATTTGCGTCTTTGATGACCGGGGCTGCGGCAACGGTTGGCAGCTTCCCGCAGGGCCTCTGCGCGAACCCTGGCCACGCCACGCAATTGCCCGCGCAGGCCAACGCGACGACCGGCTGCTGGTGGTACATACCAGCGGGCGAGCACCCATGGGCGCCTTCAGTGCCCAACGCAACCTCAGTGGCATCGCCTTGGACCACACCGGCACGGCCCGTCCTTTGCTAGCGCTGAACGCACCGGGGCGCTTGCCCGTGATGGCCCTTGCCGGCATTGCCCGCCCTGAGATTTTTTTCGCCATGCTGCGCCAAAGCGGGCTGGTACTCTCTCGCACCGAGGCGCTGCCCGACCACTTTGACTTTCGCCAGGCAGACACCGCAAATTGGAGCAACTTTCAGCTGGTTTGCACCGAAAAAGACGCGCCCAAGTTGTGGCGCGTGGCGCCAGGGGCGGTGAGCGTCGCTTTGGAACAGACCATTGAGCCCGCTTTTTTTGATGCGGTCGACCGTCAGCTCGCCGCCCATGCGGCCTAGGTGTTCGGGCGTTTATCATTGCTGCATGGACACTAAGCTGCTTTCTTTGCTCGTTTGCCCGGTCACCAAAGGCCCCTTGGAATGGAGCGCCAGCAAGCTGGAGTTGTGGTCGCGCAGTGCCCGCCTGGCCTATCCAGTCCATGACGGCATCCCCATCTTGCTGGAAAACGCTGCCCGACCCCTGACGGATGAAGAGCTGGGCTTGTGAGCGCGCAGGCCAGGCCCTTTACCGTGCTGATACCGGCGCGCCTGGCGTCGACCCGACTCCCCAATAAGCCACTGGCGGACATTGGCGGCATTCCCATGGTGGTGCGCGTAGCGCAGCGGGTGCAAGCCGGCGCGGCACAGGGCACACGCATCGTAGTGGCGGGCGACAGCGAAAGCATCCTGCAAGCTTGCGCGCATTACGCAGTGGAGGCGGTACTGACACGCCTGGACCACGCCTCAGGCAGCGACAGATTGGCGCAGGCCTGCGACTTGCTGGGGCTTGGCGACGACGAAATTGTGGTCAATGTGCAAGGCGACGAACCGTTGATAGACCCAGCGCTCGTGGGCGCGGTGGCCCAGGTGCTTAAGGACAGTCCATCGGCCAGCATGGGAACTGCCGCCTGTGCCATTACACAATCGGACGAGTTCCGCAACCCCAACGTCGTGAAAGTGGTGCTCGACGCTGCCAGGCACGCGTTGTATTTCAGCCGCGCCCCCATACCGTGGTGGCGCGACGCATCCAGCATCGAAGCCCTGCCCGTGCCAGCGCCGCTGCGCCACATTGGCATTTACAGTTACCGCGTCGGTTTTTTGCGCAGGTTTCCGCAGTTGGAACCTGCGCCCCTGGAAACCATTGAGGCGCTAGAGCAACTTCGCGCGCTATGGCACGGCCACCGCATTGCCGTCCACTTGGCGGCCAGCGCACCGGGCGCCGGAGTGGACACCCCAGAGGATCTGGAGCGCGTGCGCGCCTGGGTGACCCAGCACCCGTGAAACAGGTTCAAAACAATGGGTGCGGCCTGTAAGGCTGGTGCTGGTTCTCGCGTGCTATTCTCAAGCAAACATAGTGCGCTGTACACGAGACATCACCACCACGGTGCGTAGGCGCAAACGAGATTTTTATTCTTTTGAGGTTCGCAATGAAACTGATTCTTCTAGGAGCTCCCGGCGCAGGCAAAGGTACGCAAGCCGCGTTCATTTGCAAAAAGTACGGCATCCCGCAGATTTCCACTGGCGACATGCTACGTGCTGCGGTGAAAGCGGGCACGCCCCTGGGACTGGAGGCCAAGTCCATCATGGACTCAGGTGGTTTGGTCAGCGATGCGCTGATCATCAACCTGGTCAAAGAACGGCTCACGCAAGCCGACTGCGCCAATGGCTTTTTGTTCGATGGTTTCCCCCGCACCATTCCCCAGGCCGATGCCATGAAGGCCGCCGGCGTGGACCTGGACTATGTGGTTGAAATCGATGTGCCTTTCGAGAGCATTGTTGAGCGCATGAGCGGCAGGCGCTCGCACCCGGTATCTGGGCGCACCTACCATGTCAAATTCAACCCGCCCAAGGTCGAGGGTGTGGACGACGTGACCGGTGAGCCCCTGATCCAGCGCGAAGACGACAAGGAGGCCACGGTCCAAAACCGCTTGTCCGTGTACAGCGCGCAAACCCGTCCGTTGGTGAAGTACTACTCCGACTGGGCGCAGCAGGAGCCCGCCAAGGCTCCAAAGTACCGCGCCGTGAGCGGCCTGGGCGATGTGGAGGCTATTACCGCCCAGGTGTTTGCGGCGCTGGAAAGTTAAACCGCCCAACCAAACCCCAACACCTGCCAGCGGCGCCACCAACGTGACGCTGACAAAAAAGGGATGCCAAAAGCATCCCTTTTTTTATGCCCAGAGTCGGGCAATGGCGTCGGGCTACGCCCAGTTCAATAGGCCTTGCCCAATTGGTCCAGAATGGCCGGATTTTCCAGCGTGGACACATCCTGTGTCACTGCCTCGCCCTTGGCCAGCGAGCGCAGCAAGCGGCGCATGATCTTGCCGCTGCGGGTTTTGGGCAGGTTTTCACCGAAACGAATGTCCTTGGGCTTGGCAATCGGGCCAATTTCCTTGGCCACCCAGTCGCGCAACTGCTTGGCGATGGCTTTGGCCTCTTCGTCGGTCGGACGCGAACGCTTGAGCACAACAAAGGCGCAAATCGCCTCGCCGGTCAAGTCGTCCGGGCGCCCCACCACGGCGGCTTCGGCTACCAAGTCGGTTTTGGACACCAGGGCCGACTCAATCTCCATCGTACCCATGCGGTGGCCCGAGACGTTGAGCACGTCGTCAATGCGCCCGGTGATGCGGAAGTAGCCCCGGTCCGCGCTGCGCACCGCGCCGTCGCCGGCGAGGTACATCTTGCCGCCCATTTCTTCAGGAAAGTAGCTCTTCTTGAAGCGCTCGGGGTCGTTCCAGATGGTGCGGATCATAGACGGCCAGGGGCGTTTGACCACCAAAATACCGCCAGTGCCGTTGGGAATGTCGTGGCCCACCTCGTCCACGATGGCGGCCATGATGCCGGGCAGCGGCAAGGTGCAGCTTCCGGGCACCAGGGGCGTGGCGCCGGGCAGCGGCGTCATCATGTGGCCACCGGTTTCGGTCTGCCAGAAGGTGTCCACGATGGGGCACTTCTCATGGCCAATATTTTTGTAGTACCACATCCAGGCTTCGGGGTTGATGGGCTCGCCCACCGAGCCGAGGATGCGCAGGCTGCTCAGGTCCGAGCGGTCGGGGTGCACGGAGGCGTCGCTTTCCGCAGCCTTGATCAGCGACCGGATCGCCGTCGGTGCGGTATAGAAGATGGAGCACTTGTGGCGCTCAATCATTTGCCAGAAGCGGCCGGCGTTGGGGAAAGTGGGCACGCCTTCAAAAATGATTTGCGTGGCGCCGGCCGCCAGGGGGCCATAGGCGACGTAAGTGTGGCCGGTGATCCATCCAATGTCGGCGGTGCACCAAAACACGTCTGTGGGTTTGAGGTCGAAGGTCCAGTCCATGGTCAGCTTGGCCCACAGCAGGTAGCCGCCGGTGGAATGCTGCACGCCCTTGGGCTTGCCGGTTGAACCCGAGGTGTACAAGATGAACAGCGGGTGTTCCGCACCCACGGGCACGGGTGCGCACACCGTGCTTTTGCCTTCGATCGCTTGGTCAAACGTCTTGTCCCGCCCGGCGACCATATTGCAAGCGCTGGCGGTGCGCTGGTAGACGTACACGGTTTTGATCGACTCGCAACCGCCCATGGCGATGCCCTCGTCCACGATGGCTTTGAGGGGAAGCTCTTTGCCGCCGCGCATCTGGAAGTTGGAGGTGATGACTGCCACCGCACCTGCGTCCATGATGCGCTCTTGCAGCGCCTTGGCCGAGAAGCCGCCAAACACCACGCTGTGGGTAGCGCCAATGCGGGCGCAGGCCTGCATGGCGATCACGCCTTCCAGCGTCATGGGCATGTAAATCAGCACCCTGTCGCCTTTTTGGATGCCGTCGGCTTTGAGCGCGTTGGCAAACTGGCTTACGCGCGATAGCAACTCGCGGTAGGTGGTTTTGGTGACCGCGCCGTCGTCCGCTTCAAAAATGACGGCAGTCTTGTTCTCGTTGGGCGTGCCCATGTGCTTGTCCAGGCAATTGGCCGAAGCGTTGAGTTCGCCATCGTCAAACCATTGGTAGAACGGTGCATTGGACTCGTCCAGGGTGCGGGTGAAGGGCTTGTTCCAGACCACGTTGTCGCGGGCGAGTTGGGCCCAAAAGCCTTCAAAGTCGTCTTCGGCGGCTTTGCAAAGTGCGTGGTAGCCGTCCATGCCAGAAATACGCGCGGACTTGACCATCGCATCGCTGGGATAAAAAACCCGGTTTTCGACCAAAACGGACTCAATAGCTGAGGATGGGGAACTCATGGTGCTGTCTCCTAGTTATGCAAAAAACTGGGCGCGATCGTCACGTGCGGCACTTACATGCCACTGACTTAAGCCCATTCGGGCGCCGTGCGGCCGCTCTTTTCTCGGTGAACAGCCACAGAAAAACGTGCGGGCGCACGCCGCGGCCTCCGCGGGTTGCGGTGATGGGCGTGGTTAAACTCTTTGCCATCGCTCATTCACGGCCTCCACGCCACCGCACCCATGACCACCATTGCCCAAGAAGACCTGATCGAGTCTGTTGCCGCCGCACTGCAGTACATCAGCTACTACCACCCCACGGACTACATCGCCCACCTGGCGCGTGCCTATGAGCGCGAGCAAAGCCCGGCGGCCAAAGACGCGATCGCGCAAATCCTGACCAACAGCAAAATGAGCGCTACAGGCCACCGGCCGATTTGCCAGGACACCGGCATCGTCAACGTGTTTCTCAAAGTGGGCATGGACGTGCGCTGGGGTGGCTTTACCGGCAGTCTGGACGACGCAATCAACGAAGGCGTGCGCCGGGGCTACAACCACCCCGACAACACCCTGCGCGCCAGCGTGGTGGCAGACCCCGAGTTCTTGCGCAAGAACACCAAGGACAACACGCCGGCCGTGATCTTCACGGAAATCGTGCCCGGCAATACTGTCGAAGTGACGGTCGCAGCCAAGGGCGGCGGCTCGGAGAACAAGAGCAAGATGATCATGCTCAACCCCGGTGACTCGGTGATTGATTGGGTGCTCAAAACCGTGCCCACCATGGGCGCCGGATGGTGCCCGCCGGGCATGCTGGGCATCGGCATTGGCGGCACCGCAGAAAAAGCCGTGCTCATGGCCAAAGAAAGCCTGATGGACGACCTGGACATGTACGAATTGCAAGCCAAGTCCAGCAGCGGCGCGGTGCTCACGCCGGTAGAAAATATGCGCTTGGAGCTTTACGAGAAGGTCAACGCCCTGGGCATTGGCGCCCAAGGCCTGGGCGGCCTGACCACGGTGCTCGACGTCAAAATCAAGATGTACCCTACCCACGCCGCCAGCAAGCCGGTGGCCATGATCCCCAACTGCGCCGCCACCCGCCACGCCCATTTTGTGATGGACGGCAGCGGCCCGGTCTACCTGACGCCGCCGTCCCTCGACCTGTGGCCCGCCGTCAACTGGGCACCCGACTACGTGAAAAGCACCCGCGTAGACCTCAACACACTCACCAAGACCGAAGTCGCCAGCTGGAAGCCCGGCCAAACCCTGCTGCTCAACGGCAAGATGCTGACCGGCCGCGACGCGGCACACAAGCGCATCCAGACCATGCTCGCTAAGGGCGAGCCACTGCCCGTGGACTTCACCAACCGGGTGATTTACTACGTCGGCCCGGTCGACCCGGTAGGCGACGAAGCGGTAGGCCCCGCCGGCCCGACCACCGCGACGCGCATGGACGGGTTTACCGAGATGATGTTGGCGCAAACCGGCCTGATCTCCATGGTGGGCAAAGCCGAGCGCGGCCCGGTGGCGATTGAAGCCATCAAGAAACACCAAAGCGCCTACCTGATGGCCGTGGGCGGTGCCGCCTATTTGGTCAGCAAAGCCATCAAGCACGCCAAGGTGGTGGGCTTTGCCGACCTGGGCATGGAAGCCATTTATGAGTTTGATGTGGTTGATATGCCGGTGACGGTGGCTGTGGATTCGGGCGGCACCAGCGCCCACATCACCGGCCCGGCCGAGTGGCAAAAGAAAATTGCCACGGGCGCGTTCAAGAACATCGGCATCACGTCGGTCTAAACGCATCACCCGCACCGGTATCTGCATCATTCCCCCATCGCCACCCGACATCCATGCTGCCTATTGGCGTGTTTGACAGCGGCGTGGGTGGCTTAAGCGTGCTCCAGGCCTTGCGTCGGGAACTGCCGCAAGAGCGCTTTGTCTACGTTTCTGACGCCGGCCACGCGCCCTACGGCGAGCGCGATGTTGCCCACGTACTCCAGCGGTCGCTGGCCATTGGCGACTACCTGGTGCGCACACACCATGCAAGGGCTTTGGTGGTGGCCTGCAACACCGCCACCGCCGCAGCCATTGCCACCTTGCGCGCGGCACACCCGTTACTGCCCATCGTGGGGGTAGAACCTGCGCTCAAACCAGCGGCCCTACGCAGCCACACCGGATTGGTGGGCGTATTGGCCACGCGAGGCACGCTGGCAAGCGACAAATTCAAGGCGCTGCTGCAGGCGCAGAGTTCACACGCACGCTTTGTGCTGCAAGCCTGTGACGGCCTTGCAGCCGCCATTGAGCATGACGATGTGACACAAATCAGGGCGCTGTGCATGCGCTACACGGCGGCCATGGGCGCGTTTGGGAATGCGCCAGGAGCCATCGACACTGTGGTGCTGGGTTGTACCCACTATGCGTTTGCGGCCCCCCTCCTCCATGAAATACTGGGCTCGGAAGTGGCGTTGATCGACGCTGGGCAGCCAGTGGCGCAGCGCACGCACAGCCTGCTGGCCCAGAAAAGCACCGACGATGCTGCGGCTGAGATCCCTAACGTGGGCACCGGTTGGGTAGAGTTATGGACGACGGGCGCAGTCGCCACACTGCAGGGTGCGGCCGGGCGGTGGCTCACCGGCAGCGGCCCGGCGCACTACGTGGAGCTTGCTTAAGGGATGGCCTGTCCGACAGGAATCGAACCTGTGACCTACAGCTTAGAAGGCTGTTGCTCTATCCAACTGAGCTACGGACAGTTGTGGACACAAAATGCCAGAAACAAAAATGCCAAAGGCAATGCTTTGGCAAATTATGTGGTCGGGGCGAAAGGATTCGAACCTTCGACCCTCTGGTCCCAAACCAGATGCGCTACCAGGCTGCGCTACGCCCCGACAGCGCGTATTCTAACCGCCCACGGAAGCGGATCGCGCGATTGGCTCCGTGAAATCTCCCATAACGCACCAGGAGCCACCTGAAGACCATGGAATTGCCTCCACTGCTTTGGCTAGACGCAGACAGTCCATTCCCGCCGGTCGACCACGCATGGAACGACGATTCTGACGCACCCGGCCTGCTGGCAGCCGGCGGTAGCTTGGAAGTGCATCGCTTGCGGGAGGCTTATGCACGGGGAATTTTCCCTTGGTACAGCCAAGGTCAACCCATCTTGTGGTGGAGCCCGGACCCCCGAATGGTGCTGCGAGTGGAAGATTTCCGCTTGCACCGGTCCTTCAAAAAAACCCTGCTCCGGTTCATACGAAATCCTGACTGCGAAATACGTTTAGACACGGCATTTGCCAGCGTGATAGAAAAATGCGCACATGCGCCACGCCGCAAACAGGACGGAACCTGGATTTTGCCGCCCATGATCCGGGCCTATCGCGACCTGCACACCCAGGGTCTGGCCCACAGTGTCGAGACTTGGGTCGATGGCCAGTTGGTCGCGGGCTTGTATTGTGTGGTGATTGGCCAGGCGGTTTTTGGCGAGTCCATGTTCAGTGACTGCAGCGACGGCTCAAAAATTGCTTTGGCTGCTCTGGTCGCCATGTGCGCGCACCAAGGCATCGCGCAGCTCGATTGCCAGCAAAACACAGGCCACCTGGCGTCACTTGGAGCGCGCCCCGTGCCACGCGTCAGCTTTGTGGCCGCTGTGGCGAAATCAGTACAGGCCACAGCAATGGATTGGCGTTTTTCACCCGATTTTTGGGAGCCGCTTTTGTCGTCCACCAAGCCACACGCATGAGCATTGCATGAACCCGTTCAAAGATCCGCCCTCGCACGCACTGCAGTTCTATTCGACCGCCAGCTATGAATGCAGTTATCTGCCAGCACGCAGGGCCCGATCGCAGGTCGCCACACCCAGCCACTTAATCGACAACACCCTGTATTCTGATCTGGTGGTGGGTGGCTTTAGACGCAGCGGAATGTTCACTTACCGGCCTCACTGTGATGGCTGCCAGGCCTGCATCGCGCTGCGTGTACCAGCCGCTGAGTTCGCTTCAAACCGCAGCCAACGGCGCGCGTGGAAACAGCACCAGAACCTGCTAGTGCGCGTCATGCCCTTGGCTTATACCGACGAACATTACGCGCTGTACCTGCGTTACCAGCAAAGTCGCCATGCGGGTGGTGGCATGGAGGAAGACAGCGCGGAACAATATACGCAGTTTTTGCTACAAAGCCGGGTCAATTCCCGACTGGTTGAATTTCGGGAACCTGGAGCTGGCGGAGAGCTTGGGGCACTGAAAATGGTTTCCATCCTGGACCTCTTGGGCGACGGTATTTCGGCGGTGTACACCTTTTATGAGCCGCAAGCCCGTGCAAGCTACGGCACTTACAACGTACTTTGGCAAATTCAAAAGGTCAAGGAGTTGGGGCTGTCTTTTTTATACTTGGGCTACTGGATTGCACAAAGCCAAAAAATGAATTACAAAATCCAATACCAACCCGTGCAACTCCTGATCGATGGACGTTGGCAGTCTCCTGCTACCTCCCACCTTCCTGTGACTGCCGCGTCAACAGGCGCCGCCTCCGAGCCCAATGACTTCCGCCTCACTGGCGGCAATAATGCCGCAAACCCTTTGAATCCATGAACCGACCTGAACCCCCACTCGCTGCCTCACCCTCGGTGCAGGTGATTGAACGCATGTTCACGTTGATTGACGTGCTGGCATCGCGTGAAGATGCCATGACCCTCAAAGAGATCAGCGAGAAATCTGGTCTGCACCCTTCGACCGCACACCGCATCCTCAACGACCTGGTCTTGGGTCGTTTTGCGGACCGTCCGCAGCCCGGCAGCTACCGCCTGGGTATGCGACTGCTGGAACTGGGGAACCTGGTCAAAGGACGGCTGAACGTGCGTGACGCTGCCATCGCACCCATGCGCGAATTGCACAAACTAACTCAGCAACCTGTCAATCTAAGTATGCGCCAGGGTGACGAAATCATCTATGTCGAGCGGGCGTACAGCGAACGATCCGGCATGCAAGTGGTCCGTGCCATAGGCGGGAGGGCACCTTTGCACCTGACTTCGGTAGGAAAGTTATTTCTTGCAGCCGATGACCCGCAACGCATTCGGGCCTACGCCACGCGCACCGGCTTGCAGGGGCACACGAAAAACAGTATTACCGACCTGTCAACCTTGGAGCGTGAACTCTCCCGCGTACGTCAATCTGGTCAGGCCAATGACAACGAAGAACTTGAACTGGGCGTACGTTGCATGGCGGCCGGGATTTACGACGACCAGTCGAAGTTGGTAGCAGGCCTGTCGATTTCTTCACCGTCAAGCCGGATGGACGACGCGTGGATTCCCAGGCTCAAAGAGACTGCCCAGCACATTTCTCAAACCTTGGGCTACCGGGGCGCCACTTTGTAGCCTCCCGCCACAGGCGCAGGCAGTCGCCCTAGTTCACCCGCACACGCGGCTCCATGGACAAAGTGGCCAGGGGTGCGCCGCGGGATAACGAAGACGGGTTGGACTCTACCCAATGGCGTACGCGTTCTGCATCAGCGATGCGGCTCAGCTTGCCCGCGGAATCCAAAAACACCATGATCAATTTACGTCCGGCAACCTTTGCCTGCATGACCAAGCACTGTCCCGCTTCGGAGATGTAGCCGGTCTTCTGGATGCCGATATCCCAGGCCGGACTCTTCACCAGCCTGTTGGTGTTGTTGTAGCGCAAGGTGCGCTTGCCGACTTCCACATCGTAACCAGGCGAGGTTGACAGTTGCCGAAGTGTGGGGTCACCGTAAGCGTATCCCACCAGAGTGGCGAGGTCCGTGGCACTGGATTGGTTCTTGCTGGACAAGCCCGTGGGCTCCACATAGCTGGTGGCATGCATACCCAAGGCGCTGGCCTTGGCGTTCATGAGGCTTACGAAAACACCCAGGCCACCGGGGTAAGTGCGACCCAAAGCGTGCGCCGCCCGATTTTCACTGGCCATGAGCGCCAAATGCAAGAGCTCACCGCGCGAGAGCACCGTACCGACACCAAGACGAGAGCGACTGCCCTTTTCCGTATCGACATCGGCCTGCGAAATCGTGATGAGTTCATCCATGGGCAGCTTGGCTTCACTCACCAATACGCCCGTCATGAGCTTGGTGATGGAGGCAATCGGCAACACCGCGGACTCATTTTTTTGTAGCAGCACCTCTTTAGTGTCTTGGTCTATGACCAAGGCGACGCTGGACTTGAGTGAAAGGTTGTCCCGCGCACTGTGCAGTCCGGCTGCCTCGCCGAAAGAAGGCTTGCCTGGAACCATCACAGCCCGCTTAGCGACGCGCTTGCTGACCAGTTTAGGTTTGATCTGGTTGCGGGATGTGGGATTAGCCGGTGTGTCCGAGGGGGCGGCCAAGGCATGTGTGCCTATGCTAAGGATCAAGCACGCAGCGGCCAGCGCCCGGGTAACGTTAGTTTTATGCAATTTGGATTCCAACTGTTTTGATGGGGCACCAAAAGCAAAATTCAGCGCCCCCCGATGTCTTACGAGTTTAATCAAAAAACCTGCACAATCAAGCACTTGCATCAGAAACATCAAGCAAAACCGTGCAAGCCTACGTCTACCCCTGCGCGGCTACCCGGTCGGCTTTGCTTTGCAGTTTGTTGAGCGCGCTCAAATAGGCCTTGGCCGAGGCAACGACGATATCCGGATCTGACCCAGTGCCATTGACCACACGACCGCTGTTTTGCAGCCGCACGGTCACCTCGCCTTGGCTTTCGGTCGAGCCGCTGATGGCGTTAACCGAGTACAGAACCATTTCAGCGCCACTTTTCACGTGGGCCTCGATGGCTTTGAGCGAAGCGTCTACCGGACCGTTGCCGTCGGACTCAGACTTGACTTCCTGGCCCGCGCTGGTGAACACCACGGCCGCATGGGGGCGCTCACCGGTTTCGCTGTGTTGGGACAAGGAAACGAAGCTGTAAAGCTCTTTGTCTTGTGAGACGCTTTCGTCGCTCACCAGGGCCAGAATATCCTCGTCAAATATTTCGGCCTTACGGTCGGCCAGCTCCTTGAATCGGGCAAACGCCGCGTTGATTTCTGCCTCGCTGTCAAGCTGCACGCCAAGCTCTTGCAGGCGTTGCTTGAAGGCGTTGCGGCCGCTGAGCTTGCCGAGCACAATTTTGTTGGCAGTCCAGCCCACGTCTTCGGCGCGCATGATCTCGTAGGTGTCGAGCGCTTTAAGCACGCCGTCCTGGTGAATGCCGGAGGCGTGGGCAAAAGCGTTAGCCCCTACCACCGCCTTGTTGGGCTGCACCACAAAACCGGTGGTCTGGCTGACCATGCGACTGGCCGCCAGAATGTGCCGGGTGTCAATTCCAAGGTCGAGGCCAAAGTAATCACGCCGGGTTTTGACGGCCATCACCACCTCCTCTAAGCTGCAATTGCCGGCTCGCTCACCCAGACCGTTGATGGTGCACTCCACCTGGCGCGCCCCGCCAATCTTCACGCCAGCCAGTGAGTTGGCCACCGCCATACCCAGATCGTTGTGGCAGTGCACCGACCAAATGGCTTTGTCGGAGTTGGGAACGCGTTCGCGCAGCGACTTGATGAAGTTGCCATACAGCTCGGGCACGGCGTATCCCACGGTGTCAGGCACATTGATGGTGGTGGCGCCTTCGGCAATCACAGCCTCCAGCACGCGGCACAAAAAGTCGGGGTCGCTGCGGTAGCCGTCTTCGGGGCTGAATTCGATATCGGCCACCAGGTTGCGGGCAAAGCGCACCGACTGCTTGGCCTGCTCAAACACCTGGTCGGGCGTCATGCGCAGCTTTTTCTCCATGTGCAGGGCCGAGGTGGCAATGAAAGTGTGGATGCGCGCGCTTTGTGCGCCCTTGAGTGCCTCAGCGGCGCGAGCAATGTCGCGGTCATTGGCACGGGCCAGCGAGCACACGGTGGAATCTTTGATGGTGTTGGCCACCAGTTGCACCGCCTCAAAGTCTCCATTGGAGCTTGCTGCAAAACCGGCCTCGATCACGTCCACCTTGAGACGCTCGAGTTGGCGCGCGATACGTACTTTTTCGTCCCTTGTCATGGACGCGCCGGGAGACTGTTCGCCGTCGCGCAAGGTGGTGTCAAAAATAATGAGTTTGTCGGCCATCGGTGCGTCTCCAGATTAGGTATCGATCCAGGGCCCTGACGGGCCACAGTACTTAACGGTGCATGCCGCGCTCATCGGGCTCGTCAGTCGAGGTGCTGATCACGCTCGTGTGAATGCCCTTGAACTTGCGTATGGCGTAAACGATATAACCGCTCATGCCATAGGCCACGAACACGCCAAACATGACGGTCGGCGGGTCAATATTGATCACGGCAATGCCCAAGGCAATCATGACGATCACCGCAAACGGCACACTTTGCTTCATGCTCACGTCCTTGAAACTGTAAAACGGCACGTTGGTCACCATCGTCAGGCCCGCATAAAGCACCCAGGCAAACACAAACCAGGCCACGCTGGAGGCTGGAATTCCGCGGTCCGTGCACCACCACATGAAACCCGCCACCAAGGCAGCGGCAGCGGGCGATGGCAACCCTTGAAAGTAGCGCTTATCGACCACGTGGGTGTTAACGTTGAAGCGCGCCAGGCGCAGTGCGGCACAGGCACAGTAAACAAATGCGGCAAACCAGCCCCATTTACCCAGGCCTTTGAGGACCCACACGTAAGAAATCAGCGCAGGTGCGGCGCCAAAAGAAACCATGTCCGAGAGCGAATCCATTTGCTCGCCAAATGCGCTTTGCGTGTTGGTCATACGCGCCACCCGGCCATCCAGGCTGTCAAGCACCATGGCACAAAACACGCCGATGGCGGATTGCACAAACTGTCCCTCCATCGCCATCACGATGGCATAAAAACCACCAAACAAGGCTGCCAGCGTAAACAGGTTGGGCAGCACATAAATGCCTTTACGACGTTTGCGTACCAATACCGGCCCTTCCGACTCGACCGTCGTCTCTAGTTCCTCGTCCATATCATTCCTCCTACCACAATGCGCCAGTGTACGCGCCGCCCTGAAAAGCGCAGATCCCAAAAATGTCAAAGGCCACCGAAGTGGCCTTTGACGACGACGCAAAACCAGCTTAGTTGCGGGTCTGGTCCACCAGCTTGTTTTTCTTGATCCAAGGCATCATGGCGCGCAGGGTTTCGCCCACTTGCTCAATCTGGTGCTCGGAAGTCAATCGGCGGCGGCTCAGCAAGGTCGGTGCGCCGGCCTTGTTTTCCAGGATGAAGCTCTTGGCGTATTCACCGGTCTGGATGTCCTTCAGACATTGGCGCATTGCGTCTTTGGTCGCGCTGGTCACGATGCGCGGGCCGGTGACGTACTCGCCGTATTCCGCGTTGTTGGAGATGGAGTAGTTCATGTTGGCGATTCCGCCTTCGTAAATCATGTCCACGATCAATTTCAGCTCGTGCAGGCACTCGAAATAGGCCATCTCGGGCGCATAACCGGCCTCCACCAGGGTCTCGAAACCGGCTTTGATCAGCTCTACGGTGCCGCCGCACAAAACGGCTTGCTCGCCGAACAGGTCGGTCTCGGTTTCTTCGCGGAAATTGGTCTCAATGATGCCGGCCTTGCCGCCGCCGTTGGCCATGGCATAGCTCAGAGCCAGTTCGCGGGTACGGCCTGATTTGTCCTGGTGCACCGCGATCAGGTGGGGCACGCCACCGCCTTGGGCATAGGTGCCACGCACGGTGTGGCCAGGGGCCTTGGGCGCAACCATCCATACGTCCAAATCGGCACGGGGCGTGACCAGGCCGTAGTGCACGTTAAACCCATGGGCAAACACCAGCGAAGCGCCTTGTTTGATGTTGGGCTCCACATCGTTGGTGTAAACACCACCGATTTGTTCGTCGGGCAGCAAAATCATGACCACGTCGGCCGCGCGCACCGCGTCAGCCACCTCTGCCACTTGCAGGCCGGCTTTTTCTACTTTGGGCCAAGACGCGCCACCCTTGCGCAAACCCACTACCACCTTGACGCCGCTGTCGTTAAGATTTTGGGCGTGGGCGTGTCCCTGGCTGCCGTAGCCGATGATGGCAACGGTTTTGCCCTTGATCAGGCTCAGATCGCAGTCCTTGTCGTAATAAACTTTCATTTTCTTCTCCGAATAAATAGTGGCGACTGGCGCCTGGTTGCACAACATTTGCTCTTCTCCGAGCGAAACATCGTTGTTTCGCCGTCACTGTCCAAACGCGCTGAGCATGCACAAAGCACGCGCATGGAAAACCCGTAAGCGGTTCTGACTACACGCGCAAAATGCGCTCCCCGCGTCCAATACCGCTAGAGCCCGTGCGCACAGTCTCCAAAATCGCGCCGGCCTCAATGGCCTGGAGGAACGCATCGTTTTTCGACTGGTCGCCGGTCAGCTCAACGGTGTAACTCTTGTCGGTAACGTCAATGATGCGACCGCGAAAAATATCGGCCATACGCTTCATTTCCTCGCGCTCCTTGCCGACGGCGCGAACCTTGACCATCATCAACTCACGCTCGATGTACGCACCTTCCGTGAGGTCAACAACTTTCACGACCTCGATCAGGCGGTTCAAGTGCTTCGTGATTTGTTCAATCACGTCATCCGAGCCGGTGGTCTGTATCGTCATGCGTGAGAGGCTGGCGTCTTCCGTGGGCGCCACGGTGAGCGACTCGATGTTGTAACCCCGGGCTGAAAACAGGCCAACCACGCGCGACAAAGCTCCGGGCTCGTTTTCCAGCAAAACTGCAATGATGTGTTTCATAAGCGAAGATTCCTCTTTTCGCTGCCCTCCCCCTGGCGCGGTAACGTCAGGGCTTGGCAGGCAATAGATTCGTCAATTAAAAATAAAAAGTAAGAAGCGGCAGACACCGCCGACGGCTTAGAGGTCTTCCGAGCCCAGCAGCATTTCGGTAATCCCCTTGCCGGCTTGCACCATGGGGAACACGTTTTCGGTGGGGTCGGTGCGGAAGTCCATGAACACCGTTCGGTCCTTGAGGCGGCGGGCTTCGCGCAGCGCAGGCTCCACATCCTCCGGACGCTCAATGAGCATGCCGACGTGCCCATAGGCCTCGGCCAACTTCACAAAATTGGGCAGGGCATCCATATAGCTGTGGCTGTAGCGACCCTCGTAATCAATCTCCTGCCACTGACGCACCATGCCAAGGTAGCGATTGTTCAGCGCACAAATCTTGATAGGCGTGTTGTATTGCAGGCAAGTCGACAGTTCCTGGATGCACATCTGCACCGAACCCTCGCCGGTAATGCAAAAAACCTCGCTCTCTGGCTTGGCCAGTTTGATACCCATGGCGTAGGGAATGCCCACGCCCATGGTGCCCAGACCGCCGGAGTTGATCCAGCGGCGTGGCTCGTCAAACTTGTAGTACTGTGCGGCCCACATTTGGTGCTGCCCCACGTCGGACGTGATGTAGGTGTCCGCATCCTTGGTCATGTTCCACAGCGTTTCCACCACGAACTGCGGCTTGATCACATCCCCTTTACCAGGGTTGTATTTCATGCAATCGCGCTTGCGCCAGCCTTCAATGGTGTCCCACCAGGCGCCCAAGGCATTGCCGTCGGGCTTGATCGTGCTTTCCTTGACCATGGCGATCAATTCGTTCAACACCTCTTTGACGTCACCCACAATCGGAATATCCACCTTGACGCGCTTGGATATGCTTGAAGGGTCGATGTCGATGTGAATGATCTTCCGCTCGTTTTGCGCAAAATGCTTGGGGTTACCGATCACGCGGTCATCAAAACGGGCGCCCACCGCCAGCAGCACATCGCAGTTTTGCATGGCGTTGTTGGCTTCCACCGTGCCGTGCATGCCCAGCATGCCCAGGAACTTGCGGTCGCTGGCCGGATAGGCGCCCAAGCCCATCAGGGTGTTGGTGCAGGGATAGCCCAGCATGTCGACCAGTGTGCGCAGTTCTGCGGACGCATTGCTCAGCAATACGCCACCGCCCGTGTAAATATAGGGACGCTTTGCCGTCAGCAAGAGCTGCAGCGCCTTGCGAATCTGGCCTCCATGGCCCTTGCGCACCGGGTTGTAGGAGCGCATTTCTACGCTCGCAGGGTACCCAGCGTAAGGCACTTTCTTGAAGGACACGTCTTTGGGGATATCCACCACTACCGGGCCGGGACGGCCGCTGCGGGCAATGTGAAAAGCCTTTTTCATGGTCTCAGCCAGGTCGCGCGCGTCCTTGACCAAGAAGTTGTGCTTCACGATGGGGCGGGTGATGCCCACGGTATCGCACTCCTGGAAGGCATCAAGCCCAATGGCGTGCGTAGGAACCTGCCCGGTGATGATCACCATCGGGATGCTGTCCATGTAAGCGGTGGCGATTCCGGTAACTGCATTGGTGACGCCGGGGCCTGAGGTCACGAGCGCAACGCCCACGTCGCCGGTGGCACGTGCGTAGCCGTCGGCCGCGTGCACCGCTGCCTGCTCGTGGCGTACCAGCACGTGCTGGATCGTGTCTTGTTTGAAAAATGCGTCGTAAATGTGCAGAACCGCGCCACCAGGGTATCCCCAGATGTATTTGACGTTTTCCGCCTGCAGGGCCTTGACGAGTATTTCTGCTCCGCGCAGTTCGGAGGTGGCTGCTGCGTCGGCAGCTGCGGCGTGTTCGACTTTTGATAATTCCATGATGAACCTTTGTGAATTTCTCTAACGAAAGACCTTGGGTGCCCCTTGGCAAACGCTTGTGGCGTCGCGTCGGGACTTGAGGTCAAGGCCATGGGCGCATTGAATGCTGCGCCGGGCCAGAACCCGTTTGCATTTGAGTTGCAATGCGAATTATCGCATCATGCGCAAAGCGCTTGGCGAGCGCCGCTGGCGCGGTGCAATAATCTGCAAAGGTCAGCAGAAACTCTCCACAAAATCGTGCACCCTCCGCCCTTCAAACACCTGGTGTTAGCCCTTGGCTTCCGAAAAAGAGCTTGACGCGTTCTTGCGAGGCGTGGAAAAGCGTGCATTCAAGCGTTCGCTCTACCACGTAAGAAACCAAGAGTCGGCGTTGGACATCGTGCAAGACAGCATGATGAAGCTCGCCGAGCATTACGGCCACAAGCCGGTGGAAGAGTTGCCCATGTTGTTCCAGCGAATATTGACGAACAGCACTTTGGACTGGTTTCGGCGGCAAAAGACCCAAAATGCGCTGTTTACTCGACTGGGTGACTTCGAAGCAGGCGAAGATGGTGGAGATTTTGATGTTTTAGAGACTTTGCTGCTGGACCGTGATCCGGATCAAAAAGACAACCCGCAGCACCAGGCGGACCGGGCACAAACTTTGCATCTCATTGAGGAAGAAATCCAAGAATTACCAGCGCGTCAACGGGAAGCCTTCCTCATGCGTTACTGGGAGGATATGGATGTTGCGGAAACAGCCAGTGCCATGGGTTGCTCCCAAGGCAGCGTGAAAACGCACTGCTTTCGGGCAGTTGCGGCATTGGCTAAGGCATTGCGAGCCAGAGGAATTTTTTTATGAACAGCCCATTGAATACTGCTGCTTCGCAGCACCTCATCAACCAGTTTGGTGCGCGCGTTGCGAGCCAACTGGACCACGCTCTACAAGGCATTCCGGGCGATGTCTCTGAGCGTCTGCGCGCTGCGCGCGTTCAGGCACTGGCGCGCCGGCGTATCCCAGAATCGGTGCACGTGCCCGTTGTCGTGGCCCAGGGCGGCGGCGCTATTTTGGGCGGTGGATTTGGTTTTTGGGGGCGGGCAGCATTTTTGATTCCCCTGCTCGCCTTGACCTTGGGCTTATTGGGCATTGGGAATCTGCAAGACCAGTTGCGCGCCAGTGAAATCGCTGAGGTAGACGCAGAATTGCTCACCGGCGACCTGCCACCGAGCGCCTACACTGACCCAGGTTTCGCCCAATATTTGAAATTGGATGCAAAAGATTGATGTGTTCGGCAAAGCCGAACACAACCTTTGCCTGATGACCCCAGTGCGCAACCAATCTGCACGCTCAAGCATGCTTCTCATGCACCTGGCTTTGGGCGTGGGCGCTGTTTTTGCACAGTCCGAGCCGGCCCCTCCCGCACCCCAAAGCCAAATTTCAGCCCCCGCCACCCCGTCGCGCACGGAAATTGGGCCGGGCTGGTCCGAACTCAGTCCCAACCAAAAAATCGCACTGGCGCCCCTGGCTACAACTTGGCCAAGCCTTTCGCCGGGGCACAAGAGCAAGTGGATTACCTTGGTTCAGAAGTACCCGGAGATGTCCGAAGCGGACAAAGCACGCTTGAACGACAGAATGGTGGATTGGGCGGCTCTCAGCCCAAAAGACCGGGAGTTGGCCCGACTCAATTTTGCGCAGACCAAGAAGCTTCCTACCGATTCGCGCGTGGCAAACTGGGAGGCATACCAGGCTTTGCCTGAAAGCAAAAAGCAGGCATTGCTAAACGCTGCGCCCAAGAAGCCCGTGGGTGCTGCGGTGGCGGTCAAGCCGGTTCATGCCAGCAAACTGGCCGAGGTGCCTGTGACCAGAAAAACCCCTGAAGAAGTGCGCGCCGCGGTGAGTCAACGTACAACGGTGGACCGCTACACGCTGCTGCCGCAATATTCCAACACCAAAGAGAGCGTTCAAGCCCCTTCCCCCGGCGCCAAGCCGTGATTGGACCGCGCGAATCCCGGACGAGTGCTCCAGCGCTGCGTTTGGCCTCACAATCAGGCCCCGACCGACCTGAACTTCCCCATGAATTCAAGCAACTTTTCGACCCCCTCCCTCCGGCGGCGCATGGCCTGCTGGGTTTATGAGGGGATGCTCCTGTTTGGTGTCGTATTTATCTCCGGCTACCTGTTTGGCACCCTGAGTCAGACCCGCAATGCCATGGACAACCGCCATGGTTTGCAGGCGTTTTTGTTTTTGATTTTTGGGATTTACTTTGTCTGGTTTTGGTCAAAAGGCCAAACCTTGGCCATGAAGACCTGGCACATTCGAGTCGTTGATACCGCAGGTAACGCTATCAGCCAGCAGCGAGCCCTGGGGCGCTACGCTTTGGCGTGGATCTGGATTTTGCCGCCGCTCGCACTCGTGTGGCCTTTAGGCCTGAGCGGGGGCGAAACCGGGCTGATTTTTTTCGGATGGGTGGTAATCTGGGCTTTTTTGAGCCGATTCAACACAGAGCAGCAGTTCTGGCACGACACCTGGGCGGGCACCAGACTGGTGAAGTCAAAACCGCTGAGCCGATAAAGCCCAAGCGCTCAAACCGCTGATTCGTCTTGCTCACCGGTGCGAATGCGCACCACGCGCTCCACGCTGGTGACAAATATTTTGCCGTCGCCAATTTTTCCAGTGTGCGCCGCCTTAATGATGGCGTCCACACAGCGATCCAAGTCTTCGCCCTTCACGACCACCTCGACCTTCACTTTGGGCAAAAAGTCGACCACGTACTCCGCGCCTCTGTAGAGTTCGGTGTGACCTTTCTGGCGTCCAAAGCCTTTCACCTCCGTCACGGTCAGGCCAGTAGCGCCGCATTGCGCCAGTGCTTCGCGCACCTCGTCGAGTTTGAAGGGTTTGATGATGGCGGTGATTTGTTTCATGGAAAAAGTCCTGGGAGGTTAAAGCGGTTGGCCTCAGGCGCGAAACCAGTTGGTAATAGGATACCGCCAATCCTTACCAAAGCTGCGGTGGCTTACCCTGATACCGATCGGCGACTGGCGGCGCTTGTATTCGTTGATCTGAATCAGACGGGTCACCTTTTCCACGTCAGGCTGCAAAAATCCGGCGGCCAGGAGTTGTTCCAAGCTGGTGTCATTTTCCATATAGCGCTCAATGATCGCGTCCAACACGACGTAGGGTGGCAAGCTGTCCTGGTCGGTTTGGTCGGGGCGAAGCTCGGCGCTTGGCGGCCGCGTGATGATGCGCTCGGGAATGGGCTGGTCGCAGGTGCCGTAGGGGTTGTTGGCGTTGCGCCAGCGCGCCAGTTCAAAGACGCGGGTTTTCAAAAGGTCTTTAATCACCGCAAAGCCGCCCGCCATATCGCCATACAAAGTGCAGTAACCGGTGGCCATTTCCGACTTGTTGCCAGTGGTCAGCACGATGCTGCCAAATTTATTACTCAGCGCCATCAGCAGCGTTCCGCGGATGCGGGCCTGGATGTTTTCTTCGGTGGTGTCGTCGGCCCGCCCGGCAAAGTCGCTGGCCAGGGATGCCTTGAAAGCAGCAAACTCAGGCTCGATTGAAATTTCGTCATAGCGCACACCCATGCGCTGCGCCATTTCGCGCGCATCAATCCAGCTGATGTCGGCGGTGTACGGTGACGGCATCATGATGGTGCGAACCTTGTCGGCGCCCAAAGCGTCCACCGCGATCGCCAGCACCAGCGCAGAATCGATGCCGCCCGACAAGCCTAATAGGGCCCCAGGAAAGCGGTTTTTTCCCAGATAGTCACGCACACCCAAAACCAGCGCGTCCCACAAGTCGGCCTCGGCGCTGCGCACCGGCTCAATCGCGCCGCTGCAACGCGCCGCGCTGCCTGCGACCTCCAAGTCCACGTCAAACAGCGTCTCTTTGAAACTCGGCGCGCGTGCGGCCACTGCGCCGTTGGCGTTGAGGGCAAACGAATGACCCTCGAACACCAGTTCATCCTGCCCCCCTACCAAATGCGCGTAGACCAAGGGCAAACCCGTCGCACGGGCACGCTCGGCCATCACCGTCTCGCGCTGGTAGCCCTTGCCCACGTGGAAGGGCGAGGCATTGATCACCGCCAGTACCTGCGCGCCAGCCTCCTGCGCCAGGCGCGCGGGCTCCTCAAACCAGGCGTCCTCGCAAATCAGCAGCCCCACGCGCACGCGTGCGCCCTCCTCGCCCGCCTCAAACACACACACGCCATTCCCGGGCACAAAGTAGCGCCGCTCATCGAACACCTGGTAATTGGGCAACTCGCGTTTGGCATAAGTTGCAATAAGCTGCCCGTGGCGCAGCACACTGGCACAGTTGAAGCGCTCTTGCACCGCCACCGACGGCGTACGCCGCTCGCCGCCTTGCGGGTGGCCCACCACTACCGTCATGTCACTTAGCCCCGCCAGCCGCTGGGTGAGGTCTTTGAGTGCATGATCACAGGCCTGCATAAAAGCCGGCCGCAAGTACAAGTCTTCGGCGGCGTAGCCGCACAGCGACAATTCAGGGGTGAGCAGCAGGCGCGCGCCCTGGGCATGTGCCTGTTGGGCTGCATCCACGATTTTTTGGACATTGCCCGCGAAGTCTCCGACGGTAAAGTTGAGTTGCGCGATGCAAATTTTGAGAGTCATGAACCAAAAACCAAGGTGGAAAAAGTAATGCCAACGGGCGCAATTGATTATGTCACCCGGGTTCTGCCAAGTATTGCCCAGGTCAACCCCCATGCCTGGGATGCGCTGGTGCATCTCCAAAGCGACGCAAGCCCGTTCATGCAGCACGCCTATCTGCACGCGATGGACGCCAGCGCCAGCGCCTGCGCCGCCACCGGTTGGAATCCGCGTGTCATCACCCTGGAGCGTGCGGGGGAACTGGTGGCGGCCTGCGCGCTCTACATCAAAGACCATTCCTACGGCGAATACGTGTTCGACTGGGCCTGGGCCAACGCCTACCAACAACACGGCCTGGCCTATTACCCCAAGGCGGTAGTAGCAGTCCCGTTCACACCGGTGCCCGGCGCGCGCTTGCTCGCCGTCGATGCGAACGCCCGCGCCGCCCTGGTCCGGGCGGTGGTGGCCTGGTGCGAGGAGCAGCAACTTTCGTCCTTGCACCTGCTATTCACATCAGACAACGACGCGCAAGCATGCGCCGACGCCGGACTGATGCTGCGCCACACGGTGCAATTCCACTGGACCAACAGCGCACCGGGCTACGCCGACTTTGACGCTTTCTTGGCCACTATGGCGCAGGATAAGCGCAAAAAAATCCGTCAGGAGCGGCGCAAGGTCGCGGATGCAGGGGTCGTTTTCCGCTGGTCGCGTGGCGCCGACATCAGCGACGCGGACTGGGACTTTTTTTACCGTTGCTACGAGCGCACCTACCTGGAACACGGCAACGCGCCCTACCTGAGCCGCGACTTCTTTACCCGCATGCAAGCGGAACTGGCGAACAATTGGCTGCTGTTTGTTGCCGAGAAGGACGGGCGCGCAATCGCCAGCAGTCTCATTGCGTTAAGCAGCGATGCGGCGAAAAACCGTGGGGGCGCACAGCCACCCGTGGCCTATGGACGCTATTGGGGCGCCCTGGAACGGGTGGATTGCCTGCACTTTGAGGCCTGCTACTACCAGCCGCTGGCCTGGTGCATCGCGCACGGGTACCAGCGTTTTGAGGGAGGCGCCCAGGGCGAACACAAAATGGCGCGCGCGCTGCTGCCGGTCAAAACCACCAGTGGGCACTGGCTTGCGCACCCTGCGTTTGCCGACGCGGTAGCCCGTTTCTTGGAACGCGAAGGCGCGGGTATTGAAGACTACTTAGGTGATCTGCAGCAGCGCTCTCCGTTCAAACCCCGAAACTCGGGCGGCTAGATCGAAAATCCAAGGCGGCGGTCCACGACCTGGGAAAGCCGCCTGGAGCACGCAACTTAGTTACCGGACTGCTCTTTTTCGTAGTTGGCAATGCCGTCCAGAATTTCCTGGCGGGCCGATTCGGGACCTTCCCAGCCCAAAATTTTGACCCATTTGCCCGCTTCCAAGTCTTTGTAGTGCTCAAAGAAATGGGCGATCGTTTTCAGGCGCAAGGGGTTGAGGTCTTCCGGCTTCTGCCACTGCGTGTACAGCGACAAAATCTTGTCAACCGGCACAGCCAGCACCTTGCCGTCCTGACCGGCTTCGTCTTCCATTTTCAGGATGCCGATGGCGCGGCAGGGCACCACAACGCCGGGGATCAATGGCACGGGCGTGATGACCAATACGTCCACCGGATCGCCATCGCCGGAAATTGTCTTGGGCACATATCCGTAGTTCGTCGGATAGTGCATGGCGGTGCTCATGAAACGGTCTACAAAAATGGCGCCGGTTTCTTTGTCCACTTCGTACTTCACGGGGTCGGCGTTCATCGGGATTTCGATGATCACGTTGAAGGCGTTGGGCACATCTTTACCAGGGGTAACTTTGTCTAGGGACATGGAAAACTCGTCGTAAGGTTAGGGGAAGCGAGACTGGGATTAACCCTGATTTTACTGACTTAGCACTTGCGAATCAGTAGGAAAAACCATTTTTGGGGCTACATTGGGGCGGTTGGCCAATCAACTCCGGCGGTTTTGAATTTCGGGGCACTGAGGAAGCAACGTAGCGGGGGCTGCGTTTGCGTTGCCCCCTTCTTCGAACAACACGCGAGTAGGAGTATTTCTTATGACTGGTAACTCAGCGCTGATTTTGGCGCTTGGCTGTGGTTTGGTTGCTGTCCTGTACGGGGTCTGGGCCCGCGGCTGGATACTTTCCCAAGACGCTGGTAACCCCCGGATGCAAGAAATTGCAGCGGCCATTCAGACGGGAGCTGCGGCCTATCTGTCACGCCAGTACCGCACCATTGCGATGGTCGGTGCAGTGCTCACCATCTTGATCGCCGTCTTTCTGGATACCCTGAGCGCCACCGGCTTTGTCGTAGGCGCTGTGCTTTCGGGTGCCTGTGGCTTTATCGGCATGAACGTGTCAGTGCGCGCCAATGTGCGCACCGCCCAGGCCGCCACTCGGGGCATTGGCCCGGCGCTGGACGTGGCCTTTCGCGGCGGTGCCACCACCGGCATGTTGGTCGTGGGCCTGGGGCTGCTGGGGGTGACAGGCTTTTACTGGTATCTGGTGCCGGACGGCGCCGTGACGGTCGCCAAGCTCAATCCGCTGATCGGTTTTGCCTTTGGCTCCTCGCTGATCTCCATTTTTGCCCGTCTGGGCGGCGGCATTTTCACCAAAGGCGCAGATGTGGGCGCGGACCTGGTGGGCAAAGTAGAAGCCGGTATTCCTGAGGACGACCCGCGTAACCCGGCGGTGATTGCCGACAACGTGGGCGACAACGTGGGCGACTGCGCGGGTATGGCAGCCGACCTGTTTGAGACCTATGCGGTCACACTCATCGCCACCATGGTGCTCGGCGCCCTGATGCTGGCCGGGGCCAACACCAACGCGGTGCTGTACCCGCTGGCGCTGGGCGCGGTGTCCATCGTGGCCTCCATCATTGGCTGCTTTTTTGTCAAAGCCTCACCGGACATGAAAAACGTCATGCCCGCGCTCTACAAAGGTTTGGCAGTGGCGGGCGTACTGTCGCTGATTGCCTTCTACTTCGTGACCCAAAGCCTGTTCCCCGCCTCGGTCACGCTCACCGACGGGCGCGTCATCAGTGGCATGGATTTGTTTGGCGCCTGCGCCGTCGGCCTGATTTTGACCGCCGCCCTGGTCTGGATCACCGAGTACTACACCGGCACCCAGTACGCGCCGGTGCAGCACATCGCCCAGGCGTCTACCACCGGCCACGGCACCAACATCATTGCCGGCCTGGGCGTGTCCATGCGCTCCACCGCCTGGCCGGTGCTGTTTGTCTGCCTGGCGATCTGGACCGCTTATCACCTGGGCGGTTTGTACGGCATTGCGATTGCTGCTACCTCCATGCTCAGCATGGCGGGCATTGTGGTGGCGCTGGACGCCTATGGACCGATCACTGACAACGCGGGCGGCATTGCCGAAATGTCGGAAATGCCCAAAAGCGTGCGCGACATCACCGACCCGCTGGACGCCGTGGGCAACACCACCAAGGCGGTGACCAAGGGCTACGCCATCGGTTCGGCGGGCCTGGCCGCGCTGGTGCTGTTTGCCGACTACACGCACAAGCTCGACGCCTTTGGCAAGCACATTGCCTTTGACCTGAGCGACCCGATGGTCATCATCGGCCTGTTTATTGGCGGTCTGATTCCCTACCTCTTTGGCGCCATGGCCATGGAAGCCGTGGGCCGCGCGGCCGGTTCGGTGGTGGTGGAAGTGCGCCGCCAGTTCCGCGACATCAAGGGCATCATGGACGGCACCGGCAAACCCGAGTACGACACTGCCGTAGACATGCTGACCACCGCAGCCATCAAGGAAATGATGATCCCCAGCCTTTTGCCCGTGGTCGTGCCCATCGTGGTGGGCCTGGCGCTGGGGCCTGCGGCACTGGGTGGCTTGTTAATGGGCACCATCGTGACCGGCCTGTTTGTGGCGATTTCCATGTGCACCGGCGGCGGCGCCTGGGACAACGCCAAGAAGTACATCGAAGACGGCCACCACGGCGGCAAGGGCTCTGACACCCACAAGGCTGCTGTCACTGGCGACACCGTGGGCGACCCCTACAAAGACACCGCAGGCCCGGCCGTCAACCCACTGATCAAGATCATCAACATCGTGGCGCTGCTGATCGTGCCGCTGATGATGAAAATCCACGGCGGCTAAATCCGCTGGCCGTCCTTCATACCAGGGCACGGAGAAAGATCGCAAGCGCCCGCAGGTTGTTCGCAACTGCGGGCTTTTTTGTGTCCCGGGCTTCGCTGCTGGGATTCGCAACTCGATTACAGAGCGGTAATCATCGCCCCGTCAGCGGTGCTATGGCTGACTGGTAGGATCACCGTAATGAAAATTCTTATCGTGGATGACCACCCCCTGATTCGCGAGGGGCTGGGGCAACTGCTTCGCGGCACGTATGCGCAACACGAGCTTGTGCTGCTGCATGCCAGTACTGGCGCCCAGGCAGTCGACACGCTGCTTCCCCATCGCGATATTGATTTGGTGTTGCTGGACTTTAAACTGCCGGACATGACAGGCTTAGAGGTCTTGCGCGAATTCGCCAGGGTGCGGCCGCAGCTGGCTGTACTGGTCATTTCTGGCTGGGCTAACCCCCAACTCATGCAGCAAACTTTGGACGCTGGTGCGCGAGGATTCGTCCTGAAGTCGGGCAATACGGACAAATTGCTTCAAGCCGTGGATCGGGTCTTGCGTGGCCAAAC
This sequence comes from Comamonadaceae bacterium, assembly GCA_947450895.1. Taxonomy (GTDB): domain Bacteria; phylum Pseudomonadota; class Gammaproteobacteria; order Burkholderiales; family Burkholderiaceae_C; genus Allorhodoferax. Next base: position 33,810 of record CANFWT010000001.1, on the reverse strand, counting down.
CTATGTACCGCCCGAGCTCCAAGCCTTTCAGTCAAATGGCCGGTCCCCAGACAACACCAACCGTCCCGCGCTGTCACCGCGCCAGGAAACCGTTTTATCCGGATTGCTCGATGGTCAGTCCAACCGCGAGATTGCCGAGGCCCTCAATGTGTCAGACGAGACGGTCAAAACCCACGTGAGTGCCATCTTGCGTTACTTCAACGCCGACAACCGCACGCAGGCGGTGCTATCGGCCGTGGACGCCGGGTTCAGCAAAACCAAAAAGCTCTGATCTGCGGAGCTAGCGCGCTCAGGCCATCGCACTTTGCGGGTTTGCAAGGGCAGGAGCGGCCCGAGGCAAGCCCAAGGTCAGCACGGCGCCGCGGGCAGCCGATGTGCGCAGCGTGGGGGTGATTCCCAGCACTTTGATAAGGCGCGCCGCAATGTAGAGCTCCAGGCCCGCACCAGAAACGGATGGCGAAGTGGCCTGCGCGCTGTCCACCAGCGATTGAAAAATATGCGCAAGGTCTAGCGCCCAAGGGCCGCCACCCGTACGCCAAAACACAATGTGCAGCATCTCTGGGCGCCGCGCGGCGCTGCGGCAGGCTACGACCAAGCTTCCATCAGCACTTGAAGATCGCTTGAGCGCCGCCTTGACCAGCGTCACCAACACCAGGTGCAGCAAAGCGGGGTCGGTGCACACCGCACCCTCCCGGAGTGCGATACGCAACGCCTGGGCATCTGTTGCGGTGCACAAATACGGGCCAAGGCGCTCAAATACCGCAGCGATGGAAGTCGTCGTATGGTGCGCAGCAAGGCTTCCCGCGTCCCAACGCGCCAACTGAACGAGCAATTGCTGCAAGTGCTGCAGCTCCCGCAGCGACACCTCCATAGCGCTCACCACCGCCGCTGCCGGCTGGCCGGCCGACATTTTGCGCAAGCGGTTGGCGAACAAGGCGAGCGCTTGCACGGGTTGCGCCACGTCATGCACAGCGAGCGCCCAACGACGGGCGCGGGCGTCCGCATCCGAAGATGCATTGGGAGCCTGAGAAGGTTTCATGGACGCGGTGGATTTCAAGACCGAGGCAGCAATTTGCACACAACCGCATGGAAAGACTGGCAGCCGCCACACAGCAACCGCAAACTTCCCCTGACGGGCCAAAGCCGGATAATAGTAGGCTTGCGCTGACCCAAAAGCGCTGGCCAACACGGCCACAATCGAGCCTATGACCACTCGCCTTCCCCACCGCACCATTTCCCTGGTCGACCAGCGCGCTGGCGCCATACCTACGCGCCCAGCACAGCCCGGCAGCCTGCCTGTTCCGCCGGCTAGGGGCGCCGCATCGCAAAAGGGTCCGCTGGTAGACACCTTCGGACGGCCCTTGCGCGACCTGCGCATCAGCGTCACCGACCGGTGCAATTTCCGCTGCAGTTACTGCATGCCCAAAGAGGTATTCGACAAAGACTACGCCTACCTGCCGCAAAGCGCGCTGCTGTCTTTTGAAGAAATTACGCGCATCGCCCGCCAGTTTGTGGCCCATGGCGTACAAAAAATTCGGCTTACAGGAGGTGAGCCCCTGCTGCGCAAAAACCTGGAAGTGCTGATCGCCCAGTTGGCAGACTTGCGCACCCCGGAAGGAAGGCCGCTGGACATCACGCTCACCACCAACGGCTCTTTGCTAGCGCGCAAAGCCCAGGCACTCAAAGACGCCGGGCTACGACGTGTCACGGTCAGTCTGGACGGCCTGGACGACACCATCTTCAAGCGCATGAATGATGTTGACTTTCCGGTGTCCGACGTGTTGGCGGGAATTGAGGCGGCACAGGCGGCCGGTCTGGGCCCGATCAAAGTCAATATGGTGGTCAAGCGCGGCACCAATGACCACGAAATTGTTCCCATGGCCCGCCACTTTCAGGGCAGCGGGGTAGTTTTGCGCTTTATCGAATACATGGACGTCGGTGCCACCAATGGCTGGCGAATGGACGAAGTGCTGCCCTCTGGCGAATTGATTGCACGTCTGGAAGCCGCCTTGCCGCTGGTAGCACTCGAAGCCTCTGCCCCTGGCGAAACCGCTCAGCGCTGGGGCTACGCCGACCCCAGCGGTAAGTACGATCCCCAGCGCGGTGAGGTAGGCGTCATCAGCAGTGTGTCGCAGGCTTTTTGCGGCGAATGCAACCGTGCGCGCCTGTCCACCGAGGGACAACTGTATTTGTGCCTGTTCGCCAGCCAGGGTTACGACTTGCGCAGCGTGGTCCGCAGCGCAGGTGGGGACGCGGAGCTGGCCGGCGCAATACGCCGTATTTGGCAAGGCCGCAGCGACCGCTATTCCCTGTTGCGCGCCAGCCTGCCGCCTGAGGCACAAAGCAGCGGTGCGCGCCGGGTTGAAATGAGCTACATCGGAGGCTAGAGGGTTTCATGGCGCGCTTTGACCCGCGAGAGGTGTGTGCCCTGGTCCTTGCCGGCGGCATGGGCAGCCGCATGGGCGGCGTGGACAAGGGGCTGCAATTGCTGGGTGGCCAGCCCCTGGCCGCGCACTGCGTGCAGCGTCTGCAGGCGCAAACCGCGGGCGTGCCTGGCCTGATTGCGCTCAATGCCAACCGCCATCCAGAACAATACGCCCGCTGGGGTTGCCCCGTTTGGGCGGACGGTATCAGCGGTTACGCCGGGCCGCTGGCGGGTTTTCAGACCGCGCTGCAGCATTGCACGGCAGGCCATCAATCAGCGTCGCCATCGGGCTTCACCTACCTGCTAACCGTCGCCTGCGACACGCCGCGCTTCCCCCTGGACTTGCTGGCCCGGTTGGCACAAGCCATGCAATTCCAAGGCGCCGATATCGCAGTGGCTGGCGCACCCGAAACAGGCCCAGATGGGCGCACGGCGCTTCGCAGCCAACCGGTGTTTTGTCTGCTGCGCACTTCGCTGGCGCCCAGCTTGCAGACATTTTTAGCTGCTGGAGGGGGCAAGGTTGATGCCTGGACCGCGCAACACCGCACCATCGTCGTGGCCTTTGACCAAGCGCACGACGACCCCCTGGCCTTCTTCAATGCCAATACGCTGACCGAGCTGAACGCGCTGGAAAATACCCTCCCCCCGGCGCTATGAAAACCCTGGACCAGATCGCTGACGCATTGCAAGGCTATGACCCCCAGGCGCTGCCCGCGCACACCGTGAACGCATTTTTAGCGCAACTGGTACCGCCACCCTCTCGCAGCGAAGCCTTGCCGCTCATGCATGCGCTGGGCCGGGTGCTGGCCCAAGACGTAGTCAGTCCGATTGACGTGCCAGCGCATGACAACTCGGCCATGGATGGGTTTGCTTTCGCCGGATCGGCGCTCACCGGGCCGCAGCCGCTGGTGCTACGCAGTGTGGGCACCGCCCTGGCGGGCAGTGCCTTTGCGGGCGAGGTGGGAGACGGCCAGTGCGTCAAAATCATGACCGGGGCCGTCATGCCAAAAGGGCTGGACACCGTGGTACCCCAAGAACTGGTGCAAACCATGGGTGACCAAATCAGTCTGGCCGCAGGGGTGGTACGCGCGGGCGATAACCGCCGCGCCCGCGGTGAAGACCTGCAAGCCGGCAGCATCGCACTCGCAGCGGGCGCGGTGCTCAGCCCGGCCGCATTGGGCTTGTTGGCCAGCTTGGGCCTGCCCACGGTGCAGGTTTTCCGGCGCTTGCGCGTGGCGTACTTTTCTACAGGTGATGAGATTTTGAGCCTGGGCGACACGCCGCGCACGGGTGCGGTTTTTGACAGCAACCGCTACACGGTGTGCGCCATGCTGCAGCGTATGGGTATCGAGTGCATAGACTTGGGCGTAGTGCGCGACGACCCGGCGGCGCTGGAGGCGGCATTTCGCAGCGCTGCCGCGCAGGCCGACGCCATCATCACCAGCGGCGGAGTGAGTGTTGGCGAGGCCGACCATACCAAAGCCATGATGCGCCAGTTGGCGCAAAGCGACACCCCGGGCGAAGGTGGCGTGGTGTTTTGGCGCATCGCCATGCGCCCGGGCAGGCCGATGGCGGTGGGTCGTATCGGCCAAGTGCCGCTCTTTGGCTTGCCGGGCAACCCGGTGGCAGTGATGGTGACTTTTTTGGCTTTCGTACGCCCTGCGCTGTGGCGCATGATGGGCGCAAACGCGCAGGACGCAGCGATCGACCCGCCTTTGCTCAAAGCCCGCAGCAGCCAAGCCATTCGCAAAAAAGAGGGGCGCACCGAATACCAGCGCGCCATTGTCAGCACCGACGCGGGCGGCCAACTGTGGGTTCAAACCACCGGCGATCAGGGTTCGGGTGTGCTCAGTTCAATGGTGCGGGCCAATGGCCTGTTGGTGCTGCACCATGACCAGGGGACCGTAGAACCTGGTGACACCGTTGACGTTATGCTGTTTGCCGGGGTTATGTAGGCGCTGCGGGGGCGGTGGGTCAGGCCGGCGCAGGCGCCATGCCAACCCCCCGGTTTGCCAGCCCGTCGGCGCGCTCGTTCCCGGGGTCGCCGTTGTGGCCTTTAACCCAGCGCCAGTCAATGCTGTGGCCGCATTGCGATACCAAAGCATCGAGTTGCTGCCAAAGATCGACGTTTTTCACCGGCTGCTTGGCCGCAGTGCGCCAGCCTTTGGCCTTCCAGCCCGGCAGCCATTCGGTGATCCCTTTGAGCACGTATTGGCTATCAAGATGCAATATCACCTCGCAAGGCCGCTTGAGCGCGGCCAGTGCTTGAATGACGGCCATCATTTCCATGCGGTTGTTGGTGGTGCCAAATTCGCCACCGCACAGCTCTTTTTCGCTTCCGTCCGCCGAGCGCAGCAGCACGCCCCAACCGCCCGGGCCGGGGTTGCCCTTGCAGGCTCCATCGGTATAAATCACAACCTGGTTCACTTTTCTACTTCCTTTTTCACTGCGTCCTGGCGGCGCTGGCCCGCCACCACCGTATGTGCGGTGCGTACGGGTACCGTCTTCCAGGCGGCGCCCAGCAGCCGTGCACCGCGAACCTTTTTTACGGCCACCACCATGTAAGCGGCACCCAAGACCGGCCACCAGCGTGCTCCCAGACGGTCCAGCCAAGCCAAACGCTGGAACCAGCCGGTACTCTCAACCGCAGGAGCGTAACAACCGTAGCGCACCAATTCCACTTCAAACCCCAGCAAACGCAACCAGTCACGCAGACGCCAGGTACCCAGAAACGCGTCTTTGGGGGGCAAATACTGCGCACGCATAAAGCGTCCCAGACCCAGCATTCGCCACAGGCGCTGGCGCGCAGCACGCAAAGCCCAAAGGCTGGTGGGGCTGAAGCCGCAAATCACCACCCGCCCCTCGGCCACCAAGACCCGCTCGACCTCGCGCAGCGTGGCGTGCGCATCGCCAGACTCGAGCGTATGGGGCAGCAGCACCAAATCCAGGCTGGCTGACGAAAAGGGCAAGGCTGCAAAATCGGTTACCAAGGATGGAGGCATGCCGTTTTGAGCGTCAATAGGAAAGCCGGGGGCTATTTCCTGGATGGCCAGCCAGCGGTGCGGCATGCGGTTATGCTGCAAGCCCGCCAAGGCGGGTAAGCCAAGTTGGAGGGCGTGGTAGCCGAACAAGTCCGCTACAGCGCCACCCACTTGGGCCTGCTCCCAGTTCAGCAGGTAGTGTCCAGGCGGCGTATCCAGCCAGTCTTGCAAACCTATAATTTGATCGCTCATGAAGTTAATACCGCTGCCCGCATTTACTGACAATTACATCTGGATGCTGCACGACGATCGGGCCGCTTGGGTGGTCGACCCCGGTGACGCCCAGCCAGTCTTGCAAGCCCTGGAGGCCCATGGCCTGCGTCTCATGGGGATTCTAGTCACCCACCACCACCCCGACCATACCGCAGGCGTAGCCCAGTTGCGCGATGCCACGGGCGCTTCCGTTTTTGGCCCACAGCGTGAAGCCATGCCCGAACCACTGTGCCGCCTTTCGCAAGACGAAACCGTGGATGTGCTTGGCCTGCAATTTCACGTCATTGAAGTGCCAGGACACACATCGGGCCATATCGCCTATTACTGCGAGGCTATGGATGGTGCGCCGCTGCTTTTTTGCGGCGACACCTTGTTCAGTGGCGGTTGTGGCCGATTATTTGAAGGTACGCCGGCACAAATGCTGGCCTCGCTGGAAAAATTAGCTGCCTTGCCGGGTGAGACCCGCGTCTGCTGCACCCACGAGTACACACTGAGCAATTTGAAGTTTGCCGTGGCAGTCGAGCCCGACAATGCGGCCCTCAGCGCCTACCAGCGCCATTGCCAAACGCTGCGCGCTCAAGGCACACCCACGCTGCCTTCCACTATCGCGCAAGAGCGAGCCATCAACCCTTTTTTGCGCAGCGACGTTGCCACGGTGGCGAATTCAGCCCGACGCTTTGATGCCGAACAAGCCGCCAGCCAGGGCGTATTTGCCACCCTGCGGGCGTGGAAAAACCAATTTTGATGTGCGGAGCCAAGTTGGTGCGGCGCACCGCGCGCCTAGGGCTTGTATTGGGGGCAATGCTGCTGGCGGGATGGGCCCAATCGCAGTCGGTGCCAGACGGGCTGCAGCCTCTGGCCTCCCAGGAAACCGCCACCCGCGCCGTAGCACCCTTGGCAACGACGACCGACCTCTGGGAGCGTATCCGCCGCGGCTACGCGATGCCCGATCTCGAAAGCAGCCTGGTACGCGACCGTGAGGCCTGGTACACAGCCCGACCCGACTACATTTTTCGGATGACGGAACGATCGCGCAAGTACCTATTTCACATCGTCGAAGAGCTTGAGTTGCGCAATATGCCCACCGAGCTCGCGCTGCTGCCCTTTGTCGAGAGCGCCTTCAATCCCCAAGCCGTCTCCAGCGCCAAGGCCGCTGGCATGTGGCAATTCATGCCAGCCACTGGCCGGACTTTTGAACTTAAGCAAAACGTATTTCGCGACGACCGTCGTGATGTACTGGCCTCGACCCGCGCTGCGCTGGACTACCTGCAAAAACTCTACGGCCTGTTTGGTGACTGGCATCTGGCGCTTGCGGCTTACAACTGGGGCGAAGGCAGCGTGGGCCGGGCGATTGCAAAAAATGAGCGACTGCTCCTGGGTACCGGCTATACCGACCTGACCATGCCGATGGAGACACAGTTTTACGTCCCCAAGCTACAGGCGATCAAAAATATTGTGGCCCGTCCGCAGTCCTTTGGCAGTGAACTGCCACGCATCGACAACCATCCTTATTTTCAGACCGTCAACATCCGAAGGGATATTGACGTCACGCTGGCTGCCAAATTGGCTGAAGTGCCGCTCGAAGACTTTAAAGCCCTCAATCCTTCACTCAACAAGCCTGTCATCCTCGCAGCAGGGACGCCACAAATATTGCTGCCGTGGGACAGCGCCGACGTATTCCAGCAAAACTTGGACCGTTTTTCAGGTTCCCGCTTGGCGAGCTGGACGGTGTGGCTGGCGCCAGGCACCCTGCGGGTGGCCGACGCAGCCAAACAAGTGGGCATGGGCGAGGCACAGTTGCGCGAACTCAATAACATCCCTAAAGGCGTTTTGATCAAACCCGGATCAGCACTGCTGGTGCCGCGTACCGCCGCCGCGCAACCCGACGTCACCGAGACCGTGGCCGACCTTGGCCAAGTGAGCTTTGCCCCTGAGATCGTGCAGGTGCGCAAGACTTTGCGCGCCCGCAAGGGTGATTCGGTGACCAGTATTGCCCGCCGTTACACCACGAGCGCAGCCAACGTAGCGCAGTGGAATAAAGTGGCTGCTAATGCCACTTTCAAGGCGGGACAAACTGTGGTGGTGTACGTCTCGGTGAACGCGTCCAATGCCAAACCCGACGTTGCGCCGCAGGCCGCGCCGCGCGCCGTCCCTAAGGCCAAGCCGCGCCAGGTTGCCAAAAAATCGCCGCCCGAGGCAGCGAAAAGGCCTAAAGCCTAACGCCTGCGCAATAGACGCAGGCGATTGAAGGACCCCTTGCTCAACGGTAACCGGCAAAAAGAATCGCCGTATTCACCGCCAGCGCGCTGACCCAAACCAGCGTTCGCAAGCTGGCCCGGTTGCCCACATAGGCGGCGATGTAGGCGATGCGCAAGCCGATATAAGCAACTGACAACACATTGAGCAAGGACTGGTTTGCGCCCAACTGGTGCGCAATCAGCACCGCGCCAATGAAAAACGGCAATGCCTCGAAACTATTGGCCTGCGCCGCATTGGCGCGAGCGCGCCAGTCAGACTGGCGCAGCAGCCATTCCCTTGGGTTGGCGTTGTCAAAACCACCCTGCTCCACCGGCTTGCCAAAGGCCTTGCTCTTGGCGATGCCAGCGCAAACCACGGGCAATAGCGCGGCCATCAATACGCACCAGTAATCGAGGCTGAATGAATCGGTAGGCATGGGTAAACGGCTTTCATCAAAAGGTGGGCAACTGCGGCTGGCCGGCGCAGACAGAGGTTCCGCAGCGTTTAACGACGGTCCACCAGCGCATGGGCAATCGTACCCAAGTCAACGTATTCAAGCTCACTGCCCACGGGCACGCCGCGCGCCAAGCGCGTGGGCTGCAGGCCTTTGGCTTTGAGGCCCTCGGCGATCACATGGGCCGTGGCCTCGCCCTCGGCGGTGAAGTTAGTGGCCAAAATAACCTCCTGCACGATGCCGTCGCAGGCCCGCGTGAACAGCTTTTGCAAACCCAGGTCATGCGGACCAATGCCGTCGAGCGGACTGAGCTTGCCCATGAGCACAAAGTACAAGCCCCGGTAGGCGCCGGTGCGCTCCAGCGCCGCCTGGTCGGCCGGCGTCTCCACCACGCAAAGTTGGGTGTGGTCGCGCCGGGTGTCCAGGCAAGTGGCGCAAATACGGTCCTGGGTGAGCGTGTGGCAGCGTTCGCAGTGGTGCACGTTTTCGGTCGCCTCCATGAGCGCGCGCGCCAGCGCTTGGGCACCTGCTCGGTCGCGCTGCAGAAGGTGAAACGCCATCCGCTGCGCCGACTTGACCCCCACGCCCGGCAGCCGCCGCAGTGCCTGGATCAGGGTGTCGAGCGAATGCGCGTCAGACATGCACAGAACCCATCGCGTCTTGCATCAAGGCCTTAAAAGGGAAGTTTCATGCCACCGGGCAAGCCAGGCATACCCGCCGTGATCTTGCCCATTTTTTGTGCCGACGTTTCTTCTGCCACGCGCAAGGCGGCGTTGAAGGCGGCAGCCACCAGGTCTTCGAGCATGTCCTTGTCGTCTGCCAGCAAGCTGGGATCGATGGTAACGCGGCGCACCTCGTGCTTGCACGTCATGGTGACTTTGACCAGGCCAGAGCCAGACTCACCACTGACTTCAATATTGCCCAGTTCGTCCTGGGCCTTTTTCATGTTGTCTTGCATGGCCTGGGCTTGTTTCATCAGGCCGGCGAGTTGTCCTTTGTTGAACATGGGGCGATTCCTTTGGATAAATAAGGGCTGGGAATGAAAAAAATCAGAGCGGACGGATGGAGCCGGGTACCACCTTGGCGCCGAAATCACGCATCAGGTTTTGCACCAGCGGCGTGGCGTAGATCAACTGTTCGGCAGCCAATTGGCGCTCGGCGCTCGCCCTGGCATTGCGCCGCCCCGGAGTGTCGGTCACGCGGCCCACTTCGACGGCCAGTGCGACTTCGAAACCGGCGTCTTTGAGCGCCAGCGTAAGCCGATCACGACTGCCGCTCTGGTTGAGCGACTCGCGCTCGACGCGCAGCAGCCACTGGCCGTCGTCACGAGCGACGAGCTGCGACTGCAGTGCCAGCTCACGCACCATGGCGCCAATCGCCTGCGCATCGACCAGGGCCTGAACCGTGGCGTGCCAAAAGTCGCCCTCCTCCGTAGGGATCAACACCGGCGTAGCCTGGGAGGCGGCGGCGGCGTCGGCCCGGCTCTCAGCTTGCTGACGCACGGGTACGCCTACCACGCGGTGGTCAACGGGCGCAGTACGGGGCACAGGCGTGACAAAAACTTCGCCACCGTCGCCCTCGTCAGCTTCCGGTGCATCGTCCCAGACGGGGGTGGCACGCACCGGCAAAATTTGCCCAGGCGGCACCGCCCCACTTTCTGAGTACAAGGCAACCGTCGCCTGGACCTTTCCAGAGACCGCCTCTGGTGCCGGAATGGTCAGGGGGGGCAAAGCATGGCGATCGACGCGTTCAGCGGGCTCTGGAAGCACCCCATCCCCCGCTGCGGACGGCGCGGGATGGTCTTCCCAAGGCTGCACCGCGCGCGGTGCTGCAACCGAGGGCGGCAGCGAAACCGCAGCGTCCGGCCCTCGTAAAGGCGCAGACACCACCGCAGGGGCACTATTCAGAGTTTTTTTTTCCGCCAAGGACGCGCTGCGCGCAGGTAGCACACGCCCACCCTGCGCAGCTGTCGGCTTGAACGCCAAAAGGCGCAGCAACACCATGGTGAGAGCCGCGTATTCGTCGGGCGCCAGACCGAGGTCGCCACGACCGTGGAGGCAGATGCTGTAGAGCAGTTGCGTTTCGTCTGCGGGCAGGAACGCTGCCAGGCGCGCCGTGTCATGCGCCTCGGTATCGCTGTCGTCGTCGCCGTCCGAGGGCGCTGGCCCCATGGTTTGAAGCACCGCCATGCGCTGCAAGACCGTGGCCATTTCCTCCAGCGTAGAGGCGGCGCTCAGGCCATTGAGGCGCAGCGTGTCGACAGTTTCCACCACCGTGCGGCCATCACCCAGCGCCAAGGCCTCGATCAAGCGAAAAACATAGCTGCGGTCCACGCTGCCCAGCATGGTGCGCACCGTGGCCTCGGACAAGGCGCCCGCACCAAAGGCAATCGCCTGGTCGGTCAGGCTCAGGGCGTCGCGCATGGAGCCGCGCGCTGCGCGGGCCAGCAAGCGCAATGCCTGAGGGTCGGACGCCACGGACTCCTGCCCCAGCACCTGGGTCAAATGTTCCCGAATCGTCTCGGGCGCCATGGGCCGCAGGTTGAACTGCAGGCAGCGCGACAGCACGGTGACCGGCACCTTTTGCGGATCGGTGGTGGCCAGCACAAATTTCAGGTAGGCCGGCGGCTCTTCCAGTGTCTTCAACATGGCGTTGAACGCCGTGTTGGTCAGCATGTGCACCTCGTCGATCATGAAGACCTTAAAGCGCCCTTGCACCGGTTTGTACACCGCCTGCTCCAGCAGGGCTTGCACTTCATCCACGCCCCGGTTGGACGCGGCGTCCAGCTCGGTGTAGTCGACAAAACGGCCCGAGTCGATGTCGGCACAGGCCTGGCACACGCCGCAGGGCGTGGCGGTGATGCCGCCCTGCCCGTCCACGCCCTGGCAGTTGAGCGATTTCGCCAGGATGCGCGACACCGTGGTCTTGCCCACGCCGCGCGTGCCGGTAAACAGATAGGCGTGGTGCAGGCGCTGCGTGGTCAAGGCGTTGCTCAGCGCTTGCACCACGTGGTCCTGGCCCACCATTTCAGCGAAATTGCGCGGGCGGTACTTGCGGGCGAGCACGAGGTAAGACATGCCCAGATTCTACGGGCGCGCGCTAAAAGGCCTGGCATTACAATCGGTGCTGACGGGCCTCCTCGCATGGTGAAGCGGCCAACCGGGTCAGGTGGGGAACCAAGCAGCCCTAACTGTGGAGCCAGTGCCGGGGTAAGGCTCGTCAACCCCTCAAACAGCGCGCAAGTAGTCCATGGCGCCCTGGGCAGCACGAAAACCCGTGGCCAGCGTAGCGCTGAGCAAATAGCCACCGGTAGGCGCCTCCCAATCGAGCATCTCCCCCGCGCAAAACACGCCAGGCAACTGCTTGAGCATCAAACCATCGGTCAAGCCTTCAAAGCGCACACCGCCTGCGCTGCTGATCGCTTCGTCCAAAGGACGGGTAGCCTGCAGCGCAATGGGCACGGCCTTGATGGCCGCCGCCAAGGCTACCGGGTCGTCGAACGTCGCTTTGGGCACGCACTCGCGCAACACGGCCGCCTTGATGCCGTCCAAATGCAAGCGGCTCTTCAAATGGCTCGACAGCGAGCGCGAACCGCGCGGGTGGCGCACTTCGGCCAATACGCGCTCGGGTGGCATGTCCGGCAGCAAGTCCAGCTGAAATTGGGCCTGCCCGGTGCGTAGCAGGGCGTCGCGCAAGGGCTGGGAGGCGGCGTAAATCAGGCTGCCCTCGACCCCCGTGGCGGTAGCGACAAACTCGCCTTTGCGCTGAAATAAAGGCGCCGCGTCCGCATGTTCGCCAGGCACAGTTACCGCCACGGTCTTGAAAGGCTGGCCGGCAAATTTTTCTGCGAAGAATGGACTCCATCCGCCAGCCACATCAAATCCACAATTGGCCGGCAGCAGTGGCGCCAACTCCACGCCACGCTGTTGCAAATGACCGAACCATGCCCCATCAGAACCCAGCCGCGCCCAACTGCCGCCGCCTAGCGCCAGCACCACCGCCTTGGCCTGCACATGCACCGCGCCCTGCGGGGCGTTGAAAAGCAGCCTGTTCTGCTCGTCCCAACCGAGCCACCGGTGACGCATGTGGAATTGCACAGGCGCACCGTGCGGGGGATGGCGTAACTGCGCCAGCCAGGCGCGTAGCAAAGGCGCCGCCTTTAAGTCAGAGGGAAACACACGGCCAGAGGTGCCGACGAACGTCTCCACGCCAAGACTTTGGGCCCAGGCGCGCACGGCTACTGCATCAAAGTCGCCAAGTACGGGCGCCAACACCGAGCGCCGGCCCGAAAAGCGACTCGCAAAAGCCTCCACCGCCTCGGAATGCGTCAGGTTCAGGCCGCCTTTGCCCGCCAGCAAAAACTTGCGCCCTACCGAAGGCATCGCGTCAAACAAGTGCACGGTGTGGCCCGCTTCGCCCAAGCGTTGCGCCGCCATCAAGCCGGCAGGGCCGCCTCCAACCACCACGACGTGCAAGTCAAGCTGCATGGCGGTGCTTTATTGAGGTCTGGGCTGCCACAGCGCACGGCGCGCTGGCAATTTTTTCTATACCGTTCATAGCGTGGCCTCGAGGCTGTCCTTCTCTGCTTTCTGTCACAATCGATTTCACTAACAAAGACCACCCTACACCAAAGGAAATTACCATGGCCAGCGAACTCGTCAAACACATCACCGACGCCACTTTTGAAGCCGATGTGCTTCAAGCTGCACACCCGATTTTGGTGGACTACTGGGCGGAATGGTGTGGCCCCTGCAAGATGATCGCCCCCATTTTGGACGAAGTGTCCGTGGCCTACGAAGGCAAGTTGCAGATTGCAAAAATGAACGTAGACGAAAACCGGGAGATTCCAGCGAAGTTTGGTATCCGCGGCATCCCCACCCTGATGCTCTTCAAAGAAGGCAAATTAGCCGCCACCAAAGTCGGCGCCTTGAGCAAGTCCCAATTGATTGCTTTCATCGACGAACAGATCTAAGTACCCTGCTGGCGCACCAAGGCGGCAGCGGGCAAAAGTGATTTGGCGCAGGCAAAAATAAACCGGGTTTGCCCGGTTTATTTTTGCCTGCCGATTTCCTGTCATAATTATTGCGTTCATGCATCTTCCGCAGATGCCAGCAGCTGCAACGCTCATGAACTCGGATGCGCAAATGTCGCCTCTCGCATTGCGGCAATCATCTGACCTTCCCCTGATTTTTGTACCTCCGAACCTTCGGTCAACCTCCCCCACGGGACCCATTCCATGCACTTAAACGAACTCAAGGCACTGCACGTGTCGGAAGTCCTCAAGCAGGCCGAAGAGCTTGAAATCGAAAACACGGGCCGCATGCGCAAGCAGGAATTGATGTTCGCCATCATCAAGAAGCGTGCACGTACCGGCGAGCAAATCATTGCTGATGGAGTGCTAGAAATTTTGCCCGACGGCTTTGGCTTTTTGCGCAGCCCGGACACCAGCTATACCGCCAGCACTGACGACATTTACATCAGCCCCAGCCAAGTACGCCGCTTTAACCTGCACACCGGCGACATGATTGAAGGCGAGGTCCGCACGCCAAAGGATGGCGAACGCTACTTCGCGCTCAACAAGCTTGACAAGGTCAACGGCGACTCACCCGAGAGCAACAAGCACAAGGTGATGTTTGAGAACCTGACGCCCTTGTTTCCTAAAGTGCAAATGCGCCTAGAGCAGGACAACAAGAGCGACGAGAACATCACAGGCCGCATCATTGACATCATTGCTCCGATCGGCAAAGGCCAGCGCGCTTTACTCGTAGCGCCGCCAAAAAGCGGTAAGACAGTGATGATGCAGCACATTGCCCATGCCATTTCGGCCAACTACCCCGACAGCCACATGATGGTGTTGCTGGTAGACGAACGCCCCGAAGAGGTGACTGAAATGCAGCGCACCGTCAAGGGCGAGGTGATCGCATCCACGTTTGACGAACCCGCGTCGCGCCACGTGCATGTGGCTGAAATGGTGATCGAGCGTGCAAAGCGCTTGGTCGAACTGAAAAAAGACGTGGTTATTTTGCTTGACTCCATCACACGCCTGGCGCGCGCCTATAACAACGTGGTGCCTTCCAGCGGTAAAGTGCTAACCGGTGGCGTGGACTCCAACGCGCTGCAGCGGCCCAAACGCTTTTTAGGTGCGGCGCGCAATGTCGAGGAAGGCGGCTCTTTGACCATTATTGCCACCGCATTGGTCGATACCGGCAGCCGCATGGACGAGGTTATTTTTGAGGAATTTAAGGGCACGGGCAACTCGGAAATCCACCTGGACCGCCGCCTGTACGAGAAACGTGTGTTTCCCTCTATTCAGCTTAACCGCAGTGGTACTCGGCGCGAAGAGCTGTTGCTGGCGCCCGACATCCTGCAAAAAACCCGCATCCTGCGCCAGTTTTTGTACAACATGGACGAGATTGAGGCGATGGAAATGGTGCTCAAGCAAATGCGCGCCACCAAAACCAATAGCGAATTTTTCGACATGATGAGACGCGGCGGTTAGCCAAGGACGCTGGTTTATACTAAGAGGCTTTACTGCGCGTCAAGTACACTGAGTTTTGGATTGGGCAAGGGTTTGCCCGAGGGCTCGATGCGGCTGGCGCAACTGATGGACGATATATGAAATCTGGAATTCACCCCAACTACCGTGAAGTTTGCTTCATGGACCTGTCCAACAACTTCAAGTTTGTGACCCGTTCCTGCGCCAACACCAAGGAAATGATCAAGATGGAAGACGGGCGCGAACTGCCCCTCTACAAGCTTGACACGTCGAGCGAGTCGCACCCTTTCTACACAGGCACACAGAAGTCGGTGGACAACATGGGTGGACGCGTGGAGAAATTCCGCAACCGCTTTGGCAAGACCAGCGTTACGACAGCGAAGTAATATCGGTCCGGACGCTTGTCCGGTCTTTTGCAAGAAAGCAGCCCGGGTCGCCTGGCTGCTTTTTTTTTGGAATCCGATACTGTGCATGTCACCACCCCCGCCGTCGTTAGCCAAGCCGCTGTCAAACGCTTGCCACGCGCGGTATTGCTGGGTCTTTGCGTCGTCTACGTTGTGGCTGGTTTCGTCGGGCGCGGCGGCTGGAAAAGCGCCGATATGGCTGCCATGGGCTTTATGGCGGAGCTCGCTGCGGGCAGGGCGGACTGGTTGCACCCCACCTTGCTAGGTATCGCGTCCGAACCCAACGCCTTGCTACCCTATTGGCTAGGTGCGTGGATTTTGCAATCAGCGCCCGGAACCGATGCTGCGCTGTGGTTGGTTCGCCTGCCCTTTGCGCTGTTTTTGACCTTTGCAATGGCGGCGACCTGGTACGGTACTTACTACCTCGCAAAAGGACCACAGGCGCAGCCAGTGGCTTTCGCCTTTGGTGGCCAGGCCCAGCCCAACGACTATGCCCGCACGGTTGCTGATGGCAGCCTGCTGGCCTTGCTCGCCTGCCTGGGATTAGCACAGTTGGGCCATGAGACCACACCGGCACTGGCGCAACTTGGATGTGTGGGGCTGTATTTCTACGGCGTCTGCGCGCTACCCTACCGATGGCGACTTGGAGGACTGGCTTGCCTTTTTGGCCTCGCAGGCCTGACCCTCAGCGGCGCGCCCACGCTGGCGTTTTTCTATGGTTTTGGATGTGCCGGCATCACACTGTGGGAGCAGAAAAAAGCCATAGACCCGGCCACCCAGCGCAGCCGTCGCGCGACGGTTGCTGCGCTGGTCTTGGCTTGCGCCGCAAGCGCGACCCTTGGGGCCGCAACGCACCTCTGGCAATGGAAGATTATTGCCCCGCACGCCCAATGGATCGACTGGAACGGGTACGCTCAATTGTTGGTGTGGTTTACCTGGCCTGCGTGGCCACTGGCCTTGTGGGCGGTTTGGCGTTGGCGGAAATATGTCGGCAGCCGGCATATCGCCTTACCGCTGTGGATGCTGACGGTAACCCTGGTGGCCACGCTTTTTACGGGCGCATCGGACCGTACTTTATTGCTGGGGCTGCCGGCTATAGCCAGTTTGGCTGCTTTTTCGCTGCCCACACTGCAGCGCCAAATTGCCTCTTTGATCGACTGGTTTACCCTGCTGTTTTTCTCGGGCTGCGGCCTGGTGGTGTGGGTGGTGTGGCTGGCGATGCAAACAGGCATTCCCAGCCAGCCCGCAGCCAACGTGGCGCGGTTGGCACCGGGATTTCGACCCGAATTTTCTGCCATTGCGATGGTGCTCGCTCTGGCAGCAACGGCGTTTTGGAGTGCGCTGGTACGCTGGCGCACCAGCCGACAACGCGCCGCACTTTGGAAAAGTCTGATCTTGCCGGCGGGCGGAGCGGTCTGGTGCTGGTCGCTACTGATGACACTCTGGCTGCCTTTGCTGGATTACACCCAGGGCTATGCGGTGTTGACAGAAGGCGTGGCGAAGCACGTGGACAGGCCCGGGTGCCTTGAAGTTCAGGGCCTGGGCGCGGACCAAATCGCAGCATTGCAATGGGCCTTGGATCGTCCGATGGTCGTGGCCGGAACCTTGGTGCACTGCCCGTGGCTGTTAGCCCAACCCACCAACGCCGGCGAGGTGCCACCTACCATCGACACCACTTTGTGGAGAGCCAAAGTCTTTATCGCGCACCCTGCGGACGCGTCCAATGCGGTATGGCTTATGCAGCGCAAGTAGGCTCTGACGGGATTTTGACCCTGGCCTGCCCAAAATGCACTTTGAAGGTGGAACCCTCGCCCGGGGTACTGACAATCGAAAGTTCCGCACCATGGCGCTGCGTCACATGCTTGACGATGGCCAGGCCCAGACCCGTGCCGCCGGTGTCGCGCGAACGGCTGCGGTCGACCCGGTAGAAACGTTCCGTCAGGCGTGGAATGTGCTCAGCGGCAATGCCAACGCCTTCGTCTCGGACCTCGAACACTGCGCTGCCGTCACCTTGTGCGCGCCAATGGACATAGATATTTTTGCCTTCAGGGGTGTAGCGCACGGCGTTACCAATAAGGTTGAGCATTGCGCTGTGAAGCTCGACGGCGGATCCAGCAACGCAGATTCCGGACTCAATGTCAAATTCGAGGCCTTGGGGCTGCCCCCACAAGACGCGCGACAGTTCGGTGACCTCCTGGCGGCACTGGTCAAAAATCGGCCCCATAGGAACCCATTCCTGTGCCGAAGGCAAGGGACTCCCCTCCAAACGGGACAGCGTCAACAGATCGCTGACCAGCGACTGCATGCGATCGGCTTGCTGGGCCATCAGCTGAAGGTATTGCACCCGCTCAGAATCAGACAGGTTGAGGCTTTGCAGCGTCTCAATAAAGCCGGAAAGCACCGTCAGTGGCGTTCTGATTTCATGGGACACGTTGGCCACAAAATCGCGCCGCATGGCCTCGGCCTGCTCCACGGCCGTCACATCGCGCGATAGCAGCAAGGTTCGCCCGTCCCCATAGGGATGCATATGCACCGACAAGCGCACGGGCTTGGCCAAGGTGCTACGTCGGCCGGGCATGAGCACGTCACGCTCGAAATCACCCGCCGCCAAATAAGCGCCAAATCCAGGATCCCGCACCAAGTTGCCAAAGTGTTGCAACAAGTCGCGGCTCACGTCCAGGCCGAAGTGCGATTGCGCCGACTGGTTGCACCACTCGATTCGCAGGTCTTCATCGAGCAACACCACGCCGTTGGGCGAGGCCTGCATTGCCGCCAAAAAATCTTGGAACCTGTCATCGCGCTGCGCCACAGCCCGGTCCTGCGAGCGCATCAGGCGCCGCACGCGGTCTGAAATATCTCCCCACAGGCCAACACCGACGCGGGTTCGCGAAATGTCACCGAAGTTGAGCCAGTGCAGCAAACGCATGGCCAGCGCCACATCGAGCACGTGCCATGCGTAACTTGACAGCAAAGCGCATGCGAGCGCCCAAGCCAGGCCACTTTGACTTGGAGGCAAAAACTGGGTACTGAACCACCAACCAAAGGCAGCGCCCAGCATTTGAAAGGGGGCAAAGCTCAGCAGTCGCCCTAAGGTGCGCGAGATCAAAACCTATCCAAGCTGCGCCTTGGCGGCCCCGGGTACAGCCACGGACGGCTTGGATGTCAATCGATACCCTGCACCGCGCACGGTCTCCACCATAGCGCCAGCCGCTCCCAGCGCCTCACGCAAGCGCTTTACATGCACGTCGACGGTCCGTTCTTCAATGTATACGTGGTCGCCCCATACTTTGTCGAGCAACTGTCCCCGGCTGTGTACGCGCTCGGCATGGCCCATCAAATAGTGCAGTAGCTTGAACTCGGTGGGTCCTAATTTAAGCGGCTGATCCACAAATGAGACGCGATGGGTAGCCGAATCCAAACTCAGCCCGGCGATGACAATCGCCTCGCCGTCTTGTTCCGGCGCACGGCGGCGAAGTACCGCGCGCACACGCGCCAAAAGCTCTTTGGTGGAAAAAGGTTTGGAAATGTAATCATCTGCGCCCGCGTCAAGGCCGGCAACGCGGTCGGCCTCGTCTCCCCGCGCCGTCAGCATGATCAAAGGCACGCCCTTGGTGCGCTCGTTGGCGCGCCAGCGCTTAGCCAGCGACAGACCGCTTTCGCCGGGAAGCATCCAGTCGAGCAAGATCAAATCCGGTAAAGCAGCATCCATCTCGCGCTGCGCGCTGGCGCTGTCCATCGCCCAGGTAGGACGAAAGCCGTTGTGCCGCAAATTCACAGCAATCAGTTCGGCAATGGCGGGCTCGTCTTCCACCACCAACACGGCAGGCATGGTTCTCATTTGATGACAGACTCAATCCGATCCATTGAGCTGTGACGGACGTCTTCGCCCTTCACCACGTAAATGATGAACTCTGCAATGTTTTTGGCATGGTCACCAATGCGCTCAATGGCTTTGGCCAGGAACAGCAGGTCCAGGCTCGCGGAAATGGTGCGCGGGTCTTCCATCATGTAGGTAATGAGTTTGCGCACAAAACCATCGAACTCCTTGTCGATGAGATCGTCCTCCTTGAGGATGCTGAGCGCCGCATTCACATCCAGTCGGGCAAAAGCGTCGAGCGCCTTATTGAGCAAGCCCGATGCCAAATCGGCCGCATAGCGCAACTCCAGCGAAGGCAAGGCCCGTGGTGCACCACCGTCAATAATGGAGCAGACCATGCGGGCAATTTTCTCCGCTTCGTCACCCACACGCTCCAAATTGGCCGTGGTCTTGGAGATGGCAATCAACAACCGCAAATCACGCGCGGTGGGCTGGCGCCGGGCGATGATGGAGGACAGATCCCGGTCAATTTCGATTTCCATGGCGTTGACGCGCACTTCGTTGGCCGTCACTTCATGCGCCACGTCCTTGTTGAAATGCTGGAGCGCAAAAATCGCTTGGCGTATTTGGGATTCGACCAGTCCGCCGAGTTCCATGACCCGGGAAGATACCGAGGTCAACTCACTGTCGAATTGGGTGGAAAGGTGTTTGTCGGGCATGAAAATTTCCTGTTCAAATGCGATAGGCAAAGCAGATGGTGAAGCGCCTCGTGGTGCGACCGGCACTCAACCAAAGCGACCCGTGATGTAGTCTTCGGTTTCCTTGCGGGTCGGCTTAAAAAACATCTGCTCGGTGGCACCAAATTCGATCAGGTCGCCCAAGTACATGTATGCCGTGTAGTCGCTGCAACGGGCGGCCTGCTGCATATTGTGGGTCACGATCACCACGGTGTAATCGGTCTTGAGCTCAACAATCAACTCCTCGACCTTTGCCGTTGAAATGGGGTCCAGTGCCGAACACGGCTCGTCGAGGAGCAAAACTTCTGGCTTGATGGCAATGCCGCGCGCAATGCACAGGCGCTGCTGCTGACCGCCCGAGAGACTGGAGCCACTTTGGTTGAGTTTGTCTTTGACCTCCGTCCACAGTGCGGATTTGCGCAGTGCCCACTCGACGCGCTCTTCCATATCGGTGGTATTGAGGTCCTCGAACAACTTCACGCCGAACGCAATATTGTCAAAAATCGACATCGGAAAGGGCGTGGGCTTTTGGAACACCATGCCCACTTTGGCGCGCAGCAAGGCAACATCTTCTTTGCTGGTGAGTAAATTTTCGCCATCGAGCATGACTTGGCCCTCAGCGCGCTGCTCAGGATAAAGCTCAAACATGCGGTTAAAAACCCGCAGCAAAGTCGACTTGCCGCAGCCCGACGGGCCGATAAAGGCCGTCACTTTGCCTGCGGGAATGTCCAAATTGATATTTTTGAGCGCATGGAACTTGCCGTAGTAAAAATTCAGGTCCTTGACGGCAATCTTGGTCTGAATGGTGCCGGTATCGGTGTGGTGCATAGGAATACTTTCGGGTACGAATGGTTAGAGCGTTGCCGCTAGCGTCAGCTTTTGACCCGCGTTAGCACGCGCGCCGCGATATTGAGACCCAGTACAGCCAGAGTGATCAGGAACACCCCCGCCCAAGCCAACTTTTGCCAGTTTTCGTAGGGGCTCATTGCGAACTTGAAAATCGTGACCGGCAGGCTTGCCATGGGCTGGCCAAGGCTTGATGTCCAGAACTGGTTGCTCAAGGCCGTAAACAGCAGCGGAGCCGTCTCTCCCGCGATGCGCGCCACCGCCAAGAGCACACCCGTGATCACGCCAGCGCGCGCTGATTTCAGCGTAATACTGATGATCACCTTCCACTTCGGTGAGCCCAGCGCGTAAGCAGCCTCGCGCAAGCCCGGAGGAACCAGTTGCAACATGTTCTCTGTGGTGCGGATTACAACGGGAATGACAATCAGCGCCAAGGCCAAAACGCCAGCAAACGCAGAAAACGTGTGTACCGGGTTCACCGCAATCGCGTAGACGAACAGTCCGATCACGATCGATGGCGCCGACAACAAGATATCGTTAACAAAGCGCGTGACATTAGCCAGCCAACCGGTGCGATCAAACTCCGCGAGGTAAATACCAGCCATGATGCCAATGGGCGTACCAACGAACGTTGCCAGACCGACCATCAGGCACGAGCCATAAATCGCATTGGCCAGACCGCCCTCTTCGTTGGGCCCAGGGGTCATTTGGGTCAAGGTAGCCAAGGATAGGCCACCGATTCCCAAGATGACGGTTTGAAGCAATATCCAGAATAGCCAAAATAAGCCAAAGGCCATGGCCAACAAGGCCAATCCGGTTGCCAATTGGTCTACGCGCTTGCGACGAGAGAACTTCTGTGCGCGTGCCGCGTAGCCATCGCTCGTGCCCACCGCTCGCACTGCCGCACCGCTGTTGATTGTGGCGCTCATGTTTTAGATCCTTCGCCTTTGCGCAATTGCGCCAGCAAAAGCTTGGACAAAGAAAGAATGACAAAGGTGATGAAAAACAGTACCAAGCCAAGGTACATCAATGCGGCCTGGTGCAATCCTTGGCCCGCTTCGGCGAATTCGTTGGCCAATGCAGAGGTAATGCTGTTGGCGGCTTGAAACAGGCTCAGCGAATCGAGCTGATTGAAGTTGCCGATGACAAAGGTGACGGCCATGGTCTCCCCGATCGCCCGTCCCAGGCCCAGCATGATGCCCCCAATGACACCCGCTTTGGTGTAGGGCAAAACCACCTTGGAGACGACTTCCCAGGTAGTGGCTCCCAGGCCGTAAGCTGACTCTTTAAGAAGCGCGGGCGTAACCTCGAAAACGTCCCGCATCACTGAAGAGATGAAAGGAATGATCATGATGGCCAAGATAATTCCAGCCGACAAAATGCCAATGCCAACCGGCGCGCCAGACACCAGTGCACCCAACACAGGGACGCCAGAGAGCAACTCTTGCAAGGGCTGCTGAACATAGGTTGCGAGGACGGGTCCAAAGACCAGCAAACCCCACATGCCGTAAACGATCGATGGGATCGCTGCCAGCAACTCGATGGCCGTTCCCAGCGGCCTTTTCAGCCAGGCCGGGGACAACTCTGTCAGAAACATCGCGATGCCAAAACTCACTGGGACCGCAATCACCAGTGCAATCACTGATGTGGCAATCGTGCCATAGATCATGACCAGTCCACCAAACTCTTCTTTGACTGGATCCCAAGCGGTGTTGGTCAAAAAAGAGAGCCCGTATTTATCTATCGCAGGCCACGCACTCAGAGTCAGCGAGCCGAGTATCGCCACTAAAAGCCCCAGCGTGAGCAATGCGGAGCCTTTCGCGAAATAGCCAAATAGCTGATCGGCCCAAGGGCCAGACCGGGGTCTTTTCATGGAGAGTGGTTGAGCCATTGTTAGCGATCGGTGGGTTTGAAGCGGCCGCCGGAAAGACCGGCGACCAAGAGGGGCTGAACCTTAACTTACTTGGTCCAAACGGGCTTGCCGTTAGCGTCTTTCACTTCAGACCACAGCTTTTCAATGGCCGCCACCACCGACTTGGGCATAGGAACGTACTCCAAATCGCTGGCAGTCTTGTCCCCGGTGCGATAAGCCCACTCAAAGAACTTCAAGGCTTCGAGGCCATTAGCAGGCTTGTCTTGTTTGGCATGCATCAAGATAAACGTGGCACCAGAAATAGGCCAGCTGTCTTTGCCAGGCATGTTAGTGATGATTTGGTTAAACGACTTGCTCCAGTCCGCGCCAGCGGCTGCAGCTTTGAATGCCGTGTCGTCGGGCGCCACAAAATTGCCTGCAGCGTTTTGCATCGTCACAAAGGACAGCTTGTTTTGCTTCACGTAGGTGTATTCGACATAGCCAATCGAGTTGGGCAGGCGGGCCACAAATGCCGAAACGCCTTCGTTACCCTTTCCACCCGCACCAACAGGCCAGTTCACAGCCGCACCCTCGCCCACTTTGGACTTCCACTCCGCGTTGACCTTGCTCAAATAGTTGGTGAACAAAAACGTGGTTCCGGAACCGTCTGCACGTCGGACTTGCGCGATCGCTGCGTCTGGCAGAGCCAAATTCGGATTCAGTGCCTTGATCGCTGCGTCATTCCAACGTGCGACTTTTCCCAGGTAAATGTCGCCCAATACCTGGCCGTTGAGCTTGAGCTGGCCGGGTTCAATGCCTTTGACATTGACAATGGGTACCACGCCCAACACCACGGTGGGGAACTGAATTTGACCCTTGGCCTTCAGGGCATCGTCCGTCTGGGGCGCATCGGACGCGCCAAAGTCGACGGTTTTGGAGTCGATTTGTTTGATACCACCACCCGAACCGATCGACTGGTAGTTCACTTTGACGCCCGTCGCCTTGTTGTAATCCGAGGCCCACTTGGAGTACAGAGGAGCCGGCGCACTGGCACCCGCCCCAGTAATTTCTTGCGCCTGGGCCAAGCCCAGAGACAACACCGAGGCGACAGCGGCCACTAGGGCTGGGTAATTGCGTGAAAATTTCATGGAAAACCTTTTCGATGTGTTGGAATGACTAAGGCAATGTAAGAACTATTTGTGACAGAAAAATGACATTGTTCCACTGTATTTGCGCTCGCCGAGGCCAGATTCCAGCCAGACAATACCCTGATATGTCACACGATTGTCACTTTATGGTCTTATCTTCCACGGTTTCTAACCCGGAGATACACAACATGCCCATGTCCAAAGTCATTGATACCGCACGTCGCGCTGCCGTATTGCTTGCCGTAGCGGCCCTCTTTAGCGCCTGCGCCACGGTAGATAAACCTACCAGCGTGGCCGATACCATTGCTAAAACGCCATCGCTGAGCACCCTCAGCGGCCTGATTACGTCCGCAGGATTGACGGCGGACCTGCAGGCGCCGGGAACGTTCACTGTGTTTGCGCCCAATAACGAAGCGTTCAAAGCGGTCAAACCCGCCACCATGGAAGACTTGGCCAAGCACCCCGCCAAGCTCAAAGACCTGCTGACATACCATGTGATCCCCAGCGTCGCTATGGCCAAAGACGTGAAGAACAGTACCGTCAAGGCACTCAATGGTGACCCGCTGGCCCTGTCCAAGGCCGGTGACTTTGTGACGGTGGAGAACGCTGCGGTCGTTCAGGCGGACATCGTCGCAACCAACGGAGTGATCCACATCGTTGACACGGTGATGACGCCAGTCAAAAAATAAGCCCCTGCGCCAGCAGCGCAGCGGCATAAAGCCCAGCTTCTGCTGGGCTTTTTCTTGTGCGTTACACCCTTGCGCCCAGCAGCGCGGCGGTGGTGCTATCCTTCACGCGTTGAAATTGTATAAATCGTTTTTAATGACTTCTGAAAACCGCTTTGCTGCCATTGATTTGGGTTCCAACAGTTTTCGCCTGGAGATTGGCGTAGTGGACCACGGGACGTTTGAACGTACCGAATACATCAAAGAAACGGTGCGCCAAGGCGCCGGCCTGGACGCAGACCGCAATCTGACCGATAACGCAATGCAAAGTGGCTGGGACTGTCTGGCACGCTTTGGCGAAAGACTGTCGGGCTTCATGCCGCATCAAGTGCGGGCGGTCGCCACCCAAACCCTGCGTGAAGCGCGCAACCGTGATGCATTTTTGGCGCAGGCCACTCAAGTGCTCGGTTTTCCCATCGATGTGATTTCAGGGCGCGAAGAGGCCCGACTGATTTATTTGGGAGTGGCCCAATCCCTGCCTCCTTCGGATGAACGGCGTTTGGTGATTGACATTGGCGGTCGCTCAACAGAACTTATTTTGGGCCAAGGTGCGAAGCCACGGGTCATGGAGTCGTTTCGGGTGGGAAGCATCGCCTGGTCTACCCGTTACTTTCCCGATGGCATGCTGAGCAGACGGGCCTTTGAAATGGCTGAGATCGCAGCCAAAGCAGTTTTGGATGAAGCACTGGACGCGTACCACCCAGGGCACTGGGATGTGGCCTACGGATCGGCGGGCACCATCAGCGCCATCAGTGACGTGCTAACGGCCGCAGGTTGGCCACAAGGCGCGGTGACCCAGGAGGGCCTGGATTGGTTACTGGAAAAATTGGTTCTTGCGCAAAGCACAGACCGCATCAAAATCAACGGCATGCGCGAGGATCGTAAAGCTGTGATTGGTGGCGGCCTGAGCGTTACCAGGGCGCTGTTCAGTTTGCTGCGCATTCAAACCCTGTACCCCACTGCCGGAGGTTTGCGCCACGGCCTGCTGTCGGAGTTGCAGGGCGATACCCAGACAAGCAGCGACCTGCGGCTCAAAACCGTCAACCGATTGGCCAGCAAATTTGGCGTGGACCGGACCCATGGCGCACGGGTTGGGCAGGTTGCCACTGCCTTGTTTGGTCAATTGGTGGCTACCCAGTCTCAAGCGCTCGCTTTGGATGCCGAGCGCAGCGTGCGCAAACTCAACTGGGCTGCAGAACTGCATGAAATTGGTAGCCATATCTCCCACAGCGATTACCACAAGCACGGTGCGTATATTTTGGACAACGCCGATGCCATGGGATTTTCATTGGCTGAATTGCACCGCTTGAGTCTGCTGGTACTGGGCCACCGTGGCAAATTGCGCAAGCTCGAAGCAGACTTGGCAGTTGACGACTTGCGGGCACAGTTGCTTGCACTGCGGCTCGCAGTCATTTTGTGCCATGCACGGCGTACGCCCGAGCTCAGCGGTGTACGCATCGCCTGTTCTTCCACCGCAAAGCTGCAAATAGTTTGTGCTGGCCCCTGGATTCAGGAGTTTCCGCAATCAGCTTATCTGCTGCGCGAAGAGGCCTTGGCATGGCAGAAAACAGCTTGGCCTGTGGAGTTTATTGAGGGCTAAGCGCTTGCGAAATGGGAAATAAAACGATATAAACTATATGTATCGTTTATTTACCACCATTCATCAGCAGGAACTATCCCATGGCAAGCACTGAACCCACTTCCGCCGCATCCACCCCCGGCAAAACAGCCGCGAAAAAAACAACCCCAGCCACGCCGGCAAAAATGCGAATTGCAGCAACAAAGAGCGTGCCCAAGCCCGCCGTAAAGTCGGTTGCCGTCGCAACCAAGGCGGCGTCCACCACGGCGCCGGCAAGCGACATCGCAAAATCTGCCAAGCCAAAGCTGGCTACGCCGCCAGCAAGCGCACCCGCTGCGGCACCGGTTACAAAGCCCAGCGAGGCGAAAGCGACCAAAGAGAAGAAGCCCAAAATGGTGCGCGACAGCATGACCATTCCAAAAGCCGAATACCAGGCGCTTGAGGCGATGAAGCAGCGCGCGGCCCAGTTGCAGACTATCGTCAAAAAGACGGAGTTGATACGCGCCGGTATCAAGCTCTTGTCGACCTTGCCAGATGCCGCATTTTTGACCGCGGTTGCAGCAGTTCCCAGCCTGAAAACCGGACGCCCCTCCAAAAACTGAGCGCGCTACAGCAGGTCCGGCGACAGCACGGCCACGACTGTGGTCTGCTCCATCGCATCGCGTTCACGCAATCTGAGCCACCAGATTGCGCCCTTTTTGACACTGCAATCGGCATCTTTCATGCCTAAAAGCCGCGAGATAGTTTGCCCCAGCGTGGGTTGGTGGCCCACCACTAAGACGCACCCACTCGCATCGGGCCAGTGCACCAAATCCAACAAGGCATCCGCGCTTGCCAAGGGGGCGAGCGCGGAGCTGGTCTTGTACTTGCGGTCTAAGGCACGCGCGGTTTGGTCCGCGCGCAGCGCAGGGCTTGAAAGCACTCTGGTTCCCGCAGGGAGCTGACGGTCCAGCCATGCACCCATGCGCTGAGCTTGTTTTTCGCCCTTGGGACTCAGGGTGCGCAACATATCGTCACCGACGAGTTCCAGATCAATCGCCTCGGCGTGCCGCCAAAGTACCAGGTCCATGTTTCTATCCTTTGGCGCGGCGAAGGTTCGCAGCGCCATAACGGGCCATCAAAGCCGCCTGCGCGCCATGGCCCGGGTGTGATGGGCTGCTCTGCACGCGGTGGTAACTGCCGTCTGGCGCCATGTCCCAGGCATCCACGCCGTCGTACAAGTAAGCCAACAAGCACTCATCGACGATGCGCTGGCGCTGCGCCGGGTCTTTGACGGGCCATGCCACCTCGATACGGCGAACCATATTGCGGTTCATCCAGTCGGCGCTGGACAGATAAAGATCCTCCTGCGCGCCTCGTCGAAAATAAAACACCCGCGAATGCTCTAGGAAGCGACCAATGATGGAGCGCACCCGAATGTTGTCGCTCAGGCCAGGCACGCGGGCTGGCAGCATACAAGCGCCACGCACGATCAGGTCGACTTCGACGCCCTGGCGGCCCGCATGGATCAACGCTTCGATCAACGCCAAATCGGTCAGGGCGTTCATCTTCAGAACGATACGTGCTGACTCTCCTTTGCCCGCGGCACGGCCTAAATCATTGATGATGCGCAACAGATTTTTGTGCAGGTAAAAGGGCGCGATCCACATTTCTTTGGGTCGGGGTAGTCGACTTTGGCTGGCCAGGAGAACGAACAGCTGCTCCATGTCACTGGTGAGCGCAGCGTTGGCGGTGATGTGGCTGATGTCGGTGTAAAGGCGCGCGGTGGTGGCGTTGTAATTGCCGGTGGACAAATGACCATAGCGGCGCAGCACCCGGCCCTCGCGCCGGGTGACCAAGAGCATCTTGGCATGGGTTTTAAGCCCCACAACACCGTACACCACTTGCGCACCAATGGACTCGAGCATTTCGGCCCAATTGATGTTGGCCTCTTCGTCAAAACGGGCCTTGAGCTCCACCACCACCGTAACTTCTTTGCCCCTGCGCACGCCCTCGCGCAGCAAGTCCATCATGGACGGGTTGGTGCCCGTCCGGTAGATGGTTTGTTTGATAGCCAAAACATCAGGATCATTCACCGCAGCACGCAGGAAGGCCAATACGCCATCGAAGCTCTCAAACGGCTGGTGAAAAATGATGTCACTGTGCTTGAGTTGTTCGAAGACGTTGGTACCCACGTCCATTTGCCGTGGAAAACAAGCTTTGTAGTGGCTAAAGCACAAATCCGGTCGCGCCAGCAAATCAATCATCTGCGTCAGGCGAACCAGGTTCACCGGCCCTGAAACCCGGTACAAGGACATCATGGGCAGATCAAACTGCTTGAGTAAAAAGTGGGCAAGGTGCTCCGAACAACTGGAGGAAACCTCCAAGCGCACCGCCTCGCCATAGTGGCGATGCACCAAACCCTGGCGAAGGGCAGTGCGCAGGTTTTGCACATCGTCCTCATCGACCGCAAGGTCCGAGTGACGCGTCACCCTGAATTGCGAAAATTGCTCCACGGTACGACCGAGGAAAAGTTCATTGAGATGCGCTCGGATCACGCTCGTCAAGGCCACAAACACCGCCTTGCTGCCGGCTACCTGGTTGGGGAGCCGAATGATGCGCGGCAAAACCCTGGGCACTTTGACGATCGCGATTTCGTTACTGCGACCAAACGCGTCATGCCCGCCCAAGCGAACAATAAAGTTCAAGGCCTTGTTGGCGACTTGGGGAAAGGGATGTGCCGGGTCGAGCCCGACTGGAATGAGCAAAGGCCGGACCTCGCGCAGGAAGTACTGCTTGACCCATTGGCGCTGGGCAGCGTTGCGCTCGCCATGGGAGATGATTTTGATCCCGCTCTGGTCCAAGGCGGGCAACAGTGACTCGTTATACAGCGCGTACTGACGTTCCACCAAGTCGTGCACGGCCATGGACAGGCGCTGGAAGGACTCCACGGTATAGCTTCCCTCACGGTCGTCGGCGCGTTTGGCGGTCAGATGGGGAGCAGCACGGACTTCAAAAAACTCGTCCAAATTAGAGGAGACTATGCAGAGATAGCGCAATCGCTCGAGCGCGGGCACATCGGTTCGGGCGGCCCAACTGAATACCCGCTCGTTGAAGGCCACCAGGCTGTGGTCTCGGTCTAGCAACTCGGGATGACCAGCCTCAGGGAACGCTTTGGATGTTGGCCCTACGGAATCGGTTTCAAAGACGGTCGGTAAGGTCATGAAGGGCACTTTAACTGCTTGTCATGTATTTGCTAATGTCGGCTGTGACCTGTATTTGTATTGTTGCAAAAATCAGCTGCATCTCACATGCCGAGCTAAATTCGGTCTACGCGCACACAAGAGATGCCCCGCATAAGGCTTCACACGCCCAAAAAGTGTTTACGGTAACGCGGCGGAAGATCGGCCAAACGCATCAACATGGGCAAATCCGCCGAGTTGAAGTCCGGATCCCAGGCCGGTGGACCCAGGACCTTCGCACCCAGGCGCAAATAGCCTTTGATGAGTGCCGGGGGGTCTACATCAAGCATCGCGTCCAGCCGGTCTAGCGGCAAAGGCAATCGTGGCCGTACCTGGTGCTCAATAGGTGCCAGGTGGGTGGCCTGCAATTTATGCCAGATGCTGGCAGCGGCATCGCCACAGACCATCCCGTTGTGCAACATTGGAACGCTGGCGCAACCAATCATGGTGTCGAGCTGGTTGCGCACCATAAATTCCGCCAGCGCAGTCCAGAGGGCCATGATGACGCCTCCATGGCGGTGATCGGGGTGCACGCAACTGCGTCCCAACTCCACCATGCGCTCGCGCATGCCGCGCAAGCGGGTGAGGTCAAACTCCGTATCGCTGTACGTGCTGCCCACGCGCTTGGCCTGGACCGGGGTTAGAACACGGTAGGTACCGATCACTTGCCCACTGGATGTATCGCGCACCAACAGGTGTTCGCAGTAGTTGTCAAATAAGTCGATATCGTGCCCGGGCAGTGGCGTATTCAGGCGCGCACCCATCTCACCGGCAAATACAGCGTAGCGCAACCTTTGGGCAGCCCGCACATCGTCTTGGTGACGCGCCCAGGCGACCGACAGTGCCGCAGGCGCAGCGGCGCAAAATCGGTCCAGGCCAGGTGTTGACCCCGACGCCGCCACCTGTAGCGCAATGGGGTTAGAAGGTTTACCCGAACTAAGCAACTGACCCGAAATATCCATAACTCACTCCAACAAGGCAGCACGGCTGCAACGCGGTTGAAGTTTGCTAAATATCGGTGACAAAAATATGTTTTTTATATGAATAAATGGTTACATCTGGGCTGTCATGCCAGTGCGTGCACGTCACGCCAAGGACCCTGAAGCGCATTACCATGGCGGTACAAGCCCGGATGTGGTGCACACCACTTTCACACGCCAAATGGAGCTGCTGAACCCTTGGAGAACCAGATGCCGGACTCTGGCAGCAAAACTTTTATTTTGAATCACTCCAAAAAGGCGGCCAGCTTGGACTGGCCGCCCCCGCTCCATGAGGGGCGGCAGCGGTTTATTGCCAGCCTGAACGATAGCCACATCATGCAGCTGCGGGGACTAAGGTCCGATGCGCGGCGGAGCCCCTCGCAATACGCCCTACCCTGGTGGTGTGGTAAGCAATTGATGGGGTACCTGCCACGCACCCATGTGGCGCCCTTGCTACAGGTATTGCCTGGTGCCCATGCCGATGCAAACTGCTTGCGCTGGAACAGTTGGTGCGCCAGGGCCGATGACCGCAGTCGGTACTTGGAGTCAGCATTGGTACAGCTTCGGAAGAACGGTCTTCTGCGCGGATGGCGCAATGAACGTTTTAGCTTTTGGAGCCACGAAGCGCTGGCGCCGCAGACCGCAGGAGAAGATTTTGTGCACATTGAGCGCGCCGGTTTTTTGTTCCTGGGCATGCTCAGCCACGCGGTGCATATCAACGGCTTTACCCCAGACGGCCACTTGTGGTGCGGGCAGCGCAGCGCCACCAAGGCTACCGATCCGGGCTTGTGGGACAACCTGAGCGCCGGTGGACTGCCAACCGGTGAATCTTTGCTTGACTGCGCAGCACGCGAGCTCTGGGAGGAAGCCGGTCTGGTGCCGAGTGCTACGGCATTGCTGCAAGCTGCGGGCAGTATCCGTATCAGCCAAGCGTCAGCTGGGGGCTGGCATGACGAGGTGCTCCATGTTTATAACCTTCCGCTGCCGGAGGGCTTTGCGCCCCGAAATCAAGATGGCGAAGTACAAGCCTTTGCCAAGTTTTCTGCACCCGCGGTGATGGAACGCATTGCTGCGGGCCAATTTACCTCGGACGCCGCCCTGGCTATAGCGCAGGGACTGCTGGCAGCGCATTCCATACCATAGGCACTATGCAAACGAACCCCACCGACACCTATGGCGCCGATCAACATGGACTGATCTGCGGATTTGTCTTCTCCAATGACGGCATTGGGCAGGCCATTGGCGCCGACCAGGCGCTGCAGTGGCTTACAGATCCGGACCAAACGCAAGGCTTTGTGTGGCTGCACTTCAATCTAGGCCAGGTCAGCACTGAAAAATGGCTGCGGCAGCACTTGAACCTGTCTGCGGTCTTTTATGAAACGCTGCGCGAGGCTTCGCGTTCTACGCGAGTAGAACTCGATGACGGCACATTGGTGGCGGTGGTCAATGATGTGCACTACGATTTTTCATTCGAGCCTTCCGATATTTCCACCTTGTGGCTGTCCGTCAGCGAAAGACTCATCGTCACCGCCCGCATGCAAGCCCTGCGCTCGGTCGACCGCTTGCGCGACGCCGTGCGCCGTGGCGTGCCGATCGCCTCTCCGGTTGCGCTACTGGTGCATCTGATGCACGACCAGGGCGATGTGCTGGCCAATATCGTGCGCGAAATCACTGCACGCATCGACACCATCGAAGACAAGTTACTGGCCGGTCGGCTAGAAACCAAGCGTGCGGACCTCGGTGTGTCGCGCCGTCTGCTGGTGCGGCTGCAGCGCCTGCTCGCGCCCGAACCTGCAGCGCTGTTTCGCCTTTTGAAGAAGCCGCCACCATGGATCCGCGAGGCCGATATCGAAGACCTGCACCAGTCGTCCGAGGAGTTCAACGTGGCGCTCAGCGACATGGCTGCTTTGCAAGAGCGCATCAAGCTTTTGCAAGAGGAAATTGCTGGGCGTGTGGCCGAGGCCAACAACCGCAGCCTGTTTGTGCTGACAGTGGTCACCGTGATGGCGCTGCCCATCAACATCATTGCCGGCCTCTTGGGCATGAACGTGGGCGGTATCCCACTGGCCGACCACCCGGCGGGCTTTTGGATTGTGGTGGCGGTGATCGTCAGCTTCACCGCGATCGCCGCGTGGGTCGTTTTCCGCAAAGACCGCGACTAGCCTACTGGTGCCCGCAGGCGAAAAACAGCCGCTGGCACCAGGAGGCGCCAGCGACTCGGTGCCAAGGCCAGTTTAGGGCTGGCGCACGATCATGGGATGGATGGTGAACACTTGCTCAGAGGCCACGTCCACCGTTACGCGCACCCAATGCAGGCTCGGGCTGCCAAAGGTTTGTAGGCGGGTGAAGTTGGGCAGCAGCTTGGTGGGGCTGTACAAGGGCTTGTCCATTTTGAAGAAATGCGTGTCACCGTGCACGAACAAGACCTGGCCCTTGAACTGCTCGGTTTGCGCAGTCAGCTTGGACATGAAATTGCGATAGCCGCTCAAAGCCGGATCCAGGCTTTCATTGACCTCCTCGGTCTCTGGCAAATCAAAACCGGGATCAGCCTGCGACACCAACACAATTCCTACAGCCATTTGGGCCTTGGCGGCTTCAAACGCGGCAGTCATCCAGGCCACATTGGCTGCATCGCGCTCTAAGTACTCGGCATTGGCGGCGTCGCATTGCGCGTTGTCGCGGGCGCTTTTGTAGCGGCAGTCCTTCGGGCTCGCCACTGCGTTGTTATTACTGCCAGGTTGGTGAAAACCGACAAACACCACGCCACCGTGGCTGAACCTTGTGTTTTCTACAAATTTCTCACCCAACTTCCCCTGGTGCTGCAAGGCCAGTGTGGTCTGCCCCAGACTGTTGAGCGTAGGAAACATGACTTTTCGGAGATGCGCCAATCGCTCCAATGCGTCATAGCTTCCGTTGTTGCTACGGTGGCAATCGGTCCATTCATTGTCACCGGGCACGTAGACAACGGGTTTTACAAGGCTGTTGAACATGGCCAACGCCTCGGTATAAACCGCATCTGTGCAAGCGGAGCTGCCATCTTTGAGATCGCCGTCATACAGAGAAAACAAAATGTCTGACTCATTGATACTGCGTAAAACTGCAGGGAGTTTGAGATCATCGCCAGCCTTTTTGTAGGGCATATCGCCCCACACGCCAAAGCTAAACGCTTGGGGAGTTTGTGCCGCTACCGCACCCGCCAGCACGATTAGCCAGCTCCATAGCGTGATCCGAAAGAACATGAAAAATAAATTGTGCATAAAAATGAAACCACGAACACGCTGTGCCTGCAACTGCCACTTGGCACACCTCGCACTGATAGGCCAAGCGCGTTCGCACTGCCAAAGAGTCATTACTGTGTCATACGGCACCCCGAAAATCCGGGGTGTTGAAAAGTTTTACAGCTACCCCATGGGGTAGCTTTTTTTCCTCAATAAAAAATTCCCGGTGTGCGCAAGCCCGAAAGCCTAACCCAGCCACTTTTGCAAAAATTGCGCCGTTCCCAAGGCCGCGTTTAGCTGGTATTGCGCGAAACCGATGCGCGCATACAAGCGCTGCGCGCTGTCGTTGCCCGCCAAGACCTCCAGAGTCAGCTTGCAAGCGCCCCGCTCCTGCGCAATCACTTGCACCAGCTCGA